>CAYSXR010000005.1:0-10463 GCA_964435035.1 uncultured Gammaproteobacteria bacterium
AAAGAAGAAAGTATGGGAATTTGTTTTATTGGTGAAGTATCAATGAAAGAATTTTTGAGTAAACGTATCAAAGGACGAAAGGGGAAAGTGCGGAAACAAAATGGAGAAATATTAGGTGAACATGAAGGGCTTCCATTTTATACGATTGGACAACGTCATGGATTTGCTACTGCTGGGGGAGAGCGACCATTGTATGTGGTTGGAAAAGATACCGAAAAAAATGAACTTATTGTTGGACCGGAAAATGATCCACTGCTTTTTAGTACCGAAATAAAAGTAGAACACATGCACTGGATTTCAGGTAAACCCGAGAGTTCGTTATTTGATTGCACGGTACGTTTTCGTCATCGTCAAAAATTAGAGAAGTGCACGGTTCATGTTTCTGATCCACATAACATTACCATTACCTGCACCAATCCTCAGCGAGCAATTACTTCGGGGCAATTTGCCGTGTTATATAAAAAAGGTGAATGTTTGGGTGGGGGAGTTATTGTGTAAAACGTGTCGCGTGACGAGCGAAGCGAGTTTTACGCGATAAAAAAACACCCTTATAGGTGAATGTGTTTGTGCCGCCCGTGTTCGTCGCATCGTCCAAAGGGACGGAACAAACACGGGGCAGCGGTCAGGCGATCTGGTGTTGGGTTCCCAGTTTTGCCTGCGCGAGACGGCGTCCCTCGAGGGTGTCGGCACGGTAGAAGAACCCGTCGGGACTCTCGATGAATTGGCGACCAGTCACCGCCGACATGATCTCGAGTACCAGGTGGAGGCCGTTCAGGGCGGTGTTGTTCTCGAGGTTGAGGGGTTTGCGATGCTCGGTCGAGTATCCGGTCCATAACCGGATTTTACCGTATTCGGGATCGTAGTAAATCTGCGTGACTTGGTGCAGATCGGTCAGATTGAGCATGGAGATGTCCTTCCTTTGTTCGGCGTATAACACTTTGTATACACGAAACTAGCAAAGAATATCATATATTTTTGCTCACGTCAATCTGACTATGATATACTTTTAGTTATAAGTGATGTAAACACGGTTAATTTTCCTGATAATTCAAAATATGGAACCAGAAGTAATCGGCATGGGTGGATTTCTCCTCTCTACGTGGCCATATCTCCTCGCGGTTGGAATCATTCTGTTTGTTGCTCTCAAATACTTGCGCTAAAGATAGACTTAGGATAGGATACATTTCGGTGTGTTTTTTAATGTTGCCATATGAACTTTCTTGCAAAAGAAAATATGTTTTCTCAGTTTGCGGTGCAGATCTATAGCGGTATTGCGCTCGCTGCGGCAATTATTTTTGAGTTTGTAATCTCGGGTCGTCAATTGGGAATTGGTGCTGCATTATTTTTTTCAGTACTCTTAGTTGTATACACACTCTTTTTGTTTGTCTCAGGACATATCCGTCAAAAATTAGCACTGGTATTTTTGCTGCCACTAGTATTCATATTTGGCAGCTTTGCGTTATATACAGACGATATTTCTTCAAAATTTCTCTATCCTGTGGCAGTGGTGCTTTCAGTTTTGTTTTTTATTATTTTGACCGTGCACGTGAAAGCTCAATTTCGATTTCACATTCTTTCAATTCCGGTGATACAAAAATTTTTCACCCCGTTGTTCAAAAAACTCAATGAATTATCACAAATAATCATTCCAGCATCACTTCGAAAACATGATTTAGAAAAGTCTCGGCTCGTGATTATTGGTATTATTATTTCGCTTCCACTCATTATATTTTTCACAGCTCTACTCATGTCAGCAGACGCAGATTTTCGAGATGTACTCGTCTCTCTGTTTAGACGAGTATCGGTGTTTGTGGATGCACATGTGTGGCTACATATATTCAAAATCGTATTACTCTGGCTTTTATTTTCAAGTTTATTTTTTGTTATTACACGTATTGACCACGAAGTGCAGGAAAAAATGTTGAAAGTGGAGAAATTCAATAGTACGATTATTGGGACCATCGTAACCATGATTAACATCTTGTTTGCAAGCTTTGTGATTGTACAGTTCACACATCTATTTGGCTCGTACGAATATGTGCGTGTGAATAGTATTATCTTTTCAGAATATGCCAGACAAGGGTTCAATCAATTGATTATCGTAAGCGTGAGTGCACTACTCGTATTTTTTGTCACCTACCGATCGGCTATATTCCATGGTATGTCACGATTACTTCGTATGTCACAAGCGTTTTTTTTGGTACAGGTCGGAGTAATTGCACTTTCAGCATACAACAGAATCAATCTATATGAGCAGGCGTATGGCTATACCATTAAGCGTTTGTTGGTGGAATGGTTTTCAGTTACTTTGATGGTGATGGTTGTTGCTATGGCAATCGCAGTCTTGTTGCGTCAGTCATTTAGAAATGTAGTATATACACAAGCAACTGTTTTGATTTTTGCATTATGTGCACTCCCACTTATGCGGATTGAATATCGTGTAGCGTATAATAATATTGAGCGCTTTACGACGGGGGTTAGCAAAGAAATAGATTTTGAATATATTCAATCACTCAGTGATGCGGTATTCCCGGCATTGGGGTTGCTTGCAGATGCTAATGTGGTGGAAAAAATGGATACCTACCAAGTAGTACATATAAAAAATATCCTCGGTGAATTCAAAACAAAGGATAAAGATAGAGTATTTGTGGAACAGACTATACATAGAAATAAAAGTAGTGTGGTAGCAATGCAATTGGAATTAGCATACAAAGAGAGATTTGTAGAGTTGGAAGAAAGAAAACGGGTATTTTTAGATGTACTTAATGAAGTAAAAGAAAAAGAGGTAAAAACTACGTGTGATAGTATGAATGCTCGGATTAATTATACCGTAGGCGTGTTTAATAGCAGTTCTTGTGCAAGAAAAGATTCTAATATGTCTGATCCCCACCGTTCTTTTATCTATACAATTCCTAATAACCATCGAGACGTACAAAATAAAACGATGATTAGTTCATTTCTTCAGTCAGTTGGGTATAAGCCTGGTACCAAAGAGATTGAGACAGTCTTTATTCCTTTGAGGGCAATAGAGTTGCCCAATTTCCCTACGTCTATTGAAGAGCAAGATGCATGGACAGATAAAAATATAGACCTATCATTAGTCGAATATTTGTATAAGTACACTCTTACTAATGATGGTAAAATATATTTGTTTGATATATCAAGTTATAAATATCGAGAATATGATGTTAAAATTGTATACGACACTGCCGAGACTAACCAGTATAGAGTTGATTTTGTATTATTGAAAGAACAATAAAAACTATGCGTACATCAGAATTGAGAAAAAAATATTTAGACTTTTTTGCAAGCAAGGGTCATGTGATTATTCCATCCTCTTCGCTTCTTCCTGAGAATGATCCTACGACCTTGTTTACGGGCTCAGGAATGCAGCCTATGGTCCCTTATTTGCTTGGACAAAAGCATCCGATGGGGACGCGAATTGTGGATTCACAAAAATGTTTTCGTTCACAGGATATTGAGGAAGTGGGGGATAATCGTCATACTACATTTTTCGAAATGCTTGGTAATTGGTCACTCGGAGACTACTTCAAACAAGAGCAAATCTCATGGATGTGGGAGTTTCTTACCAAAGAAATTGGTCTTGATCCGACGAGGCTCTATTTCACGTGTTTCAAAGGAAATGAAGATCTTGGTATTCCTCGGGATACTGAAGCTGCTCAATTGTGGCAAAAGCTTTTTGCAGATAGAGGAATTGAAGCTAAAATTGGAGAAAATCCTGAAACAGAGGGAATACAGGTGGGTGAGCGAATTTTTTATTATTCTGAAAAGAAAAATTGGTGGAGTCGCAGTGGTGTTCCAGGGAATATGCCTGTAGGCGAACCAGGAGGTCCAGATAGCGAGATGTTCTGGGATTTTGGTATTGAGCTCGGGTTGCATGAGAATTCACTGTGGAAGGGCGAACCATGTCACGTGAATTGTGATTGTGGACGATTCGTCGAAATTGGGAATAATGTATTCATGGAATATCAGAAGACGGAAAATGGATTTGAAAAATTAAAGCAGCAGAATGTAGATTTTGGTGGGGGACTTGAGAGAATGGCTGCAGCTCTAAATAATAATCCTGATGTATTTAAAATTGATTTGTTTGGTAGTATTCGAAATAAACTTGAGGAAGTATCAGGAAAAAAATATGAAGAGAGTGCTGAGATTACGTATGCGTTTCGAGTAATCCTCGATCACTTACGTGCAGCTACATTTCTAGTTGCAGATGGAGTAGTGCCAAGTAATAAAGACCAAGGATATTTTACGAGGCGTCTGATTCGTCGAAGTATTCGCTATGCGAGAAATCTAGATGTTACGACGGCTTTTGCTACAAATATTGCTGAGTCTATTATCGGCATGTATAGCGATGCTTATCCTGATTTAGTTGTAAAGAAAGAAAAAATATTAGCAGAAATTGAGAAGGAAGAAGCGAAATTTAGTGCGACATTGCAAAAAGGAGTGAAAGAACTTGAGAAGATTTTGAAAAATAAAAAAACAGTAACCGGTAAAGATGCATTTGATTTGTATCAAAATTTTGGATTCCCCAAAGAATTGACTATTGAAATTGCAAAACAAATTTCTGGAAGTGAAATAAATAGTGAAGAATATAATGAAGAGTTCAAAAAACATCAGGATTTGTCGCGTGCAGGATCAGAACAGAAATTCAAAGGTGGCTTGGCTGATCACAGTGAAATGAGTCTCAAATATCATACTGCAACGCATCTACTCCATGCTGCCGTGCAGAAAGTACTAGGTCCCCATGCAGTGCAGAAGGGAAGTAATATTACACCTGAGCGATTGAGGTTTGACTTTGCTCATGGTGAAAAAATGACACCAGAACAAATTGTAGAAGTGGAAAATTTGGTAAATGCAGCGATTACGCGAGATTATCCAGTGAGTTTTGAAATACTTCCACTTGATGAAGCAAAGAAACGAGGTGCTATGGGACTTTTTGGTGATAAATACGAAGATATGGTGAAGGTGTATAGTGTGGGTGATCCAGAAGAGTTGCCAGTGGCAGATCCTAGTGCACCAACATTCAGTCGTGAACTTTGTGGAGGTCCTCATGTAGAACACACGGGGGTGATTGGAAAATTCAAAATTGTAAAAGAAGAAGCGGTAAGCGCAGGAGTTCGCCGTATCAAAGCAATTGTAGAATAAAGGGTTACACATAACCCTTTTTTTACGCGTGCGCTAACGCTTGTCATTCCGAGCGAGTGCACCCGAGTCGAGGAATCCCTTGTTTTAAGATAGTGTCGGCTTATTGCAAGGGATTCCTCGACTCCCTCGAAGACTTGGTCGCTCGGAATGACATCAAATACATTAGCCAGTTAACTCTTAACATAAGCTTGTCTATGAATAGAGCACTCGAATACTCATCTGTTTGGCTCGTACCAAAAATGTGTATAGTTAATTCGAGATCAGAATGTAATGCATCGGTTTTTGTGGCAGGTCGAAAGTGGAGAGTACCAATTATACCTGCGAACATGAAGTGCACCATTGATTTTACGCTCGCTAGGTGGCTTGCAACTCATGATTATTTTTATATCTTGCATCGTTTTTACACATACGAAGAAATTGTAGAGTGGGTGGGTAAAAATCAGGATATGTTTATTTCTCTTTCTCTTGGTGTAAAAGATGGTGACTATGAGTTTATTCGTACGCTCAAAGACAAAAATTTTCGAGTTGACGCTATAACAATTGATATTGCGCATGGTCATAGTCCAGCTGTTAAAAATATTTTGGAGCATGTGAGAAAAAATTTTCCAAATTGTTTTATTATTGCAGGAAATGTTGCAAGTAAGCAGGCTTTTATAGATCTAGCAGCTTGGGGAGCTGATGCTGTAAAAGTGGGAATTGGAGGGGGAGCTGCATGCTCGACCAAAGATAAAACAGGATTTACCTATCCAATGTATTCGTGTGTAAAATTTTGTGCAGAAGGAAAAAAAGAGGTGAAAGGAAAGGTTCCTTTATTAATCGCTGACGGTGGTATTAAACATAATGGGTATATCGCAAAAGCAATCCATGCAGGTGCTGATATGGTAATGATTGGTGCTATGATGAGTCACTGTACTGACTCTCCAGCAGAATCAGTTGAGGTCGATGGGAAAATTAAAAAATATTATTTTGGATCTGCTTCGGCGGAAAATAAAGGCACTACGTGTCATGTTGAGGGTTTTGTGCGGGAATTTGAAAGTAATGGGATGACCTACGAACAGAAACTCAAAGAAATCGAAGAAGACTTGCAAAGTGCGATTTCGTATAGTGGAGGAAAAAATGTATACGATATTAGAAATGTAGATTGTGTAGTGACATAAAATAAAAAAGCAGATAGTACAGTATCAAAGATTTTGTTACTAGCTATCTGTTTTTTTAGTTAGATTCCCTGCACCAGCCGAAGCTGGCGCAGGATGGATTCAGGAGACGTTAGAGTTCTCGCTTCACAGGAATGATCCTCGGTGTTTTCTTCGGTTGCTCATTACTGAACATAGTCGTAGTGAACGTGAAGTAAAAATCCGAGAATTTCCAGGTGGGAAATTCGAGATCGAGCTTCGCACACGCTTCGCGGCAGAGCTTCTCTTCAGGATAAATCAGTGTCGTAAGTGGTGTGCGTTGGCTCTCAGGCCGTTTGCTCCATAGAACCATGACGACACCGATCTTGGTTCCACTTTTCCGTGCGATATCCTTGAGTACCTTATTGAGGCTGACTCGGGATCGCTGAGGAGAAGCCGGAGGGATGGCAGGAGCATGACCCACTATATTATTTGTGGGGGAGAGGTGCGCCTTTGACCGCATTGTCTGTACGTAATCTCTTTGTTTGCGTGCGACTTCAGCCTGAGTTAACAGGAGTATGTCGCTGTCTGTAGCCGTGATGATTACATACGATGTCTGTCCGAGCGCTTCGATCCGTAAGGTGTGACCTTGCGGAAGAGTAGGTTCGGTCCACCAGTTCAGACGCTTTTCGTATGTATTGGTGGAGAGGTCGAGGGAGAGTTTGCGTCTTTTGTGTTGTGACCAAACACTGATCACGAGGTCTGGTGAAACACCGTGCTCCAAGGCAAATTGCCGGAGCAGGTCGCGCACATTCTGCATGGGTCTTGCCATTTGATTTTCCTTGGTTCTGTAGGGGTTGGTAGTAGAAGCTGCTTAAAGGTCGACCAGAAAAGAAATTAACATGGATAATTAAAATTGTAAAGATTGAAAGTAAAAAAAATCGCCTTGGTGGGCGTTTGAATTTTTGAGAGAGTCCGAGCGCGTACATTCATCATTTGAACCAACAAAATGGTTCATATGTGGTGTACGCGCTCGGACGCGAATGGAAAGAAGGCCCTATGCCCGGCGTCGTCGATTGTTGATCAGGAAGGTGGGCTCGTCCGGATCAGGGAAGACCTGGTACTCACCGCCGCGCGTATTGGGCGAGGAGGTGGTGGTGGGGGTGTTGACGGTCATCCCGTCATGCCGCAGGTTGCGGCCCGTCTCACCATCGCCGAGGTCGGGGAGGTCGTAGGAATTGTGGTCGCGGTTCGATCCCGTGACATTCGTAGCCGTGGACATGACCTTTCTCCTTCTAGGGGTGAATTCGGCCTTCCTTTCGGTTGGCTCGATGGCCTGCTGTGCCGCCAATGCTGCGCAGACAAACTCAAGAGAGGGTATCATAGAATGTGCATTTTGTCAATAGAAATATGTGTTTATATAAACAAAAAATCGCCTGGTTAGGCGTTTGTAAAATAATTGAATTGAGAACCTGGAGCCGCACCCATCGCTTGAACGTCGAGTTCGTGCGGGGTGCGGCTCCAGAGTTTGAGATTTACTCCGTCTAGAAGACTGCGAAGATCCTCATGGTCCTCCCTCCTTTGACTAGGGTGCCGCCGCGTCGCCGATCAGGCGCGCCGCCGCGTCTAGTCGATCTTGCCCTTGCCGGTGCCGGCGCGGCGCGCGTAGCGGTCGCGGTCGGTGGCCCTCCTGCGCTTGGGCTTGTTCGGGGTCTCGCCGTTCGGGGTGGTCTCGTCCAGAGTGTCGAAATGGGGGAGCGTCGTGCCCCCGTACCTCTTCGTCTTCGGCGGGTCCATGGAGTTTTTTCTCCTGTCGCGTCGTTGGCTTGTCCTAGACACAGTCTGGTCAAATGGCAAGCGAATGCAAAGCCAGTCCAAACTTCAAAAGAAGATAACACAGGTTACATATTTTGTCAATAGTAGTGGGTGGATAATTTGATCCTTGACGAGAGTATTCGACTATGGTATAGTGATGTTCGTATATACGAACAAAGTGCTTTATGCGGAAAATAACCCCTACGAGAGAAGATTATGTGCGCGCAGTGTATTCACTGCAAGAACAGAGACTCCAGGTTCGTATCATCGATATCTCACGCTATTTACACCTCGCCCGATCCACCGTCTCAGAGCGTGTGTCTGATCTGAACCGCGCTCGACTGATAAAAACTGATCGAAGTGGGGGAATTATTCTGACTTCGCAAGGGCAAAAACTTGCAGAAAAACTCACCTACAAACACCGACTGATTGAAGTCTTTCTTCATGATGTCTTGGGAATTAAACCAGAGAACGTGCATGGTGAAGCACACAAGCTCGAACATGCATTTTCTGATGAAGTGATTACTCGTCTTGCAACATTTTTGGGGAATCCGAAGAAGGATCCTCATGGAAAGAGAATTAAGAAAATAATGTAAGTGTATAATATTTGATACATAGAATATGTTCAGTTTTTTCAAAAAAAAGATAAACGTAGTTGATAATACTCCAGCATGGAAATATGAAAGTATGGGTGCGAGCTTGCCTGAGGTAAACAGTACGGTAAAAATTTCAAAAAATGTTACATTCTGGCGCAAAATGCTTGCGTTTGCAGGTCCAGGATATATGGTTGCAGTCGGGTATATGGATCCAGGGAACTGGGCAACTGACCTTGCGGGGGGGTCTCAATTTGGATACACCCTCCTCAGCGTTATCCTTATTTCAAATTTAATGGCAATTTTGCTTCAGTCACTCTCTCTAAAATTGGGAATTGTGACGGGTCGTGATCTTGCACAGGCATGCCGTGGACATTATTCAAAGCCTATTTCATTCATGCTGTGGATTTTGTGCGAACTCGCAATAGCAGCATGCGATCTTGCCGAAGTTATTGGTTCAGCAATTGCGCTTAATCTTCTTTTCGGTCTTCCGCTCGTATGGGGCGTATGTATTACAGCACTGGATGTACTCTTGGTGCTCTTACTTCAGAATAAAGGATTTAGATATCTTGAAGCGCTTGTCATTACATTGATTGTAACGATCGGTGGTTGTTTTCTTGCAGAAATAATTTTTTCAAGACCTGATGTAATTGCCGTACTTGGTGGATTTATTCCAAAACTTGAAATTATCAAAAACAAAGAAATGCTTTTCATTGCAATCGGAATACTTGGTGCTACAGTTATGCCACACAATTTGTATCTCCACTCATCAATTGTGCAGACCAGAAACTACGAACGTACTCCTGCGGGAAAGAAAGAAGCAATTAAATTTGCGACCATTGATTCCAGTGTTGCTCTTATGTTCGCCTTATTTATTAATGCAGCTATTCTGATTGTATCTGCAGCAACTTTTTATACCACAGGACAACATGAAGTTGCAGAAATTCAGGACGCATATCGATTACTTTCACCAACACTCGGAGTAGGTGTCGCGAGTGTGTTGTTTGCTGTAGCACTTCTTGCTTCAGGTCAGAATTCTACGCTTACTGGTACGCTTGCAGGACAGATTGTGATGGAAGGATTCTTGAATATTAGATTGAAGCCATGGCTCCGTCGATTGATTACTCGTCTTATTGCAATTGTCCCAGCAGTAATTGTTACTGCATTGTATGGAACAAGTGGCACAACAAAATTACTTATCTTAAGCCAAGTTATTCTCTCGATGCAGCTTGCGTTTGCAGTAATTCCCTTGATTATATTTACGAGTGACAAGAAAAAAATGGGAGAATTTGCAAATAAGATGTGGATTAAAATTCTCGCATGGGTTGTCGCTGTAATTATTGTTACGTTGAATGTAAAGCTACTCTCAGACTTCTTTGGAGTTACCGATTTAGTGATGAAAATGTTTGGTTAAGTAATGTATGGAGATACACGTAAAATACTACAGGTACATACTGTAGTATTTTATTATTTGAACAAAAATCAGGTATCGCGTATACTTTCTTTTATATATGAAACAGAAAATTCTAAATACATTTGCACGCGCCTGGGCTGAACGTGTAAAATTCATCAAATACGTGATTGTTGGCACCTCGAGCGTTGCAATTGATGTGGCACTACTTACGTTATTTGTCGAATGGCTTCACATGAGTCCGACCTTGTCAGTAGTCATTAATGCAGCGATTGTAATGACCTTTAATTTTACGCTCAATAAAAAATGGTCGTTTGGAAGTACAGGATCATCACACAAGGAATTGGCGCGGTATCTTATTCTTGC
>CAYSXR010000005.1:10563-67434 GCA_964435035.1 uncultured Gammaproteobacteria bacterium
GGCTAAAATAAGACAAAATATTGATTTCCTGCTATACTCCATAAATCCTTGACAATCTTATTCATTTACGCTACAATACTGGCGATGAATGGCCTGGTAGCAAGCTACGGGGTATCATCAAAGGAAATTCTTTGCAGCAAACTGTAGGGAATCAACCCTTGTCCCGACCTAGTCGGGATTAAACATATTTACATGGGAAAGCAAAACGATTTTTTGGAAGTCCGAGGTACAGTTGATGAACTGTTGCCCGGTGCTAAATTTCGAGTGATACTTGAAAACGAACACGAAGTAATCGCTCATCTTTCAGGGAAAATGCGGATGTTCAATATCCGACTCAATGTCGGTGATGAAGTAAAAGTCGAAATGACACCGTACGACCTCTCAAAGGGACGTATTACCTACCGGTTCTAAATTAATATAGGAAGTCTCAACTAGTGCGGTGTAGTCGGCCACAGGCTGACGTCGATATCGCTTAGTAGTTGATGATTTTTGTTTAAAAAGCACAGAATATGAAGGTACATCCATCAGTGAAAGTACGCTGCAAAGACTGTAAAATCGTCATTAGACGAGGAGTACGGTTTGTAATCTGCAAAAACCCTCGCCACAAACAACGACAGGGACGAAAGCAGAGAACTAAGGCAGGTAGTTAATTTTTTAGAATAATTTTGAATCATTCAAATATGAGAGTATCCGGCGTAACTATTCCTCGCGAAAAAAGAATCGTAATTGCGCTTACGTATATTTACGGTATTGGAAGTACCAAAGCAAAGAAAATTTTGGCTTCTGCAAAAGTACCTGAGAGCACTCGGGTAAAAGCGTTGACCCAGGAACAAGAAGATGTAATCCGAAATATTATTGAAAAACAAGAAACTACTGAAGGAAACTTGAGACGTGAAATTTCTTCAAATATCAAGCGTTTGAAGGATATCAAGTCCTACCGTGGTACGAGACATACAAAACGATTACCGCTTCGAGGGCAGAGAACGAAAACCAATAGTAGAACAACCCGAGGCAACAAACGAAACGTTGCTCCAAGTGGTAAAAAACCATCTGCGCAGAAGACCTAATAGCTAGGGTGTATCCTTTATTTTCCTAAATTACCGTATGGCACAAGCAACTACTAAAAAAGTTACTAAAAAGAAGAAAGCGATTCGTTCGGTTTCTCATGGCAGAGCGTATGTTCAGGCTTCTTTTAACAATACCATTGTTACTGTGGCTGACCAGAATGGAGATGTACTCGGCTGGGGATCAGCTGGTGGTGCTGGATTCAAAGGTCCAAAGAAGGCGACTCCTTATGCTGCAGGTATGGTCGTAAAAAACGTGCTTGAAGCAATCAAGGCGTATGGTGTAAAAGAAGTAACCGTATTTGTAAAAGGTGTGGGAGGTGGACGTGAAGCTGCAATCCGAGCGTTTAATACCAATGGAGTCAATGTACTTGGAGTAAAAGATATCACTCCTATCGCACATAACGGTTGCCGCCCTCCAAAGCGTCGCCGCGTATAACGTAACTTATTCGAATTTGAAATACTATGGGTAGAAATATTGGACCAAAAAATAAAATAGCTCGCCGATTTCATGTGAATTTGGGATTGAAAACAAATGCGACCAAAGTGGCTCGCCGATTGATGCAATCTCCAGGACAGCATGGACCAACCAAACGCAGAAGTAATGCGTCTTCATATGGTCGTCAGCTTGATGAAAAACAGAAAGCAAAATTTGTATACGGACTTCGTGAACGTCAATTCCGACGCTATGTGGAAGTTGCAAGTGGTATGAAAGGGGATTCGGGAGTGAATCTCAACCAGATACTTGAAATGCGTATGGACAATGTGGTCTATCGCCTTGGTTTTGCGATCACTCGTGCACAGGCTCGTCAATTGGTAAGTCACAGTATGTTTACCTTGAATGGAAAAAAGATGAATATCCCTTCACATATTGTAAGTGTTGGTGATGTAGTAGCTCTCAAACCAAATAAAGCAAACAAAAAGATTTTTGAAGGAATTGACGAAAAATTAAGTAAACACACACTTCCTTCATGGTTGACCGTTGCAACAGCTGCAAAAGGTGGTACCGTGATCGGAAAGCCCGTTGAAACTGATTTTGAACGTGTATTCGACGTTAAACTTATTGTTGAGTACTACTCAACTCGTTAATCATGAGGGAGTGTGGCTTTAGCCCCACCCTTCAATAATCTAGGTCTATGGATTATATTTTACTACCTTCGACAATCGAATTCCGAGAAACCGGTGATAAAAACATTGGTGAGCTCGTAGTTACTCCTTGTCATCAGGGATATGGTACCACTCTTGGTAATTCTTTGAGACGAGTACTCCTTTCTTCAATCGAAGGCTCTGCTGTAGAGGCGGTGAAAATTGATGGAGTTCAACACGAATTTGCTGCAATCGAAGGAGTGCAGGAAGACGTGATTGAAGTTACCCTCAATTTGAAACAACTTGCAGTAATTTCTCACAGTGATACTCCAGTTGTGTTGACTTTAAAGAAAAAAGGTGTAGGTGAGGTGACTGCTGCTGATTTTGAAAAAAATGCTGATATTGAAATTGTAAATCCTGAATTAAAAATTGCTACCATTACCTCTGATAAGAAAGAACTTACTCTTGAAGTGATTATCGGCAAAGGATTGGGATATATTCCAGCTGCAGAAAAAGAGAGTAAGCATCTTGATTTGGGAACGATTGTAATGGATTCTTTCTATTCACCAATCAAGGATGTTGGTTATTCAGTTGAAAATACTCGTGTAGGAGATGTAACTGATTACGAAAAGTTGACGATCAGAATTGAAACCAATGGAACGATCTCTCCTCGTATTGCAGTAGAACGAGCAACCAAAATTCTTATGGACCACTATAGCCTTGTACTTGATGCGGCCGGTACCGCAGCGGGCACAGGTTCTGCTGGACAAGAATAATATTTGTTATTGATAATTGTATGAGACATAAGAAAAAAGGCGTAAAGCTAGGACGTGAACGAGGACAACGCAAAGCGCTCTTGCGCAGTTTGGCGGAAAGTTTGGTATTGCATGGCGCAGTTACTACTACTCTTGCAAAAGCAAAAGCTCTTCGAGGTGTAGTAGAGCCATTGATTACACGAGCAAAAGGAAGTACACAGCTCGATCGTGATATGGCAATGGGAGTACTCTTCACAGGGAGAGCGGTAAGTAAACTCTTCAAAGACATCGCTCCACGATATGCTGAAAGAAAAGGTGGATATACCCGAATTACAAAATTAGGATATCGCGAGAATGATAGCGCGGAAACTGCGAAAATCGAATTTGTATAATATGACTTCTATGAATAAAAGAAAAACTATTGAAATTGATGCAACCGGTCGAGCAGTCGGACGCGTAGCAACACAAGTGGCAATGGCACTCATGGGAAAAGATGAACCCTCGTTTGAACGTCATATTGATGGCGGTGCAACAGTGCTTGTTACCAATGCTTCAAAAGTAAAATTCACAGGTAAGAAATTTGTCCAGAAAGATTACAAGAGACATACGATGTACCCAGGTGGTTTGAAAACTGCTTCATTGAAAACAGTGTTTGAAGACGACCCAACTTCAGTTATCAAACGCGCGGTGAATGGGATGCTTCCAAAAAATAAACATCGAGTTCTGATGATGAAGCGTCTAACTATTAAGGCTTAAATTTAGAATGTATGACAGCAAAAAGAGCTACAAATACGGACGATAGCATGACCAAAGCCTTGGGAAGACGCAAGGAAGCTGCTGCGCGCGTACGAATCATGCCAGGAAAAGGTGCTATCACCGTGAATGGTCGTGAATTTAGAGAATATTTTCCTACCAAAATTCTTCAGCAGGTAGTGATGGCTGCACTTGTTGCAGTTCAGAGAGAAGGAAAACTTGATGTAAGTGTGCGTGTAGTTGGAGGTGGAGTTACGGGTCAGGCTCATGCAGTACGACACGGTATTGCTCGAGCGCTCATCAAATTGGATCCGCTTCTTCGACCAGTGTTGAAAGCAGAAGGATACCTCACTCGTGATTCACGATCAAAGGAACGAAAGAAACCGGGTTTGACCAAAGCTCGTCGTGGACATCAGTGGAGAAAACGTTAACAGTATGTTACAAACCCCTTGCTATGGCAGGGGGTTTTTGTTTGTTAAGTCAAAACGCAAAACTCAAAGGTAAAAACTATAACTCAAATCAAAATGTTACTAAATGAGCAAGTTAGTTTTGAATTTTTAGTTACAGTTTTGCGTTTTGACATTTGAGTTTTAAGTTACAGAAGTAATAGACTTTTCTGCTTGTTTAACGTAAAATATCCCTATATGAAGACCATCTCCCTCGGCCAAAGTACACTCTATATGACAGGAGCATCAATTGCACAAAAGCTTATTTCGTTTGTGTATTTTGCAATAATTGCGCGTATTCTCGAACCAGGAGACACGGGAAAATATTTTTTTGCAATATCCTTTACTACGATTTTTGTTGTTTTTATCGATCTTGGACTGACCAATGTAATGGTTCGGGAAGGTGCAAAGGCAAAAGAGCGTGTATCTGAATTTTTATCATCAATCATTTTCTTAAAATTGTTTTTAGGATTGGCTACTTATGCGATTATGGTAGTCGTACTGAAGGCTCTTGGATACCATGTTGATACTCAAATCTTAGTACTCATATCTGGGATTACCATGCTTTCAGACTCACTGCAATTAAGTCTCTATGGGACACTTCGAGCACTCGGTAATATTAAATATGAGGCATATGGGATTATGGGTAGCCAGTTTTTGACCCTTGTACTCGGTACTCTATTTCTCTATTTCAAATTCCCTTTGTATTTCCTCATGATTGCATTTCTTATACCGAGTTTCTTGAATACTTTATATGTATGGCTTGTTGCAGCAGTAAAATATCGGATTAAACTTCGTCCTCGCTATTCTCGAGAGATCATATTTTATTTACTACCGATCGCTGTACCTTTTGCGCTTGCGACCGTATTTGGACGTGTCTTCGCATATGCTGATTCAGTCTTACTATCAAAAATGGCAGGGGACGTTGCTGTGGGATGGTACAGTGTGCCATATAAAATTGCGTATGCGTTTCAATTTATCCCATTTGCACTTATTGCAGGACTCTACCCGCGAATGAGTGAATATTTTGCACATGACGAAAAGCGTCTCGGTGAAGTATTTTCTCAAGGATTGCGATATTTATTGATTGTCTCAATCCCTATGTCTGTTGGGATTATTGTGTTAAGCGGAATAATAATTAATACGTTTTTTGGGCCAAAATATGCACCGTCTGTTGTACCACTTCAGATTCTCATGGTAGGAGTCGTTGCAGGATTTGTAAATGTACTCTTGGGTGCATTACTTAATGCTACAGGTAAACAAAAAACTCAGACAACCTATGTAGGTATTACTATGCTCGTAAATATTGTGTTGAATATCATATTGATTCCAAAATTCAATATTCAGGGTGCTGCACTTGCTGCGACCGCAGGCAATATAGTACTTTTTATTATTTCATGGGTTACGGTATCAAAAAATATAACTATTCCATATGGGGAACTCCGTTCATTACTAGCTAAATTGGTACTAGTGAGTGCTATAATGGGTATGGTCGTGTGGTATACTTCAGCATATGTACATGTTCTTCTCGCAGCAATAATAGGTGCCCTAGTATTTGGAATACTTTTTATATTCATGAAAGGGGTATCAGCTGAGGACATTCAATATTTCAAATCAATTCGGTCAAAAACCTCATAATGTATGAAAAAAATACTTTTAGCTACCCTTGAATTCCCTCCCACTATTGGAGGTATTGCGACCTATGTCACACAATTTGCGCGTTCAATTGACCCTGAACATATACGGGTATATGCGCCCAAAATGGCAGGGGACCGTGTATTCGATGAGGGTGAATCTTATCCAATTTTTAGGAAAAAACAATTACTAACGTTTTTGTGGCCACGTTGGATCCCCACAGTATTCCATTTTTTTTCAATTGCAAAAAAAGAAAAAATAGAAATGGTTTTGGTAAATCATGTGCTTCCACTCGGATACGCTGCGTTCGTTTTGAAAAAGTTTAAAAAAATTCCGTATATTATTATTTCTCATGGAACGGATGTACTCTATGCGACCGCGCATCCATGGAAAAAGAAAATGCTGAAGCGAGTGGTTGAGGGGGCAGAGCAAGTAGTTTTCAATAGCGAGTCAATCAAGCGAAGATTTTTGGAGCGATTACCTGAATTTGAACACAAGTCACTAGTCGTCTATCCATGTCCGGATAAAGCGTTTTTGGGTGCTGTAGATACTGAAAAAGTGGAAAAACTTAGGAGATCGCTTGCACTGCAAGGGAAAAAAGTAATTCTTTCGGTATCACGTATGGATATTGGTAAGGGGTTTCAGCACCTCGTACATGCAATGCCTGAAATTTTGGCACGAGAACCACATACGGTGTGGATAGTGGTTGGTGATGGACCTAAGCGTGAGGAGATTTTTGAAGCAGTGCAAAAACTATCACTTCAAAATGTGGTACGTTTTATCGGATCCGTACCACATGAAGAATTGGCTGCATATTATCATCTTGCTGATCTTTTTGTATTATTAACACATACTGCAGGTGAGCGCGAAGAAGGGCTAGGACTGGTATTCCTCGAAGCTGCGTCTGCGGGGAGAGCAATTGTTGCGGGCAAAAGTGGAGGCGTAGAAGAGGCCGTAATTGATGGAGAGACAGGGCGAGTATTCGATGTATATCACGAGGCAGGTAAAGTGGTTGATACTATTTCCGAATTATTGGGAGATAAAGAAAAACGTGACACCTATGGATTAGCGGGTAAGCGTCGTATTGAAGGTGTGTTTGATTGGGGTATTCAGCTTGAAAAATTAAAACCTTGGTTAGATTAATTAGTATATGAAATCTTTACCACTCCGGGTTGATGAACAAATTGTTGCAGAAATTAGACGCTTTGGTGTTACTTATTTGTGGCGCTGGATGGGAGCAATTATCCCATTTGTAGTTGCAGGAGTCTACATGTTTTGGTTGTTTCGTCAAGGCACGATTGGTAGTATTGGTTTTGCTTTGCTTATTAGTATAGGAATTGCCGGATGTATTACAAACTACGTACGATTTCGAGGTACGGTTTTTATTCTCACTAATTATCGAATTATTGATATTGCAAAAGATGGTATTACTGGTAGGACTATTTCTGAAGCAGAGTTAGGTGATATTGAAGATGTAGTAGTGAGACAGCGTGGGCTCTGGAGAATGATACTCAATTATGGAACAGTTGAAATCAGAGTGCGTGATTCAAAAATACGGATTGATGTTGAATATGTGAGACGTCCACAAGGAGTGCAGCGTTTAATTAATGAGTTAAAAAAACAAACTAATGGTATTAGTAGTGGTCTGGGTCCTAGGTTTTCAGTTGAAGATATGCACAAAGGTATTACCGGACTTGATACAGAAGATCTGATCTATTTACGAAAAATAATTGAAGCTCGACTCAAACAATTGAGAGGATAAGTGTAATCGTGCTATACTACGGAGTACTATGAGCCGGGAATCCTCACGCGTGCGTACGTTTTTTGGGTCAAAAATTTTTCTCACTTGTGCGTTATTACTTACGTTCGCTTTTGCGTTTGGATTTGCGCGTGCATATTTCAAAGATTATGCCTTTCGTGAAGAAGTAAAACGTCTTGAAAGTGAGATTAGTAAACTTGAAAAGAAAAAACTTGAATCTCTCGAACTTTTGAAATACGTCTCAAGTACCGCATATCTAGAAGATACGGCAAGAGTTGATTTAAATTTGAAAAAACCCGGAGAGCGTGTATTATTTATAGATCAGGTAGATCCAGAGGGGGGTGTGGCAGGGTCGCGAGAGGCAAAAAAAACACCCGATGGACAAGAGATTTCAAATCCGCTAAAATGGTGGTATTATTTTATTCATAAGTCACCCAGTTCAGGGGAGTAACGTAAATTTAGTATATATGGAAGAAGATAAAGTAATCGAGACTTCTACACAAGAACAAACATCGAAGAAATCAGTAAAAGCTGGTCCTTTATTGCTTGCAGGATTAGGTGTGGCTTTAGTTATTGCAGGAGTTATATGGTATGTTGTAGGTATTAGAAGTGTCAAAGGACTCTCTGAATCATCATTTGCTCTTACTACTGCAGGCGTCTTTAATATCCCTGTAGCTGAGGTGAATGGTGAAAAAGTCCCATATACCGAATATGTGGATAATCTTCAGGCAATGAAAAAATTCTACGATACAGAAGCTGAAGCAACAACGCGTCCGAGTGAAGCTGAAATGTCTGATTATATCTTGAGTCGTTTGTTGGTGAATCAATTGGTGGCACAAGTGGCAGAAGAATTTAATGTATCATTAGAACAGTCAGATATTGATTCGATTATCGAAACAAAATTATTAACGAGTTTTGAAAGTAGAGAAAAAGCAGAAGAAGAAATCATAAAACGTTATGGTTGGACATTGGATGAATTTGTACAAAATATTGTAGTACCAACTGAACTTGAGCAAAAATTAAGTGTGGCATATCTTGAGTCGGTAAAAGATCCTTCAGAAAAAGAGGCAGTAAAGGCTGCTGCACAGAGTGTGCTTGATCGAATCAAAGGTGGCGAATCATTTGAAAAACTTGCCAAAGAATTTGGATCAGATAGTAGTGCGGAGTCGGGTGGTGATTTGGGTTGGTTTGGAAAAGGAGTAATGGTCCCTGAGTTTGAAACAGCAGTGTTTGGTCTAGAGAAGGGTAAACTTGCAGAGAATCTCGTAGAGACTGAATTTGGATACCATATTATAAGACTCGACGATCGACGTATGGTGAAGGATCAAGAAGGGGTTGAAGTGGAAGAAGTAAAAGCACGTCATATCTTGTTTAAAACCGCAGGAGAAGATGCTTCAAAATTTGGAGTGTATATGAACAATCGTCTACTTTCATCAGAAATCAAAGTATCAAAAGGTCTTCGAAATCCATTTGAAGAATTGGGAAACAATGTACCTGAAGCAGTGGAAACTGAAGAAGTATCTGCGACAACAACAATGGAATAATCGTAGAAGAGTAATACTAAAGTCCCGCCCTTCTCGAAGAGTGGGACTTTTTTACGCGGGATTAGTATAATGGTATTATGCTGGCTTCCCAAGCCAGAGAAGCGAGTCCGATTCTCGTATCCCGCTCAGAATAACCCTCACTTAGTATGCGATATCGAAGTACTGTATTCCATGTGTTGTATCGCTCGATCCTTAAACCAATTTTTTTTGCACAAGATCCTGAAGCAATACATGATCGAATGGTTGCTATAGGTTCCAGGTTGGGGAGAAATACATTCACTAGAAAGCTAACTCAGATTTGTTTTAATTATACGAACCCTTCGCTTGGACAGAGTAAGTGGGGTATTTATTTTTGTAATCCAGTGGGATTGGCTGCAGGATTTGATAAAGAGGGAAAACTATGCACGATAACAGGTGATGTAGGGTTTGGATTTACTGAAGTGGGGACCGTAACGTATAGTGCTTATGAGGGTAATCCAAAGCCTCGACTATATCGTCTACCGCATTCACAGGGGCTCGTAGTCTATTATGGACTCAAAAATAGTGGAGCAGAAAATATTGTGGCCCATCTGAGAACAGAGAAAAAAACGGTTCCCCGGGTAATATCAATAGGTAAAACAAATTGTAGTAGAACAGCGGATGAAGAAAGTGGTATTGATGATTATAGAAAATGTGTGCAGGTATTTCGAGATCACAATGAGGGTGATATATATGAACTGAATATTTCGTGTCCCAATACATTTGGAGGTGAACCGTTCACCACGCGGGATAGGTTGCAAAAACTACTTGAAGCATTGAATGTGGAGAAAATAGACAAGCCAATAATTCTAAAAATGCCTATCAATTTGCCATGGGAAGAATTTCGCGCACTGTTGGATGTGGCGTTATACTTTGGTGTGCAGGCAGTGAATATTGGTAATCTCAATAAAGATAGATCTGATGCCTCAATCAAAGAACAAATTCCCGAGAATATTCGAGGATCCATTAGTGGGAAGCCTACCTGGGAGCTCTCAAATGAGCTTATTTCAAAGACATATGCATATTGTGGTAACAAGATGGTAATTATTGGTACAGGGGGTATTTTTTCTGCCGAGGATGCATATGAGAAGATTAAGCGGGGAGCATCTTTGGTACAATTGATTACAGGGATGATTTATGAGGGCCCTCAGCTTATTGGTACAATCAATTATGAACTTGCACGTTTCCTCAAGCGTGATGGGTATAAGACAATTGCTGAAGCCGTAGGTGCTTATCACCGAACATGATTGACAATACGACCTATTTTAGCTAAACTTATGGCTGCTTATAGAGTTGTATTTGCATTATCTTTTGACTTTTTTGCATAGGCCGATGTAGCTCAGCTGGTAGAGCGGCAGTATCGTAAACTGTAGGTCTCGGGTTCGATCCCCGACATCGGCTCCATACATAAAATAACCCATTTTGGGTTATTTTATGTATGCGGTTTATACGGGTTTAATTTCTTCATGGATGAACTTATTGATTAATAGTATCATATTGTGATAAATTTAGGTGAATAATATACCTAGTATGGATAATAGTATGAAAAAAGTCTTAGTAATTGGAGGAGGAAAAATTGGAAGTGCAATTGGAAAGATAGTCCAGAGTGGAGGAAAGCAAGTAGAGTGGTGGGATATTGATCCTACAAAATGTACGGGAGAAGGAACACTGGAAGAACAGGTGATAGAGGCTGATGTAATATTTCTCTGTATTCATTCATGGGTAATACGAGAAACTCTGGTGAGAATCAAATCACACTTGAAACCTGAAACAGTGATTATTTCAGTTGCAAAAGGTTTTGAAAAAAATACCATGAAAACCGCGGATCAAATTGTGAAAGACGTAGTACCACTGCAGCCGTTTGCCTTTTTTGGCGGACCTATGGTTGCTCCAGAAATTGATGCAGGGAAATACGCATTTGGAGCGGTAGCAAGTGAGTCATCCGAGACATACACTCGTATTGTGGCACTGTTTCAGGGTAGTCGTATCCTATTGAACTATAGCGACGATGTACATGGTACCGTCCTTGCAGGTGTTTTGAAAAATGTGTATGCCATGGGGTTGGGGATGCTTGATGAACAGGGGATGGGGAGTAATGCTAGGGGTTGGTATGCAACCAAAGTAATTGAAGAAATGGGTAGAGAAATTGAAGCTTTGGGTGGAAAGAAGGAAACTACGTATACACTCGCGGGCATGGGAGATTTTATTGCAACAGGCATGAGTGAAGATTCGAGACATCGAGGAGAAGGTCGCCGTATTGCTGCAGGAGCAAAGCCGAGTGAGTGCGAAGGAGTGGTTTCAACTCCAATTGTCGTGGAATTGTTGGGTGACGTGAGTTCGTATCCACTACTCCATACGATTCATCATATTTTGCAAGGAAAACATGAACTATTAAGTGAGATTGTAAAGTAAATAATAACTTAAAAAACTGTCTAAATAAGGCAGTTTTTTTGATTTGTGACATATGTACGTTCTTTTTATTGTGTGTGTATATTGTATCGCTATATTCCGATATGCTATACTATATTTTACTTGTATCATTTTTTATGATTACGCTCAAAAACGTAAGCAAACATTATTCCCGCGACAGCATCGGTTTACATGAAGTAAGTCTTCATATTGAACCAGGTGAATTTGTATCAATCGTAGGACAGAGTGGAACGGGAAAAACAACACTAGTAAAAATGCTAATTGCCGAAGAGCGTCCGACTGCAGGATTTATTGAAATTGGGGGGTGGGATATTACTAAAATTTCTCTTCATGATATTCCATTACTTCGCCGTCAGATTGGAGTTATTTTTCAGGATTTTAAATTATTACCAAAACGAACAGTTTTAGAAAACGTTTCATTTGCACTTGAAGTAGCAGGAGAAAAAAGAAAGCGAATTAAGCAGATTGTTCCACGTGTATTGGAAATTGTAGGACTGGCACATAAGGTGGATCGTTATCCACATCAGCTTTCAGGTGGGGAACAGCAGCGTGTAGCAATTGCACGTTCACTCGTACACCGACCAAAAATTTTGGTAGCAGATGAACCTACAGGAAATCTTGATTCCATCAATACGCAGGAAATTATTGAAATTTTGAAAAAAATAAATGAATTTGGAACCACGATCATGCTCGTAACCCACAATCGTGAAATCGTAAATCAGTTGAAGAGAAGGGTAGTCGTACTCCACGACGGTCGCGTGGTATCTGATGAACGGGAAGGAAGATATCGCATCTAATTTTATTTGAACTTTGAAATTTGGATTTTGAACTTATTTTTATGTCTCTTGGTCGCATTATCAAATTTTCATTTCAAGACATGGTGAGAAACATGAGCTTGTCATTCATGACCGTACTCATTTTGATTCTCATGTTACTCTCGATTAATACACTGATTATCGTCCGTGTACTTACTGATCAATCGATTCAATCAGTAAAAGATCAGATTGATGTGAGCATCTATTTTGACCCGACAGCAACTGATGAAAATATTGCAGAAGTGCGAGCATTTGTTTCTTCTCTCCCCGAAGTTACCGATGAGCGGTATTTGACCAAAGAAGAAGTACTCGAAGAATTCAAAAAAACCTATTCTGGTAATACTGAAATTATCGAGTCCCTCGATGAACTAGGAGGAAATCCACTCGGTTCGACACTCATCGTAAAAACGAGAGAACCAAAGGACTATCAGAAAATTATCAAAGCACTTTCGGTTCCCGAATACGAGAGTATTATTGAAGCAAAGACATTTGGAGACACGGAAACTGCAATTGATCGAATCCAGACAATTACGGTGCAAGTAGAACGCTTTACGTATGCGTTAACCGCGCTATTTGCCATTATCGCATTTGTAATTATTTTCAATACCATTCGTGTAGCTATCTATACACAACGCACCGAGATTGGAATCAAGCGATTGGTGGGTGCAACCAACTGGTTTATTAGTGGACCGTATCTCGTGGAGTCATTTATTTTTACCGTCATAAGTGTCCTTATTACCAGTGTTATTGCATGGTTCACTCTCCAGTTCCTCGACCCCTATGTAAGTGTGATTTTTGAGTCAGAGGCAATCTTGACAAATTACTTCACGTCACATATACTCTTCCTGATTGGAATTCAATTCGGAGCAGTATTTCTTCTCACGCTCTTCTCGAGCATGCTTGCCATGAGACGGTATCTGCGGACGTAAAAACGACAAACTTCGCCTCACGTCATTCCCGCGAAAGCGGGAATCTGATATTAGAATTTAAGATCCCCGTTTTCACGGGGATGACGAATTTACATTCGGGGATCGTCTAATGGTAGGACAGAGGCCTTTGAAGCCTTTTATCGGGGTTCGAATCCCTGTCCCCGAGCTAATAAAATAATACGATCTATAGGTCGTATTATTTTATTTCAGTTTTTACCTATATTTTGCTCCCGCAGTGTTTACACTTTTTTGCTTCTTTCGGTATCCATTCAAGACACTGTGTACATTGCTTATTTTCTTTTTTGAAACTTCTGTTTTCAAGATATTTATCTGCTTTGTACATGCCTAGCTTGATAAGAATCAGGACTAAGAGGACTATCCATACTGGCCACAAAATTTTTGCAAACCCCCAGAACCAGGGCCACACACCTGTTACTATTTCCCATAAACTCGGAGCTGGTAAAGGTTGGGTGTCCATATTGATAAGAGATGATTTTATGTATTAGTAAAGTAGTAGACGGCTTAGCCATCTCTACGTTTTTGCGGTTTTTTGACCATGCTCTAAAAGGAGTTTAGGTCTTCTTAAATTGTAACTAGATTGTATATTAAAGGTAAATAGAATTCAAGACTATTGTATTTGCATTATTTCTCGGTTTTAGCTAATGTAATGAGCATAAGGAATATATCTGAGTATCTATGGAGACTATTGATGTTTCAAAAGAAAATTTTAAAGAGTTTAAAGATAAATTTGATAGTTGGAAAACTATAGATTTGTCCGAATCGGATACTAGAAGTAAAGTTCTTGACCAAATTCTTATTAATATTTTAGGCTGGGACGAGAATGATATAAAAAGAGAGGAATATTCCGATAATGGAAAATATGATTATAAAGTAAGTACGGCAATTTTTCAATTTATTGTTGAGGCTAAGAGAAATTTTAAAGATTTAATACTTCCAGATACAGGAGGAAATAAATTTAAAATAAAAACCTTGATGAATAAAGGAAATACCAAAGTTATAGAACAAATTCGTCTATATCTTGTAGATCACGGATTGGCATATGGGGTAATTTCTAATGGCTATCAATTCGTGGTAGCTAAATTTGTAAATAATGACGGCACTGATTGGAAAAATAATGATTGTTACATATTTAGAAATTTAAATGAGATAGAAAATGATTTTATAACTTTTTTCAATCTTTTTTCTAAGGAGGCGGTATTAAAAAATGGAAGAATAAAGTTTTTTCAAGAAATACCAAAAGGTAAAACAGTTTTAGAAATTAAAAATCCTTACAATAAGGATGAAGAAATTGTTAGAAATGAACTAAGTAGCATCCTTATTCAAATTGTTTCAGAAGTTTTCGAAAGTATATCCGACTTGGAGGATAACACTTTGTTAAAAGAATGTTATGTTGAGAACAAAGATGTAAAAAAGCAAAATTCTGAATTAGATATGTTGTTTCCTGATAATCCTCCAAATTTTGACGATAAAATAGAAAGATTAAGAAACACAGCTAATACAAGGGATAAAATAAAAGAAAAAATTGTTAATGATTCTGTTTCTAATCCAATCATTATTATTGGTAGTAAAGGTGCGGGAAAAACAACATTTATAAAATATTTTGTTGAGATAACTTTACAAGAAGATCGGAGATCAAAAAAAGTTCCTGTAATTTATCTCGATTTTAAGAATCATACTTATAGTCAAATAAAGAATACAGAAGCTATTTATAAAGATATTATTGATAAAGTAGAATCAAAATATCTGCAATACGACTTAACATCTATTGAAACACTAAAAAAAATTTATAATGCAGAGATTGAAAAAAACTTAAAGGGTATTTGGAATTTTTTAAAAGATAGCAAGGATGGTTTAGAACAAAAAATCTCTGAATTTTTGGAAATACAATTAAATGAAAAAATTAATCATCTTAAAAAGGTTTCTCAATATTTGTATACATACTACGGGGTTAGAATGTGCGTTGTGCTCGATAATGCAGATCAGTTAGATGATGATTCTCAAAAAGAGGTTTTTTTGTTATCACAAAGTATAAAAGATGCGATCAGAAGTTTAGTTATACTTTCATTACGCGAGGGTTATTACTTTCAGTGGAAGAATCACTCTCCGTTTGATGCCTATCCTTCTGTTGTTTATCATGTTACAGCTCCACCATATGGAGAAATTTTAAAAAAAAGAATTAAATATGTTCTTAAAAATTATAATTTTAATAAGATAAGAGCTAATTACAGAGGCAATATAAAAGTTATATTAAAAGATGAACAAATTAAAAAGTTTTTTGAAACATTAGAAAATACATTTTTCAGTGAAATTAATAACGATGAGGTTTTAAAGTTTTTAGGCGAAACTTCATATCCTAATATAAGATCTTTACTAGAAAAAGTTAGACTTTTTTTGCTTTCGGGTTATACAAAAATTTCAACTTACATAGCAATGGAGTTTGATAGAATTCCAATTTGGGATTTTATTAAAACTATTTCCTTGGAATCAAGATACTACTATAAGAGTAGATTGAGCATTATTTTTAATTTATTCTACCCTGTGCAGGGAAATACTAATCATTTTACAAAGATTAGAATATTAAAATATCTTTATTATCGATTAACGATCGATAAAAATGAAAATTTTGAAGATTATAAAACAATCAGCAGCTTATTTTATAAGATTGGTTACGGTAGTGAGATATTAATAAAAGAGCTTAATGAACTTCTAAAGTATGGTCTCATTGAGACTCCTAACTCATCTTCTGATACAATAAATTTAAAAATTGATGAAAATTCAAAATTTAAAGTAACTTTATCTGGCAAGTATTATATCTGTAATTTATTATATCGTTCTATTTACATAGATCTAGTTGCTCAAGATACTCCAATTTATGATGAAAATGCGTTAAATGAAATAGTGTCAAAATTCCCCATCTCTCAAAGAGATACAGGAAATAGAGATATGAAAAACAGGGTAGAAGTAATTGAAAAATTTATTAACTATCTCGATAAGCAAGAAAAAATAGAACTTAATAATTTTAGCCAGGATGATGAGTTAAAAGCAATTGATTTTTCAATTGTAGAATTAATAAAAAATAATGAGCGTTTTAACAAAGACATGGGGTTAATGAAAAGAAATATATAAATCGATTAATCAATTATTTCCCATTAAATATGTTCCGATCTCATCCCACAGCCGGAGCACATAAAAAATCCTGAGTGAGTGTCAGGATTTTTTATTTATACATTTCATGCTATACTTTCCCAATAAATTTCCACAGTATGTGTTTCTCTCCAGAAGCGAGTTTTACCGCTGCAGCCCTTCTCTCTGTAGCAGGTGGTGCTGCGGTTATCAAAAATAAACAAATCAAAAAAGCTCTACCTATTGCAATCATACCGCTTATTTTTGCAATCCAGCAAGCAATTGAAGGAATACTTTGGGTGAATATCCAAGGGAGTGGGGAATACACGTTGCTATTTACGTATCTGTTTCTCTTCTTTGCACTCTTTTGGTGGCCTGCATATGTACCACTGAGCGTCTATCTGCTCGAAGACAATCCTCGACGGAAGCAAATACTCATGTGGTTCATGGGGGCTGGAATTATGCTCGGTACTGCACTCTATGGAGCATTTATTATGAATCCGGCTCCAGCCACCGTTGTGAATAGTTGTATCTACTATGACTATACGACCTCATTTGGTACGCTCGCAATTGTAGTATACGGACTCACGACTATTGTGGCTGGTCTTATATCAAGCAATCGAAATGTGAAATTTTTGTATTTTGTATTTTGGATATTGGCACTCGTTGCGTGGAAGCTCTATTTAGTCAATTTTACTTCAGTATGGTGTTTTTTTGCAGCAATCGTAAGCGCGATTATTTGCTGGTTTGACTTTTCAGTAAAGCCAAATAAAATTTCCATGAAAAAAATGTTTTCCATAAAACACTAGAGCAGCATCAGACGTAGTTCATATCCTTGATCTATACCTCAAGAACATGATACACTTCTCCTCATTACATACGCATTACCAACTATGAATACTGAACTCAACTTGTTTATTGTCTTTGCGGTAATTATTATTGGATTTTTGGTTGCGGATCTGGGATTTTTCAATAGAAAGGCACACAAGATTTCGCTCAAGTCAGCGTTTCTTCAGTCCATGTTCTGGATCGGTATTTCATGTGCCTTTGCTGTACTTATCTGGTGGGCGGAGGGGGGAGATCAAGCGGCAGCGTTCATGAGTGCATATGTTACTGAGAAAATGCTTTCAGTTGATAATTTATTTGTTATATTACTTATCTTTAGTTTTTTTAAGCTAGAAGAAAAATATTATCACAAAGTTCTTTTTTGGGGGATCATAGGAGCAATTGTATTCCGTGCAATTTTTATTGGAGTGGGGGCCTACATTATCAGTCAATTTCATTGGGTGCTTTATATTTTCGGGGCAATTTTACTGTACACAGGTGTCAAACTCTTTAGAGATAAGAAAGAAGAACATGCTGACTTCCATGAACATGCAATTTTGAAGTTCGCAAAGAAGATTTTTCGATTTAGTACCAATTACCATGACGGCAAGTTCTTCCTTAAGGAAAATGGAAAGTGGCATGCCACAGTCCTTTTCATGATCGTGCTTTTGGTAGAAGGTACGGACATTATATTTGCAGTTGACTCTATTCCCGCAGCATTCTCGATCTCTCAAGATCCGTTTATTGTCTTTACCTCAAATATATTCGCGGTTATGGGGCTTCGTGCACTATTCTTCCTTATTGAGGGTGTAGTTCACAAATTCCATTATTTACAGAAAGGTCTTTCATTTATACTTGTTTTTATCGGATTAAAGATGCTTGCAGGTATATTTCATATTCATCTTTCATCACTTATGTCATTTGGAATTATCATGTCAGCTCTTGGAGTATCACTTCTCTTGTCAGTAGTATTTCCGAAAAAGATTTAGAAGTGTTTTTTTGGTTGATCACACATGGTAAGAGTTCAGGGATGGATTCGGAAAATTTAAAAAATAATCCTAACCAGGGTTATTTTTTAGTAACATAGCTGTACATATATTTGGTATAGGTGTAGGGTAAATAAAGAGGAGTATAACCTATACATATGTTTACAATTCATGCGGAAAGTACGCTCGTTCCGATGAATGAAAGGGGTGGAGAAAAAATAGAGAACTTTTTATATATCTCGTTTTTTATCTTAATCCAAGCCCTGGTCATTTCGGAATATCTATTTAGTCCAAAAAAAGGATCTGATATTTTTTGGTTTTGTAATCACGCTTCAATTCTATATGCATATGCATATTACAAAGGGCGTCCACAAATGGTAATAGGTATTTTGCAGGTGGGGATTGTGATTCAAATCCTGTGGTTGATTGGATTTATGAGCCATATTTTTGGTTTAGAAGTTCTAGACATTACAAGCTATATGTTCGAGGGAACATTTAATTATGGAAAAAGTATTGCACTTATTGTGCACATGTTGCTTCCTATAGGTACCTTGTGGTTTTTGCGCAAAGAAAAACCACGTTTGGTATCATTGTTCTATTCAGTAGTGTACTGCACTACTATGTATATCTCAGTTATACTATCCACTCCGATAGATGAAAATGTAAATTGTGTGTTTGCTCCATGCACATCACTGTTGCCTAAGTGGGGTTATACCCTATTATGGCCTGTCTATACTGGAACCATGGTATTTTTGACCCATTGGGGGTATAGAATGATATATAGATTTTTCCATAGAGAACAGAAAAGGGTGCAATCGCTCTATCCAATTCCTATCAAATAATCCACATCCTGAACAAAAAAGGTATCCAAGAGGGCGTTGTATTTTTTTCCATAACTAAGTACAATAGGCGTCATGAAAAAAATACTACTATTTATAATTTTTATTCTAGTCCTTGGTTTCACTGGATGGTATATCTGGAGGAATATTTTGTGGTTTCGCGCAGGGGACCCTGGTGGAGCTATGGAGAAGGCAAGGACAGAAGCGATTGATCGCGTGCTTGATGCTAGGCGTACTCGAGTAGAGGGTGGAGAGGATGCTGACCCATTTGGCGAAGATGGTATTGCACGCGTACTTTTGATTGGGCTTGATAAACGCGTCGGGCAAACCAGTGGGCACTGCGATGTGATCCAGATGATTACTATTGATACTAAGGAAGAAAAGGTGACGATTACTGCAGTACCCCGTGGAACGTATTCGCCGCTTCCTCCAGGTACCGGAGTCACGTCGTCTGATTATTATGTATCCAATGCGTGTGGACTTGGTGGAATTGAATATGGTATTAATCAGATTGAAAAAATACTTGGGATGAAGGCAGATTATCTGGTGATTGTTGGATTCTCAGAAACACTAGGGGTGCTTCGAAGTTTGCGTCTTCCAACGACTGAAACACTGCAGTGGCTTCGCCAGAGACATGCATACCAAATTGGCGAGCCCCAGCGGGCGCACAATCATTCAACATTTTTGAAACAAATGTTAATCGGGTATGTACCAGACGAGCCATCCAAAATTGATAAGGCACTTCACTACGTGGTGTACAAAATTGTAAAAACAGATTTATCATTTGATGAGGCAGAAGCACTGGTAAGTGCACTGTCGAATATGAAAATTTCTGCACGTCCTGATGATATTATTCTTGCAATGCGCCCGGCACACACGGTTTCTGATATTCCGTATATTCCTGATGAACTGGGTGAATACCTAGATAATACCCTTGGTAGAATCAAAAATAATCTTGGACAAAATGATTATAGCGGGACTACGACGGATGAAATACAAGAAACACTACTTACGATGATTGATGAGAAGAAAAATGATAAAGAGTTTGTGGTATGGGCATTTGAAAATAATTTATGGCTCCAGGTTGAAGACGAACAAACACGTTTGCAAACCCAGTATGATTTTCTACGATTATATTTGGAAATGGAAATAGAAAAAGATGAAGCAACAAGAAGACTCTTGATTACGGATTACACCTTGGAGATGGAGCATAGCGGACAGGAGAGTTGGGCAGTCAAAGGACGAGAATTACTTGCAGAGGAAATTGAAAAACAACAGAAATAAAAAAGACGCTAACTTGAGCGCTCTTTTTTTATGATTATATAATCAATTTTTTTCTTTCCGATCTCGACGGTAATAGTATCTCCAACTTTTTTCCCAATGAGTGCTTCTCCTATGGGGGAATTATGTGAAATGATTCCCTTGTGCGGGTTAGTCTCACTTGATCCTAATATTTGGTATGTTTTTTCTGTTCCGTTGGACTCCACCGTGACCGTGTCTCCAAGTTCAATGGTAACACTTGTGGATTTGGAAGAAATAATTTCTGAATGTTTGAGCTGGTTTTCTAGAATGAGTATTCGTTGGTTGACTGATCGGAGCTTTCCTTTTGCCAATTGATATTCTACGTTTTCAGAAAAGTCTCCGAGCTCTGCGAGGCGACCCACTTCTTTTGCTAGCTTTGGACGATCTGTATACAATTGCTCGAGTTTGCGAGTGAGCTCATCTAGCTTTTCTTGGGTAACAAAAGGGTCCAAGGGGGTGTGGGCATATTTGCCTAGTTTTCGGTAAGGAAGTTGCATAGGACAGTATCATAGCAAGTATACGGTGTTTTTACAAAAATACACCAGAATTGTCTGATGTATTTTTGTAATGGAGCGATGGCAAGCTCCTGGTTGAATTGCTTCTGCTTCTGTGTCCATCCGCTCATGTGGGAGCGCATAGAAGCAGGGTATAAGGAACATCATCGGTGCACTCATGCGTAATACACGTCTGGTATCTAGGAACGATCATAGTGGGCGAGTTTCTTTTCCATGTCTTTCCGTGCATAGAAGAGCCGACTTGTCACGGTGCCGAGAGGGCATCCAAGTGAGGTTGCGATCTCTTCATAGCTCATGCCGCGGAGTTCTCTCATCTCGAAAACCACTCGGTTTCTGGGAGGAAGTGTATTCAGCGCTCTAGTGAACTGTGTGCAGTACTCATGGTGCAGGTATACTGCATCAGGAGTAGGGATGTCCGCGTGCATGCGAATATCCTGTCGTGTCTCATCATGCATCCTGGTGTCGAAGTACTCAGTAGACGCTGCACGCCTTTCCTTTCGAATGCGGTCGATGCAGGTGTTCTTCGTGAGCATCCAGAGCCAGGTTGAAAACGTGCATTTCTCATCAAACGTTTTCACATGGGTGAGAACTTTCACGAAGACATCATGCATGACGTCTTGCGCCGCTTCGAGATTGCGAACCATGGAGTACGCAATCTTCATGATCAGTTTGCGGTACCTCTGGTAGAGTTGTTGGAATGCGCGATGATCGCCTTCTTTGCAGAGTGCGATGATGTTACTCTCTTCAATCGCGGTAGGTTTGTCTTTTTTCAAGGTGTACCTCCGTAATATGGTTCTAGTCCCCTCAAGTAGACACATTGTATCTAAACATAACAGTAGTATAAAAAATCGTCAAGAAAATGTTGTTATGTGCATTGCATTGTTAATGATTGACAGATATGAGATATACGACTATAGTAAAAATAGACCTTCGTTAAGTGGGTATATAACACCTTAATCATATGGCAGACGATACCGGAGGATCAAACACAGGAAAAAATTTTATTAAAGGATTTACCGCAGGATTGGCAGATGCGAAAGAAGTAAAACAGGAGAAAAAAGAACAAAGTCAGGAAATACACGAGAAATTAGAAGAAACAGAGGAGAAAAAAGATTAATGATTACTCATACTAAAAAAGCCTTATGTAAGGCTTTTTTAGTATCTAAGACTGTGGTGTGAAATAAAGAGTGTGGTATAGTTGTAGTAATGAATAGATCCCGAATTTCATTTTATGGACCCACTCCGAACGGATGAGGAACTCGCATTGGATGTGCAACAGGGAAACAGCGAAGCCTTTAGTGTGTTATTCAATCGATATGAGCAAAAAATGCTTCGTTATGGTAAGCGGTTTTTGTATACCTATGAGGATTTAGAAGATGCAGTGCAGGAAGTGTTTATAAAAACCTATAAAAATATCCAAAGCTTTAATACTACCAAGAAATTCTCAACCTGGTTGTACCGTATCGCGCACAATACGTTTATTAATGTAATCAAGAAAAATGGAAGAGAGCCTGTATCATTTTTTGACTTCGATACATTAGTGAAAATCCCATCCAAAACCACCGATACACTTGAAGATGATTTTTTGAAAGTAGAAGACGCTGAATCGTTGGCTGATGTAATGAAAAAAATATCACCCAAATATCGCGAAGCACTAGTGTTATTTTATTTTGAAGAATTAGAATACAAAGAAATTGCAGAAATTCTGAAAATACCGATTTCAACAGTAGGGGTGAGAATAACTCGAGGCAGAACAATGCTCAAAAAAATGATTTCTAATACATAAGTATGCAGGAAGAAACCAAAAAAATTAATATTGATCGCATCCTTGAATCCATTAAGAAGGGAGAGTTAAAAATGCGCCCCAAATGGCATTTTGTGTTGAAAACAGTGCTTCTCATATTGGGTTCGGTTATACTCGCTCTATCATTATTTTATCTGATTAGTCTGATTATTTTTGGACTTCGTGAAACCGGAGTCATATTTACACCAGGATTTGGCGTACGAGGAATGATTTTATTTTTACGTTCACTGCCATGGCTCCTGATCCTCTTGGTGGGAATATTTTTGGTTATTCTTGAAATTTTAGTCCGCTCCTATTCATTTGCGTATAAGACCCCACTCGTATATTCAGCAGCATTGATTGTGTTGATTGCATTTGTGGGAGGGTGGATTGTTGCTCGTACACCCTTACACCCCCTCATGATACGACATGTACCAGAATTCAATATTCCGCTCGTAGGTGGAGGATATCCTGATATTCGGTTTCCAATGTTTAAGGAAGTACACACCGGAAGAATAATAGTGATTACTCCCAAAGGTTTCGACATACAGAATCCTCGTAATGAGATGTTCATGGTGATTGTTACCCCACAGACAAAAATTAAGAGGGATGTTCAGTTTCATACGGGAGATCGGGTGATGATTATGGGTCCTCGGTTTGGAAATGAGATTAGGGCAATGGGGGTGCGGAAAATATCAGAATGAAATAAATCAGTGAGAGTAGGTGTAGTATTATATGTAGCCCGGGAAACATAATGCTAAATCATAATTACATATGATACTATGAAAAAAAGTATACAATATGCAGTATTACCTGCAGTAGCACTTGCACTATTAGGCGCAGGAGTTGTGTCAGCACAGGGAATGGGGGAGGGTGGAAAAATGAGAGGAGGCGGACATGAAGGAGGTTTCCTTGTCTTCAATGACGTGGATTCGGAAGAATTCGCAAATCGTCAATCAGAAATGTTTGCGACTCAGGCAGAACTCACCGGTCTTAGTATTAGTGAAATTAAAGATGCGTGGGCAGAGGGGAAAAATTTGAATGAATTACTCACTGAAAAGGGGATTGATGTAGAAAAATTTAGAGAACAAATGAAAGCAAAAGCTGAGGAAAAAATGAAAGAACATATTCAGTCGCTTGTTACAAAAGGAGTGATTACCCAGGCACAAGCTGATAAACGAATTGAGTTTATGAAAAATCATGTGCCAGAGGTTAAAGGAAAAATGAGGGGGCGACTTGAACAAAAAAATGACATCCCCGTAGAAGTAAAATCATAATTGAATAAATAAAAAACACCCGGACTATACATCTGGGTGTTTTTTGTAATTCATCTTAAATTTCGTAGATCACATCTTTTCGTTCGACTACTATTTTCCAACCACGCTGTTTTGCATTGGTAAATAATTCTTGGCTCGGATTGAATGCAATAGGATTTTCAACTAGATTGAGAAATGCAATGTCGCCATTAGTATCTCCAATCCCAATTGATTCTTGCAAACCAAGACCACGCTCAGTACAAAAATTGTTGAGTGTTGTATCCTTTACCTCATATGATGGGAACACGACTTCGCCGGTATATACACCATTTTCTGATCCGTAGATAGTGCCATATGCTTTATCGAATTTCCAATTTTCGGTAAATGCATCAACAACTTCGCGTGGAGAACCTGAAATGGCGACCAGGAGATGATCAGGACGTAATCGCTCGATCATGTCGCGCGTATATACATATACGTGTTCCATTTTTTCGGCAACAATAAATCTACTTACTTTCTGGATATCTTCAACTACTTTTCCTTTCAAGCGATTTTGGTACGAGACAATCAATGATTTTTCAAAATCACGATAATGTCCACGACGATTGATCCAGTCATCGTGATATTCCTCAATTTCTTTTAACACAATTGCAGGGAATATTCCATATTCTACGAGACCCTTAAACAATTCAAAGTGTAAATTCGATCTGAAAATAGTCCCATCAATATCAAAAACAGCAATTTTTTTCTTTGTTTCTTCCATATACTCTAGAACAAGTGTAAAGAAACAGTATACGCTATCGTAGTATTATTTGCAATAAGAAGAGATCCTCATCTAATTGAACAGTCCAATAGGTGTGCGGTAAGTAGTATGTTAAGTGTTACTTTTTTTGTCCTTTACCGTATACTATATACAGATTTTAATTTAGTAGTATGCCTATAGGTTTTTTTGAAGATAAGCTGGTACTGGCACAAAAAGGAGACCGTGCTGCTTTTAGTGAGGTCTATGATGGATTTGTAAAAAAACTGTATGACTATGCTTTTTTTCGGGTAAAAGACAAACATTCTGCTGAGGATATTGTGGCAGACACATTCATGAAAGCACTTGAGCATGTGGGATCATTTGATCCAGAGAAAGGTTCGGCAGCATCATGGCTGTATCGAATTGCGAGAAATACACTGGTAGATCAATATCGAATGAACAAAAAAACAACTGGATTTCCCGAAGATTTTGATGTGGCAGATACCACCGATTTGAAAACACATATAGAAAATAAAGACATGCTCGAAAAAGTGGAAAATGCATTAGAAAAATTATCAGAACGTGAACGTGAAATCATTATACTTCGGGTCTGGGACGAACTTTCGTATAAAGAAATTGCTGAGGTGCTGGGAAAAAGTGAAGCCAGTCTGAAAATGGCTGCTTCTCGAGCTTTGAAGTCGCTTCGAAAAGAGTTACCGTTGGGGGTATATCTAGGGATTCTCTTAGTGATGAGTAGTAAGTTATAAGTAATAAGTGGCAAGTGAATACAATTTATTTTCTAACTTACAACTTATTTGTTACTACCTACTACCGATTACGTAGTACAGGTGTAAGGATATCCCGCTAAAACATAATTTAGTAAATAGTATATGGAAAAAAATATTCAATTCATTCTTGATGAGCTCTACCAGATTGATCCTGAGTTGAAAAATCATCAAGTGGAAATCGCACAAATAGTTGATACTATGATGAAACATAAACCACATACGCAATTCGATGAGAATTTTGCCCGTGAACTGAAAACAAAAGTACTTGAAAAGTTTTCTCATGGGATTACGACAGAAAAAAAGCCGTTCTCATTTTTTAGATCAAAATTTGTCTATACACTCAGTGGTGCGCTTGCAACACTTGCGATTGCACTGCCGATTGTGTATGTGACGTCAGGAAACATCTCGAATCAATGGGTAAAGAACAGTTTTACGGGTGGAACACAGGTCGTACGAGCTGAGGCAAATGCATTTGGTCCATTATCACCGGTGACAGCGAATGTGAATACGGCTGAAAGTGCGACTAATGTAGCGGCTCCGATGACAGCGGGTATGGGGGGTGATGCGGTGAAGATCAGCGGTACGTCTCTCTTGTATAATCCAGAATATATTAATTATCATTTTACATTCAATGGAGAATTGCCAGAATTGGATGATAGTATTGAGGTTTTGAAACGTGAGTCAGGAACTGATGCTGCAACACAATATGCGGGAATACTACAAAAAATAAAATTAGGCATTTTCGATCTGGGAAAAATACAGCAAGCACGAGTACAAAATTTTTCTCTTGTTGAAGATAGAGAACAAGGCTATGTGATAAATGTGGATATGATTGGAGGAACAGTGTCGATTTCAGAAAATTACTCTGCATGGGCGTGGCGTTCAGCGCGACCATTCATCGAATGTAGTGTCGATTCTTGCGTTGATCCGAATAGAATTACGATTGATGAAGTGCCTGAAGATGTCGAATTATTGAAAGTCGCTGATGAATTTTTGAAAGAATATGGGATAGATATGAGCTCGTATAGCGCGGGGAAGGTAGATACTCGTTGGAGAATTGGATATGAACGTGCAGAAGATAAGGATGCATTCTATATCTCAAATATACAGACTATCATATACCAGCTGATGATTGACGGCATGCCTGTCTATGAAGAATATGGTGAGCCGATGGGTATCCGAGTGAATGTCAATGCAACTGAGATGAGAGTAACCAATGTCGATGGAATTATGACAAAGAAATTTAGCGCATCTTCCTATGTCGGAGAGACTGATGATGCACGTCTCCGTGCACTGATTGAAAAAGGGAGAATGGTCGCATATGATCAGCCTTCTAAGACAGTAGAAGCAGAGTTAGAAAATGCAAAAAAAGGATATATGCGCCGGTGGCAATACAATGAGAGTAACGGAATTTCAAGTGAAATATTTGTTCCTGCAATCATTGTGGAAGTGAAGGATTTCGAACGATTGCAGGGCGAAGGATTGTGGCAGAGTAATATTGTAATTCCGCTTGCAAGTGAAATGTTGACCGAGCTTGAAAAACAGGCAGAAGAACCTGTACATATCATGCCATTTGATGCGACACTGAAAGACGCAGTGAGTGAGCCTGCGGTAGAGCCACGAGGCTAAGAATAAAAACATCCCGACTAAGTCGGGATGTTTTCTTATATGAAAGGTAGGAACCGTCATGCGCGATATGGAAGTATATGCGCACATGACGGGGATTCAGCGGACTCAGGGGAGTTCGAGAATCTTGGTGAACAGTGCCTGCAGATCGAGCGTACCTTCATCATCGGTCATCGCGATCTCTGTCAGGCACTGAGTTGGCAGATCATGTGACTGCTGACTGAATGCCGGACTGTGGTTGTAGACGCCGGCGAAGGTACGTGGAGGGTTCTTTTCGTCGAATTTCCGAGACATCATCGGGGCCCTCGTTTCCTGGATCAGGATGAAGGCACGGGTCGAATCGAGCGGAATCATGCCGATCACGCGAAACGTCTGGTGAGTGTAGTCGCACACGCGCCCTTTGTTGTAGACGAAGCGCACAGTGAAGACCGGGTGAGTTCCACTTGTGTGCATGGAGTAGTACAGACTGGTGACGAGTTCGTCCCAGCCAGGACCTCTATTGATGATGAGTGTGAGCATGCGTTGCCCCTATCCGGTTGTTGTATTTGATTGAAGCACACGAGAGAGTAATGCTTCTTCAGGAAAAGATTATCACAATATGTGATTTTGTAAAGGAGGGGAGTATGTTATACTAAAATTCTATGCACACCAACTTTTGGAAATATTTCGCAATTATGAGTGCCTCAGCAGCTGTTGTGGCTATGATGGTCACCTGGGTATTCTGGTCGTCTAGCCCATCAGATTCTAGTAACAACAGTCCAAGTGTTAGTAAGAAGACTGTTGAAGAAAATAATGAGAATGCCGTGCTGGTAGTTCCAGAAAAAGATAAACTCACTATACTCGCAGCAGGGGACATCATGCTCGATCGCACGATGCTTCTTTTGGCACAAAAACATAATGATTTTGGTTATTCATTTCGCATGATTTCTTCTACCATGCGACAAGCCGATCTCCGTGTAGCGAATCTCGAAGGACCTATAACCACAAATAAATCTATTTCAAATGGCGAAGGGGGTGCCCGATTTAGTTTTACGTTTTCACCAAAAGTCACCTCAACACTCAAAGAAAATTTTGATGTGGTGAGTCTGGCAAATAATCACACCACGAATTTCGGATTCGAAGGTCTAGAACAAACCAAAAAGTTTCTTGACGAAGCAGGAATAGAGTGGTTTGGCGATCCGAATAATCGGGCAGGGCAAAAACTTTCGGTAATCGTGGAAAAAAATGGATTCAAGATTGGATTTGTAGGATATCATCAACTCGTAGAAATTGGTTTTGAACAGGTGATTGCCGAGGTAGAAAAAATTCGTCCCGAGGTAGATATCATTATTGCCTACCCGCATTGGGGAGTCGAGTATGTGACGACCACCCCTTCACTGCTCCAAGAAAAAGAAGCTCATGCATTGGTAGATGCAGGTGTTGATATAGTCATTGGTGCACACCCACATGTGATTCAGCCTGTGGAAATATATAAAGATAAAATTATATTTTATAGTCTAGGAAATTTTGTATTCGATCAATATTTTTCACTTCAAACCATGCAAGGACTGTTACTTTCATTAGAATTAGAAAAAGATACTGAAAATATTGATACAAGAATTACTTTAATTCCGGTACATATTAATAAGCAGAGTCAGCCATTTGTAGCGGATAGTGTTGAGCGTGAATCAGTTCTTTCACTCGTTGGCCGAGTGTCAATTGGAGATGAAAATTTAAGAGAATCAATAACAAATGGAATGATCTCCTTTACAGTCCCGGTTCAAAAAAATACGGTGCTAGTACCGATGAAATAATATTGACACCTGAGAGGTAGTATCAGTATACTACTCGAATAATTTATTTTTTTATTATATATCTTATGAACAGACTGAGTATCTTCGTGGTCGTACTTCTTCTCGTTGGTGCAGGGTGTTCTTCATATGTAGAAACAGATACACGACCAGAATCTACTACTTCGTACAGTGAGACAAAAGAAACATCTCCTGTAGAAGAGAATCGTGCGGATACTGAGGTATCTACTGATACAGCAACTGCCGATACAACATTTACGCTTGCTGATGTCTCGAAGCATGGTTCAAAAGATGATTGTTATACTACCGTGCGTGGTGAAGTGTATGATGTGACTTCCTGGGTGTCCAAGCATCCTGGCGGTGAAAAGGCGATACTCTCTATTTGCGGAAAAGATGGCACTGCATTATTCGAAAAAAAACATGATGGGCAGCCACGACCTGAAAATGAGTTGAGTACATTCAAGATAGGTACGTTGGTACAATAACATGTGGTAAGAGTAAGAAAAGTATCGATTGATCGATACTTTTCTTTTGTACCGGCTAATGCTAGAATGAGCATATTCAATTTTAAAATAATTTTATGAGCTTTATCCAGGATTTCAAAAAGTTTGCCATGCGGGGAAATATGATCGATATGGCAGTAGGTATTATTATAGGTGGAGCATTTGGGAAAATTGTATCTTCGCTCGTGAATGATGTGATTATGCCTCCGCTCGGGTATATAATTGGCGGAGTAGATTTCAAGAATCTGAAAGTGGTATTAAAACCAGAAGAAATGAATGCTGTAGGTGAAGTAGTGGCACAAACAGTGTCTTTCAACTATGGTATGTTTATCCAAAACATCATGGATTTTCTGATTATCGCTCTTGCGGTTTTTATGATGGTAAAGATTGCGAATAAAATGGCAAAGAAAAAAGAACCAGAGCCAGCGACTCCACCAAAACAAGAAATGCTACTTGAAGAAATTAGAGATCTATTGAAGAAACAGTAAATTTTCTAAGTTAGCTGAGTTAAATTAGCAATTTTAGCATCTCAAGCCTTTTGAGCATCCTAAGCTTCTCTAGCCTGTATTAACTATGAAAGCATCAGAACTATTCGTCAAAGCACTCGAACATGAGGGGGTGAAATTTATTTTCGGTATTCCTGGAGAGGAGAATTTAGATTTATTGGAAGCTCTGAGTCATTCATCAATCAAGCTAGTGGTCACACGGCACGAACAAAGTGCGGGATTTATGGCAGCTACGTACGGTAGGCTAACTGGAAAAGTAGGTGTGTGTCTTTCAACCCTTGGTCCGGGAGCTACCAATCTGGTTACTGCGGCTGCATATGCACAATTAGGTGCAATGCCTATGCTTATGATTACGGGACAAAAGCCGATCAAGAAGAGTAAACAAGGTCATTTCCAGATTATTGATACCGTGCAGATGATGCGTCCGCTCACAAAATTTACCAAACAAATAGTACATGCAGAGAATATTCCTGCATTGGTCAGAGAAGCATTTAGATTTGCAATTGAGGAAAGACCAGGCGCAGTTCATCTTGAACTTCCTGAAGACATTGCTGCGGAAGAAGTTGAGAATATTTCATTATTTGAAATCAATCAGATTAGACGTTCGGCAGCAGAAGAAAAAGCCGTTGCACGTGCTGTTGAAATGATAGAAACCGTGAAACATCCCCTTATTCTTGTTGGTGCTGGTGCAAATCGGAAACTGGTGAGTAAATCATTATTGCAGTTTATTGAAAAAACACAGATCCCATTTTTTACCACTCAAATGGGAAAAGGGGTTATTGATGAGTCGCACCCACTACATCTGGGCTGTGCAGCACTCTCTGCAAATGATTACCTACATTGCGCAGTTGATCGAGCTGACTTGATTATCAATGTTGGGCATGATGTGATTGAAAAGCCTCCATTTTTTATGAAGCAAGGACAACAAGTAATCCATGTTAATTTTTTTAGTGCACATGTAGATAGTGTCTATTTTCCACAATGGGAAGTACTTGGTGATATTGGAAATGGATTGTGGCAAATAACTGAGAAAATATCACCGAAACAATGGGACAATTCCTATCCATTAAAAGTAAAAAAATATATTGAAGATAAACTAAATGAAGTGTCTAGTAGTTCATTCCCTATGAAGCCACAGCATATTGTGGCAGAAGTAAGGGGTGTGCTGCCTCGTGATGGTATCCTCTCTCTGGATAACGGAATGTACAAACTTTGGTTTGCACGTTACTTTCGCGCATATGAGAGAAACACAGTACTCCTTGATAATGCGCTCGCGACGATGGGGGCAGGATTACCTGGTGGAATTGCGGCAAAACTCGTGGATCCAGAAAAAAAAGTCGTTGTCGTTGCAGGAGATGGCGGATTTATGATGAATTCTCAGGAATTAGAAACTGCACTTCGACTCAAACTTGATCTAGTTATCCTTATTCTGAACGATAATGGGTATGGTATGATCAAGTGGAAACAGGAAAGTCAAAAAATGCATGATTTCGGATTGAGTTTTACCAATCCTGATTTTGTAAAATATGCTGAGAGTTATGGTGCATATGGGTATCGAGTTACCGAGACTGAATCACTCAAGTCATTGTTAGAAAAAACCCTGTCACTGCCGGGAGTACATGTGATTGAAGTACCGATTGATTATTCAGAAAATTACAAAGTGTTTACCAAAGAATTGCAAGATAAAGTTTGTCCAGTTTAAAGAATTAATCCGTGTTGATCCGTCTAATCCGTTCAATCCGTGTTCTATCAACGAATGAAAATGGAACACAGATAACGCGGATCTAACGGATTGGAACGGATTAAATACATAATATGCCAATTATTTCCCACAATCCAGCAACTGGCGAAGATATACAAAAGTTTGAAGAGCTTACTGATGAACAAATAAAAGATAAAATCGCAAAAGCGCAATCAGCTTTTGAGTTGTACAAAAAAGTATCAATTGAAAAGCGATCCGAAATGCTTCGTCGTGTTGCTGTTCATCTCCGTGGCAAGAAGACTGTATATGGAACATTAATTACCGAAGAAATCGGTCGACCACTTGCTCCATCTATTGCTGAAATCGAAAAATGTGCGGTCGCATGTGAATATTATGCAGAACATGGTTCTGAAATGCTCAAACGTGAAATGGTTGCAACTGATGCGAAAGAAAGTTACGTATCGCTCGAACCTCTGGGAATAGTCTTTGCAGTCATGCCATGGAATTATCCTTTTTGGCAAGTATTGCGTTTTGCTGCACCCGCACTTATCGCTGGCAACGTGGGATTGTTGAAACATGCGTCAAATGTTCCACAATGCGCAGAAGCAATCGAAAACTTATTTCTCGAATGTGGATACGAAGAGGGTATATTTCAAAATATATTGGTAAGCGGTGGGCGTACGGAGGTTATTATTCGTGATCCACGTGTAAAAGCAGTTACACTTACCGGAAGTGAATGGGCGGGGAGAAAAGTGGCAGAAATCGCAGGAGATGAGATTAAGCCAGTAGTATTGGAACTCGGTGGAAGTGACGCATTCATTGTTCTTGCAAGTGCAGATATTGAGAAAGCTGCACATGTGGGTGCTGCAGCACGACTGCAAAATTGCGGACAGAGCTGTATTGCAGCAAAGCGATTTATTATCGAAGAATCAGTATATGATAATTTTTTAGCATTATTTACCACTGAATTCAAAAACTATATTCCAGATGATCCGAAGAAAGAAGGGGTATTGATTGGACCTATTGCTTCATCATCAGGATTGGAAGAAATAGAAAAACAAGTGGTGTCTTCAATTGAAAAAGGGGCGAGTCTAGTAATTGGCGGGAATAGAATAGAGAAACCAGGTTATTTTTATACACCCACTATTTTGACGGGAGTAAAATCTGGAATGCCTGCGTATAATGAAGAAATTTTTGGGCCTGTAGCTTCAGTTATTAAAGTAAAGGACGAAAGAGAAGCAATTGCTGTCGCAAATGATTCTCCATTCGGATTAGGAAGTTCCTTATGGTCGAACGATCGAGAACAGATTGAGCGATTAATACCACAAATCGAAGCTGGATGCGTGTTTGTAAATTCAATGGTAAAATCAGATCCACGCCTTCCGTTTGGTGGAATAAAAAAATCCGGGATAGGTCGTGAACTCTCATATTTTGGACTTCGGGAGTTTGTGAATGTAAAAACTGTTTCAATTCAATAAAAAGTTGTATAATAGAACACGGATTGAACAAATCGTACGGAATAAAGACAGAATAAATTCTGTACTAATTTTGTGAGATTCTGTCTGATCCGTGTTCTATTTTAAGATATGCAAACTGATCACAAACAACTTGCACAATTATGTGCCCAATCCTGCCGCAAGTCTATTCTCGAAATGACTGCACACGCGGGCAGTGGACATCCAGGAGGATCACTTTCGTCTATTGATTATCTTTCAGCACTCTATACTTCCATAATTTCACAGACAGGAGAACCTGTGTTTATTTCAAATGGTCACATATCACCCGCTGTATATGCAGTTTTAGCAGAAATGGGCTGGGTATCAAAAGAAGAAGTGCTTGAAGGGTTTCGAAAAAATGACTCCCAGTTTGAAGGACATGTAACACGTCGTGTGCCTGGTGTATGGTATGGTACTGGACCGCTCGGTATCGGTCTCTCGGTCGCCTGCGGAACAGCACTCGGGTACAAAATAAATAAAACGAAACAAAGAGTGTATGTCATGATTGGAGATGGAGAAGGAAATGAAGGGCAGATTTATGAAGCGATGAATTTTGCGCACAAATACAAGCTAGATAATCTGATTGTTGCAATGGATTACAATCGAGTACAACTCTCTGACTCGACTGAGTCTATTATGCCGTACAATCCAGTTGAATTTTTCAAAGCTGCAGGATGGAATGTGCTTGAAATCGATGGGCATAATTATGATGATATTTTTGAAGCATTAGAAATTACACAAAAGCCGAATGGTTATCCTACATTCATTTGTGCGAGTACGATTATGGGTAAGGGAGTAGATTTTATGGAGAGGGAAGGAGTCGAACATAAGGCTACGTGGCACGGTAAAGCTCCGAGTAACGAACAAATTGTTGATGCAGTTACGAGACTAACACTAAGCAGTGAAGAGGAAAAAATGCTTAACAAATTTCGAAAAGAGATTAAGATTAAACCTAGAATTTTTAAATCAGCAAGCCTGGGTGACACGATCAACATCAGAGCAGGAAAAGCAACATTGTATAGCGTAGACACACTTACTGATTGTCGTAGTGCGTATGGAGCTGCACTGGTCGATCTTGCAAAGTTGAACAAAAATATTATAGCACTCACCGCAGATCTTGGAGGATCAGTAAAAACTGATGGAGTTCAAAAAACATTTCCCAATCGCCATATTGAATGTGGAGTAGCTGAACAATGTATGGTTTCCGCGTCAGCTGGGCTTGAGATTGCTGGATTTGTACCATTTTGTTCCACCTTTGGTGCATTTATGACGAGCCGCGCAAAAGATCAGGTGCGGGTGAATGATATCAACGAGACCAATGTGAAGATGGTCGCGACTCATTGCGGTCTCTCTGTCGGGGAAGATGGTCCGACGCACCAGGCGATTGATGATTCAGCATCGGTTATCGGCTTTTTCAATACAATGCAATTGGAACCCGCAGATCCGAATCATTGTGATAGACTCGTACGATTTGCCGCGACACATCAGGGTAATGTGTATCTGCGCATGGGTCGACATAAAATTCCCGTGCTTACCACGGGATCAGGAAAGCCATTTTTTGGTGAAAAATATAGTTACACCTATGGCAAGACTGATATTCTCCGAATTGGCGATGCGCTCACTATTGTTGCAATAGGTGGGGTGGTGATTGAAGCACTCCGTGCGTGGGAGATTCTCAAAACAGAAGGGATTACGGTTGAAATAGTGATTGCAAGTTCGATTAAAAAGTTTGATGAGACAGTATTCGAATCAATCAAAAAAACAGGCAGAGTATTAACGGTCGAGGATCATAATCCATATTCAGGGTTGGGTGGAATGCTTGCAAGAGAGTGTGCAAGTCGAGGGATTACGTTTGAAAAATACGAAATGCTTGGAGTGACTGAATACCAGTTGTCTGGTACTGCAGCAGAACTCTATCGTGCAGCGGGTATTGATGTGGATGTTATTGTTGCAAAAGTCAAAAGTGTGGTAGAATAAAATGCGGATTGGCTAGAATGTAATAAAAAAATGAATTAATTCTTTGAAATTCAGTTCGATCCCGTATTATCCGTGTTCTATTAATTAGAAAACGTATACATAACATTAAAATTACAATTCCGAAAGTTACCGAATGGAAAGAGTTTCGAGCTCTACGTCTTCAAGCTCTCAAAAATGAACCCCATGCATTTAAGAATTGCTATCACGAAGAAATACAATTGACTGAGAATGAATGGAAAAAGAAAATTTATAATTCATCCCGACATAATCGGGATGAATTTTTTATTATAGCAAAAGTAGATAGTCAAATTGTAGGAATGGTAGGTGCTGAATTAAAGGATGGGGGTATATGGTCTCTTAAATCAGTGTATGTCGCATTCGAATATCGAGGGCAGGGTATTGGGACGAGACTTCTTGAAAAAATAATAGAAAAACTTGAAAGAAATCGTCATGCACATATGATTGAACTTACCGTAAATACGGTACAGTCAGCTGCAGTCAGTGTGTATAAGAAATGTGGATTTACCGTGAGAGAGGTTAAAGAAAATCAAGAATCAGGGGATGGAAAAAAATATACAAAATTTAATATGTACCGCAATTTTTATCCAGTATCTGTAAGTTATAATTAGTTTTAGCTAAGTAGTTATCCCCAAATAACATATAATTTGTTTGACAGGGAATCTTTCCATGGTATATTAGACATAGGTTCACTCACACATAAGTTTCACCACAGCATCTATTCTGTAAAAATGTACAGTATGAATGGTGTGGTGAAGTTGTGGGGCGTCGAAAATACCAAAGCCTTGGTCATAGGCATCTTTCGACCATTCTCTTGGTCTTTCTTCGCTCCTCACTTCTCTCCACCATCTTGCTTCGCTGTTTGTGGGTACTTTGTTTCTACGAGTACCCGATTCCTTGAGACACATCTTGTCTCGGTCTCCCGCGGTATTTACCTCGGACAAACACAGAAAGGGGATTTCGGTCTCCACAAGCAAGCCATTCGACGGGATGTGTTTCGTCGAAAACAGTTCTTTCGTTCCATAGGGGCGACAACCATACGTGCAAACGTGTGTACGTCGCCCCTCCGTACACTTTCGTTTTCTTAATTGTAAAAGGAAACAAGAGCAAAGCAAAATAACCGATTAAAAATCGGTTATTTTGCTTAAATTAGCTAAATTTAAACTTTATGCATAGCTTAAGTATTGACAAATATAAAAAAGTATGGTAAAAACTTTCTAGTTCTTGAAACGAGATTGGGTGTAATTCCCTTGCGTACTATTTAGTATGATACGAGATCATAACAAATAGTACGCAAGGGAGGTTAGAGGTGCTCTCTTCCGCGCGTAGTGTGTGGGAGAGTGCGCACTCATCCCGATCTCCACCGTCCGTGCGGACGGAGACATGCTTGTATGCTGGACGCAGCAGAGGCATACGTACCTCCGAGCACCATGCGGTTGTGGTGTGGTCTGTGTGGCTACATCACACTGCAGATGCTTCCTACAGGGAGGGTAGGAAGGAGATTACGAGGGGGAATGGCATTAGGACCATCCCCTCGAACACACTTTCATTTTCTCATTTGAGGAGATAAGAGCATACAAAAAAATCCAGATGTAATCTGGATTTTTTTGTATGCTCATTAATGTGTGTGTTGATGATCTATGAGTGTTTCTGGAGAAACAAGAGGTTTTCTTTTACTATAATAATGTACGGCAATGAATGTAACAATGGGTACTGCAATAATAAGTGTGGTACTTCCAATAATCATCCGTATTACTTCTTCTAGAATGATCTCACTGTTTAGAGTGACCCACGCCGGTCTCTCGTAAATAGTAAATAATAAAATAAGTGGAAGTGACGCACCGGTGTATGCAAGTACGAGTGTGTTTACGAGAGAGAGGATATGTTCGCGTCCAACAATGGATGCACGTAGATAGAGCTCTCTTGCGCTTAATTCTGGATTAGCATGATAAATTTGTTCGACGACGGCTGCTTGAGCAGTGGTAATATCATCGAGAATTCCTAAGACTCCAATAATGATACCCCCGAGTAATAGCCCACGCAGATTGATTACTGCTCCTGGAGCAAATTGGAGGTAAAATGCTTCTTCACTTCCCATACCAAACAAGTGTGTAAAAGTAACAAAGAAATACGAAAGTATGAGCGCAGCACTGATAGAAATAATGGTGGCGAGAAGTGCGATTGAAGTGCGTGCGTGGAATCCATGTGCTATGTAGAGTGAGGTTGCTGCGATAAAACTTGTTCCAATAAGACTTATAAGCAGAGGATTTGCACCTTGTATGATTTGAGGAACAATATACCAACCAATTACACCAAAGCTCATGAGAAGTCCTGCAAATGCTCTTAAGCCATGAAATTTAGTGAGAAGCAGGGTTATGCCTATAAAAATTGATAATACGACCCAGAGAGCATTGAGTCGATACACATCGCTGATGTAGTGCTGGATTTCATTTGCAATAATACTTTTTCCTACAATAATATGATCTCCAACTTCGAGCTTCCATCCAGGAGTATTTTGAAGTAGTACTTCGTTAACAACCGTAATAATAAGACCTTTTTCAGAACCAGAAAGTATCTCAACTTCGAGTTCTTGGACTAGGATAGTCTCACCCTCTCCGTAGCCATGTTGTTCTGTCTCTGAAATGATTCGAGTTATTTTTCCTCGGGAAAAATCGTCTTTTACTTCTACAGGCGCTTCAATATTATCAATATCAGTTTCAGGAAATGTAAATGAATCGTCAGTTAGAATAGCCTCACTGACTGATCCGGGAATTGGAGTAGTCTGTGCGTGAGCTTGATAACCAAATATCGAACATAGTATCAAGAGAAAAACAACGTAAATAATTTTTTGTTGCATAGTATACATTTAAAACCTGAGTATATTGTATAGTATTCCAATAAAAAAGCATAGGTAGATTGACAAAATGGCTACATTTAGGTATTCTGTATGCGGTTTCTAAATAGAACCTCAGCTAGGAGAAGAGTGAACATGTCTGTTGTTCAAGTCGATCCGATCACGGGGAACGTGTTCGTCAGTGTCGCTCGTAGGGCGGAAACCCATACCGAGCCACACGCCAACCACGCCGACCTGATCAAGCCCTCCGATGATCCCTCGTGGATCGAATCGCTTCCCGAGGAAGAGAGGGAGGCTGCACGTGAGCGATCGCGGAAGGTACAGGAGGACCACGACACGCACTTCCCGCTGCCCTAAGCGTTCATCAACACGCCACATGTTCGTGACCAGTCGCTTTCAAGCGCGCCTGGTCACGAACGAAACTTCATCACGAAAATAGAAGCGACCAACCAAAGGTCGTTTTGTGTTTTTAGAAGGCATTTGGTATACTAAAAAAATAATTTGGGAAATATTAGTGCAGAGTATGAAAAAAGTGTTAATTGGACTTGGAGTACTTCTCGTGTTATTCATTCTCTTTCTTCGGTGGGGAAGTACAGTGGAAGCACCTCATTCTGATAGTGGTGAAGGACGGTATCGTCAAAATTTCACTTCTGACAAAGGAAATTTCTCAATTTATTTTGAAGACACTCCAGGATATAGTCTCGGAGCACTTACTCTTGAAAATGGAGACTGGTTTCCGACACATACCTATCAATATCGGGATACCAAGAATAATGTATGGCAGGTTTTTTATACTGAATATCCTACAAGTACCGATCGTATTTCCGATACCACCAACTCAATGCTTGCAACAATCAAAGGAACAGAAGAGGAAATTGGAGGAAAAATTATTTCAACTACGGTTGGTGAATATAGGGGTTTTCCAGCAATTGACTACGAGATATATATAAAAGCAGAAAAAAGATTGTTTAAAGGGAGAAATATTTTGAATGGACGAAAATTGTACGCAGTCGTGGTTATCCATAATGAAGATGAAAAAGTGGAATATACGAATTTCTTCGACTCTTTGTTGATTAAATAAAAAATGAGATTAATTTAGTTATTTATTAGTTTTAGTCGTATGAAAAAAGTGTTAATTGGACTTGGAGTACTTCTCGTGTTATTTATTTTATTCATCTGGTGGGGAAGTACCATAGAAACTCCTCCGTCTGATGAAGGTACCGTAGAAAATACTACCACAGAGCTGGATAATCAAAATTTCACTTCTGACAAAGGAAATTTCTCAATTTATTTTGAAAGTACTCCACAATACGTGCCAGGTACTATGACTACTTCAAAGGGTGAAACCTATCCGACGCATCTCTATCAGACCAGGGCAGCTGACGGAAGTGTGTGGCAAGCCTTATATACTGAATATCCAAAAAGTTCTGATGTTTCCAATCCGGAAAATGTATTATTGAATACTGTTCGAGGAACTGAATCTTCAGTAGAGGGAAAAATTACTACAACACAGATCGGAACATACCAAGGTTTTCCTTCAATAGACTATACCATCAGTATTCCTGAACAAAAGTACGTATTCAAGGGTAGAAATATTCTCAATGGTCACAAGCTATATTCAATAGTCTATATTTTTGATGAAGGCAAAGAAGTGGCTTCTGAAAACTTCTTCAATTCGCTGAAAATTGGTAAATAGGCTTTCCAAAAACATATAAAAAATACTCTCTAATATTAGAGAGTATTTTTTTGCTCGGCGGGCGGGGCTCGAACCCGCGACCCACTGGTTACAGTTTCCTCTCTCTTTCAAGAGAGACTGGACTATGTCATCACCCATGCCGTAAACCTGGAAAATAAATCCTCCAAGAGCCTGGGGGTGCGGAGCGCTTCCCGCCCCGACAATGTCGGGGAAGTACTCCCATAAAGGGATAGTCTCTGAACCTTCCTAACCCATTACTAATTCCAGTAAAACTGGAGTATCAAGTTAGGCTTGGCTGCAGGTTACCCTATGAAATTCATAGTAGCGGTTTCCTGCAATTCACTCCGTTGGCATCCTGACATTACTATCAGGAGCTGCTAATTTTTAACAGCCAGTTGCTCTACCACTGAGCTACCGCCGAATATATGTAAACTAGGCTACAGTATACGATATAAAAGGTGTTTAGTCAACCACTACCATTGTGTTACATATAAAGTCTATCCACATCTCTTTTTATTATAAAAAAACTGCCCAATAAATGGACAGCTAAAATGATTCGAATAATTGGGCTATTTTTTAATTTCCTTGAGATTTGTGGCCTTTGTAGTAAACAATATCCCATCCAAATGATCTACTTCGTGTTGTATGACTCGAGCAAAGAAATTTCGAGCTTCAAATGATAATGTATTACCATGTCGATCGAGTGCTTCTACGTGTATTGCTGAATGTCGTTTTACGGTTCCGTATAGTCCAGGAATTGAAAGACAGCCTTCCTGATCATTATTAGTTTTTCTACTGGTTTTTACCCAGGTAGGGTTAATGAGAACCAAATCTTCATGAGGGAGTGTGGCTTTTCGATCCATTTTAATTGCTTCTTTGCCAATAATACATACACGTATTGAATGATTTACTTGTGGAGCTGCGAGTCCAATGCCCTCGCTTTCATACATCTTTGGGATCATTTCATCAATCAGCCCCTGTATTTCAGGTGCATTAATTTCTGCAAGTGTAAGTGCTCGGGTAGGAGTTTCGAGAATTTTATCTGGAACAGTGACTATGGTAAGCATATAGAGAAAAACTAAGGAGAAAAAATGGAAATAGGGTTGAGATCAGCGATGCAGCCAACAGGTAGGTAAGGAATAATTGCTTCAGCAACTCTACCTACTTGTTTGGGTGATGACTTCACGAGCACTCCCCACCAATACATCCGTTTGTGATAGGTCGGGTGGGTTTCAAATATTTCGCTTACGGTAGCAGTAATATCATCCTGTGTCAATCGTCTTATGATGTCTTCCTTGAATTGTTGTGCTCGAACACGTGCACCCTGTCGATTAGGCGACGACAATGTATATTTTATCATACTTTGGTAGGGAGGGTAACCTAGTTTTTGACGCAGGCCAAGTTCAGTCCGGTATACGCGATCACTTTCTGAAAATAGTTTGAAAATAGATTTTTCAGCTGAATTAGTTTCAATAATAAACTGGGATTTAGGATCTCTTAAATAATTAAAGGTATTGAGTAGATGGACTACGCGTTCAAATGTTTGAAATTCAGGAATGGCTAGATATCTTTCAAAATCAAGAATAACATACAGTGCTGTCTGTTCTGGTCGGATATAGGAAAATAGTTTTTCAGTTCCAATAAGTACGCGTGGACTATCTTCAGTGAGTTTGTTCAGTGTGGTTTCGGAAGTATTATCATCGACTCGAAATACCGGAATATCTATGTTTTCTTTTTTAAATAATTCCGAAAAGTATGAGGCAACTTTTTCAGTACCAACTCCACGCAAGAGCATAAGAGTAGATTTGCATTCACTACAGTTGGTCGGAAGGGGTCGACGTTCATCGCCATGAGTACCGTGCATCATGCGGGTATCTTCGTGATATGACATAGGAAGTCCTGTGGTAGGAGAGGCTTCGATATGTCCGCATTGCTTGCACACGATCATGGTTGCGAATCCTTTACGTTGTACGAGGATTACGATATCTTGTGTATTTTGTTCTGCTACATCAACAATTCTCTCTTCGGTTGTTATTGAAGATACTCTCGAATCTCGTGGCTGGACGGTGTGTTCAAGAATTCGAATAGTTTCATGAGTGGCTTTTTGGGTTTCAAATAATAGTCCACCTGTATAAGGTAGATTACCTACAAGACAGGGTATTTTTTCTTTTACAATTCTGTAGTATAGGTCAAAGCTTGGTGAAAAACTGGCGTAGATACAGTGTGATGTATAATGTGTACCGAGTATTCGTACCACATCGCGTGCGTGATATTTAGGCTGCTGATCGTAGCTTTTATATTGTTCATCCTGTTCTTGATCAATGATTATTCGATCAAGTCGGGTAAATGGTAGAGTGAGAGCGCTTCTGGTACCAAGTACAATCAGAGGTTCCGTATTATTGCGTACCCTAAGCCATAGATCAAATTTTTCTTTATCACTAATGTCCGATTTCCATACAATAATGTTCAATGTATTTTTTTCTTGTAATATACTTCGCATTAACTCAATTTGCGCAACTTCGGGAACGAGAATAAGTGTGGTATGAACATCATCGAGTGAAGAAAAGAATTGCCTACGTTCTTCAGGTGTTCTATAGAGTGTATAAGACTCCTCAAATTTGATTTGCGAATTATTTTTTAGAGTGCTAGGTTCAAGAAACATTTTTGCAATCTTTCTTTTTTGCATCGGTAAAGATGATGTTTTATACAGAGTTGCAAGTGATGTTGCATAGAGTATGGAAAGTTCTTGTAGTATACGTTGAGTGGTAGTGGGGAATAGTGGTGTGTGATGAATAATTGAGGTAATCGGCTTGTACACATACTCTTTGTTTGGTGTATGAGAAACCGAAACAACGATCCCATATTCAAGAGTTTTACGAAGTTCTATCTGTACGAGCTGCCCCGGGGCAATCACCTGTTCAAGCTCAGTAGGAATTGAGTAATCAAATAATGAAGAATGCCGCGGTAAACGCTTCAGGGGAATAATAGTCGCGATCATGTATGTGAGTTTAGGAGAAAACGAATTCTGCTGTGAGGTATCCTACGCCAAAAGGATGTTCGTATGCAAGGTGTTTGAATTCGTAATTAATATTCTTGAGAGAGCCAAGAAGCATAAGTAATGGCTTGTACCCAGTTTCAGCAGCCGATTCTACAAATGCAGGATCAAGAGTTGCGATACCACTTGTATTATGTGATTGAAGAAGTTCGATAATTTTTTCATCAAATTTTTTCCCTGATTCTCGAAAACCAGCAGGAGAATCAGTGGTAATTCCATGTGAAAGATTTGCGGAAGCAACAACAGCAATCCGCTTATCTGAATCCATGCACGCTTCTTTGATTAGATTACCAAAATTAAGATGAGTTTTTGAATCAAGGTCACAAGGACCGATCGGAAGTACTTTTGCCTGCGCGAGATGCCCTGCGAGAGAGTAGAGCGGTACAGTGGATCCATGATCGAGTTTTTCTTCACTCACCAGTTTGAGTGGAATATTTTCTCGGCTCGCGGCATGGGCAATTTTTGCTGCGAAATCAGGAGATCCAATAAATTCTCGACGGAGTGAATAGTCTCCAAATTCTTCAAACGAAGAAGTGAATTTGGTGTGTGCATTTATTGCAAATGTATCAGAGTGTGCTTGAAAATGAGGTGTGAAGATAATAATCAAATGAGGTTTTGAAAGATACAAATTTTCCTCAAGTGTTGATAGTGCTTCGATCGTTTTAATAGCCTTGTCACGATCAGACCCTCCAATAGAGGGAACGAGTACTGGTGAATGGGGTACAATTGCTCCAAATACGAGAGGCATAGAGTAAGGGTTAGAAATTTTTCAGAGCCCATGTAGTAAATCGATGCGGCTCATCGAATCGAGATTCAGAACCAAAATCCGGATTACCCATAGTGAGAACAATGAATTTTTTACCATCTTCATTTCGCTCGACAAGCATGATGAGGCAACTTCCTGATTCGTAGAGAAATCCAGTCTTACTCGCAAGAATCGTATAAGGCAGATTTCGCTTGAGGAGAGCATTACTGTGAACTTCTGTATGTCGTACTACTGCATCGGTACTATTGATTTCGTCATAGGAATATCGGGCGGTACCAAGTACTGATGCTATCGTATCACTTTTCAGAGCTTCGCGGAATAGGGTCACAACTTCTGCGGGAGTTCCCACATTCGCAGGGTCATATCCATACGGATCAGTAAAAGTAGTATGATCAAGCCCTAAGCTTTTCACCTTGGTATTCATAAGTTTCGCGAAGTTTGATACAGAATATCCAAGAGCATCGGTGAGCATGACTGAAGCAGTATTATTTGAACCTACAAGCATTGAATACAAAATGTCTTTGTTTTTGATCGTGTCACCTTCGGCTACCGAAAAATTGTGATATGCTGATTTATGTTTTGATGCAGTGTAAGTTGTTGAATCATTTAGGGGTAACTGTTCGTCGATCAACAGGTGTGCTGTCATGAGTTTGGTGAGTGAAGCAAGTGGTCGCACGGTGTCAATATTTTTCCCAGCTAGAATATCACCATCAGTAGTGGCTACAATATATGAATCAATAGGTGTTTCAAATGTGGTGCCTACAAATGAAACATGGTCCGCGGGAGTCCGGACCATGTAATCAACTGGTTTCTTGGTTTCAGTTGTAGGTGTGTTAGTGGTAGGTGAGGGAGTATTAACACTGGCTTGATTGGAAGTAGGAGAAATAGAAGTCGAAGGTTTGGTATAAATTGGTTCTCCAGTTTCATGTGCGAGTCCTACATATTCATTTACCCACACGATATTTTTAGGATTAAACCCAAGTCCGTTGAATACTGTTTCACTGGCGATATGTCGTTTTTTGCCTTTTTCAACGACGTACACTTCATTAAATCCTTTAATTCCAAATACCGTGCCATCCTTCAGTCCCACTGGATTGCCGAAGCTTACTCCAAGTGCTCCAACTTGTTCAGTTGAGAGTTTCTCAAGTGAAAGGTGAGGGAAATTGATCTTCACAATTGCGGGGTCAAATATAGGATGCATCATTCCTTCGTTCACAAAATAGAGATTTTTTGACTCTTTCACTTCGATTACTCGACCCAGTGGAGCCACGCTCGATCCAGTACCTTCGATTACTTTACCTAATATGTATGGTTCAAGGTCACTTGAGTTTACTTCGATGATTTCATCTGGGTTGTATCCGATCTGGCGTACTGTGTCAGCACTGGCAAAAGGGCGTTTAAAATCGTAGTCGAGAAGATAATAGGTAGACCCGTCAAATGCTATGGAATAATTCGGAAGAGAAATATTTTTTCCATCAGCATATCTACTGAGTTCGCTGGTAGGAACCGTAAGAATTAATTTGGGATCAAACCTTGTAGCGAGAGCACTCATACTTGTAAACCGTCGCTTTTCACCATCCTGAATCAGATAGACGTCTGGAGCGTCAGCAGTTTTGATAAGCGATCCGTCAGGATATACCTGGTCGAACCATTCTTGCCACAATTTCCAAAAGTTTAGGTTTCCTTGAAGGTGAGGAGTATACGTATAGAGGAAAGCGGTTGCATAATTTGCAGGAGTGACGAGTGTGTCATCAATCATATAAGGAGTCATTGCGCGTTTGATCCACCCTTGAGTACCTACATTGTCATAATACCAGCGTATAATTCCTGCAGCACTATCCACCTGTGTACCCAATCCTTTATGTTTCTGAATATTAGGATCATCCATTGAACAACTGTCGCACACGCCATACCCTGTAGCCCAGTCCAATTGTTTTTGCGTCGGATTCTGTGCAGAAATCAGACTTTGCTCTTTCTGGAGTTTCACCAGCACATATTTTGGGTTGATTCTATTGTCTATTGCTGCACGGTAAATAATTTCAGATACAGAGCGTTCAATTCCATTTTTATCAGCAGTTACAAGATTTGCAATATAACTCCCTTTATCAGTAAGAAATGCCTGAATATCTTCCCGATTCATACTCTGATAATTCTGCATTTCCTCATCGCTTACTAGGTAATTAGGGTCAAAAGTAGTAGCAGAAAGCGAGCTCGGGAGTGTGAGAGCGAGTGAAACAAAACCGAAAAAAGCCTTTGTATGTAATTGCATAAGAATTTTAATTATGAACATAGTGTAGTATAGCAGAAACTAGCCCCCTGTTCTATGGGTTATATAATTTGTTTACATGCAGCCATTTTTCTGCTAACCTTTCTCTGTGTCATTCCGACCAAGTTCGCACCGGACGCGTGGAGGAATCCCTTGGTTAACGTAATTCTATGTCAAGCACAGGAACACTCTATATCGTAGCCACTCCAATCGGAAACATGACTGATATTTCTAGTCGTGCTCTTGAGGTACTCGGTTCCGTAGATGTCATCCTTTGTGAGGATACTCGTGTGACTGCAAATCTACTGACTCGTTATAATATAAAAAAAGAGACCAAAAGCTACCATCATCATTCAACTGATGCGGTAATTAATGAGATTATTGAGCTTTTGAGAAGTGGAAAGACGCTTGCGTGTGTTTCAGATGCCGGAACCCCAGGAATTAGCGATCCAGGAAATATTCTCGTAGCAGCCGTTCGTGAACGGCTGTCCGTGTGCCAGATTATTCCAATCCCAGGAGCGAGCGCCGTCATTTCAGCTCTTTCAATCTCAGGATTTCCTACCGACAAATTCTTATTTCTCGGTTTTCCACCACACAAGAAAGGTAGAAAATCTTTTTTTGAGGAAGTTGCTACCGCCGAATATACAGTAGCGTTTTATGAATCGAATCATCGGATCAAGAAATGTATTGATGAACTTGTTGAGGTCCTCGAAAGCACAAGGCAGGTTGTATTATGTCGTGAACTTACGAAAAAATTTGAAACAACCTACAGTGGAACGATTGATCAGATCAAAGACATGAATATTTCAGAAAAAGGAGAGTTTGTAGTAGTAGTCAGAGGTAAAAGATAAAATTATATATGAAAAACAAACCATTCTACATTTCAACAGCAATTCCATACGTAAATGCCAAGCCTCACATTGGATATGCTTTGGAATGTGTGCAAACTGATGCTCGAGCTCGATTTGAGAGACTCAACGGTCGAGAGGTGTTCTTTTTGACTGGAACTGACGAAAATTCGCTTAAAAATGTTCAAGCTGCAGAAAAAGCTGGCGAGAAAGTAGAAAAATTTGTTGATGAACATGCAGAAAAATTTAAGGAATTAAAAACTGTTCTCAATATTTCTTACGACGATTTTATTCGAACGACTGAAAAACGTCATTTTGAAGGTGCTCAAAAACTTTGGGAAAAATTCAACCCCGAAGATGTATACAAAAAAGAATATAAAGGATTGTATTGTGTTGGGTGTGAAGCGTTTTACACCGAAGAAGAATTGGTTGATGGAAAATTATGCCCTGAACACAAAAAGCCAGTTGAGGTTGTAGAAGAAGAAAATTACTTTTTCAAGCTGGGTAATTATTCGAAGCAACTTCGAGAGCTAGTTGAAAAAAACGTGATCAAAATCTATCCAGAAGCTCGTAAAAACGAATGGCTTGCATTTATCGACCGAGGACTCGAGGATTTTAGTATCTCACGTTCACACGAGCGTGCTCATGGCTGGGGAGTTCCAGTTCCTGGTGACGAATCGCAGATTATGTATGTATGGGTCGATGCATTATCAAATTATATTACCGCACTCGGATATGGTGGTGATGAAAAGAATTATGATGCATATTGGGTACAAGAAAATGATAGGCAAGTTGCTCATGTAATCGGGAAAGGAATTGGTAAATTCCATGTACTCTACTGGCCAGCATTTTTACTCTCAGCAGGAGTTCCATTGCCTACGGAAATTTTTATCCATGGCTATGTCACGGTTGAAGGAGAAAAAATTAGTAAGTCTCTTGGGAATGTAATTGATCCAAGTGAGGTGGTGGAAAGATATGGTACTGACGCTACACGATATTATCTGCTCGGTGCAATTCCTGCCGCACAAGATGGTGATTTTTCATACGCACGATTCGAAGAATTTTACACAGCACACCTTGCAAACGGAATCGGAAATCTCACACACCGAATTCTCACGATGCTTGAGAAATATACTGATAACAAAATTCCAGAAAAAAATACTGAGGATGTGTTTGGTGTAGAAACGTTTTGGAAAGAGTATGTAGCTTCATTTGAAAATTATTCGTTTGACGAAGTAATTCAACACATCAATAAACTGACCACAAAAATTGATACTGCAATTTCTTCCTACAAGCCATGGGAAAAAGCAAAAGCGGGAGAAGATATTGCAGGGCATTTATATCAGATTTCAGAAGGACTATTTCATCTCGGAGTTTCATTGCTACCATTAATTCCATCTGCGGCAGAAAAAATTCTTGTTTCGCTGGGGGTTGATTCAAAAAAATTAGTACTATCTGAGATTACGAAGTGGGGCAATCTAGAAGTTGGACAGAAAATAAAGAAAGGTGAGCCCGTGTTTCCACGGTTAGAGAAAGAGTAATATGGAACTTAAATCCCTTCAAAGGAATATCTACCCTGAAATTTTATTGACCGTTTTTTTTGGCGAGTATTGTGTTTATTGTCTTCTTTGTCTGGGTTCCATACTTTGCGGCGTCTGAAGGGTTGAATTGTAGATTTTTTGATCAAGCTTCATTATTAGTTTGTGATTAAAGAAAGTATGATTTTTCCTCCAAAAAAATTTCAAGTTCGATTCACAATATTCGGCGCGGGTATTGGTGTTACTGGAGGATTATTAGCGATCCTATTGCTAAATAGTTGCTTTGCAGATGAAAGTACGGCTTTGTGCTATATAGCTACCTTCATGACCTCGGTATTTATGTATTTACCTACTATAACGATTGGAAAAATCTGCGCCGCCCTATATCCAACTTTTGCATGTTTACTTTTGAGCCCTGTATTATTTTTTACAATTATTTTTTACATATTCGGAAATATATTCTGGATGCTTAAAAATAGAAAAAATAAAATATGAAACTAACTTTTCCTCCAAAAGAAGTTCAAATTGTAAAACCGCACTTTCCTCCTAAAAAAATTCAAATAGTCAGTATACTGATGAGTATTGTGGTATGGATAGTTGCTTTTTCGCTGGGGCAGGGAGCTTTTGATGATCAATGGTGTGGAGAGTATAGGAATGCATGCCGTTCATTCTTTAAAGATGTGCAAAGTTTTTCCTATTTTCCTTATTTGAAATCTGCTGACTTATTACAAAATGCTCCATCTATAATATCATCAAAACCATTTCTACTTTTATATGCTGTTACACCTCCAATAATATTTTATGGTCCGATAACATGGCTTGTAGGTTGTATGATTTGGATGCTTAAAAATAGAAAAAATAAAGTATGAAACTAACTTTTCCTCCTAAAAAACCGCAAGTTATAATAGGGATCAATAGTTTTATTATAGCATTTGCGGCGCACATGTGCCGGTTTATATTTGAATTCGGCAGCATTCGCAATGGATTTGATGATGTCTTAATTAGGATTATCCATGCAATACAGTTTCCAACGCTCTATCTTCTGGATGGAATGCAGTACTCACTTGGCCAGTTTGAGATAGTTGAGAGTTTTCTATATTGGATAATACCTTCTACTATTTGGCTTTGGCTTTGGTGTAATGTTTTTTGGGCGCCCTATCATTACATTAAGAATAAGATAGTTTTTCCTTCTGCGGAAATGCAAATTTTATTTCTCACCATAGGAGCTGCCGGTGGATATTTATTTTCATCTTATTTTCAAATTACTTTTTTTACTTGGTTTTTCGGAAACATTATTTGGATGATTCGAAATTATATTAAGAATAGAACACGGATTGGACGCCTGCCTGCCGATAGGTAGGGATCTAACGGATTTGAGTTCCTTTCGACTCTTCCTAAACCCCCATTTGTACTCAAATCGCAAATACGCTATACTAAAATCTATAATTTTTTAAACTGTGCATATGGTAAACAATTTGATGAAGAAAGCATTACTTCTCGGAGGTGGATTAGTGGTACTTATTCTTATTGTAATGTGGTCACAAGGAGAGCCTGCAGGAGTAGTACTTGATGATTCTTCTGATGCTGTAGACACTAGTGAAGAAGCGGATTTTTCTGCAAATTTTACCTTTGAATTAGGTAATTTTGGCGCATATTTCCCGATGCCACCATCATATGTACCAGGCAACATGCCTCTCAAAGAAGGCGGTTCTATCGAAACACATCTATACCAATACGAGGCACCAGATGCGAGTCTCTGGCAAGCAGGTTTTGCAGAATATCCAGAAACATCAGATTTGTCTGATGTAGAAGGTAGTCTTGCAAATAGTGTTGAAACGACACGTGCTGCTTTTGAGGGAGAGGTTGTTTCTCTTGAAAATACAACCTACCAAGGATTCCCTGCAGTAGATTATCTGATTAGTGTTCAGGGTGGAGTTGGATACTTCAAAGGACGAAACATACTCAATGGACACCGATTTTACACCGTTGGATATGCGTACGATGCAGGAGCAGAAGTAGCTTCTGATCACTTCTTCAATTCATTGGTTATAAATTAAGGAAACCTCGAACTCATGTCGAGTTCATGATACATTTATATGAACATGCTCGACATTATCATCATTGTTACGACCGCCCTGTTTGCATTGGGCGGTTTGTGGCTTGGACTATTCCACACACTTGGTTCACTGTTTGGTACCGTAGTTGGAGCATATATTGCAAGTAGGTATTATGAAGGCGGGGCACAGTGGCTGATTACTACTACTGGCTGGGGAGAAAATGTGTCGAGAGTAGTCATGTTTATTGCAATATTTTTTGTTATTACTCGAGCAATTGGCGCAGCATTCTGGTTGATTGGAAAAGTAGGTGGAGTTATTATTCCTATTCCATTTAAAAAAGCATTAAACCGTTTCCTAGGTATGATTGTTGGTGCGGTAGAAGGAGTGCTTACGATCGGACTGGTACTTTATTTTATAGACAAGTTTCCGCTGGGTGACCGTGTGATGGATTCAATACTTTCATCAACATTCGCCCCCTCAGTAATCGCGTTTGCCTCGATACTCATCCCATTATTTCCTGAAGCTCTCAAGGCGCTTGAAACAACAGTAGATAAAATAGAAAGTGCTCTATGATGATTGATACCCATTGTCACATCCATTTTAAAGCATTTGAAAATAATAGACATGAAGTTATCGCTCGCTGCAAAGAAAAGGGTGTGATTTTGAATTTAGTGGGAACCCAGGCGAGTACGAGTAAAAAAGGAGTTGAGCTTGCAGAGCAATATGATTGGATGTATGCGACAATAGGGCTTCATCCGATTCAAATTCATGAGGTCGAAGTATTTGAAGAGACGACCAATTTTACTTCACGGGGAGAGGAGTTTGATCCAGAATTTTATGATAAGTTAGCAAAACATCCAAAAGTTATTGCGATAGGTGAGACTGGACTGGATCGGTTCCATATTCCAAAAGACGTCTCAGAAGAAGTGTATTTGGATAGGCAGAAAAAAGTATTCAGAGCACATTATGATATTGCCGAGAAAAATAATTTGCCATTGGTGATGCATATCCGTGATGCACATGAGCAGATGCTGGAATTATTAGCTCAAATCAAACAAGAAAAAGGACGGCTGATTCCAGGTGTTGTTCATTGTTTTACTGGAAATTGGGAGCAAGCAGAAAAATATTTAGGCATGGGATTCAATCTTGGGTTTACCGGAGTGGTGACTTTTCCTCCAAAGAAAACTAATCCCACTCCACAGCTTGAGCTCGAAAAAGTGATCGAGAATATTCCACTTGATCGAATTTTGGTCGAAACCGATGCTCCGTTCCTCGCGCCACAGGCGTATCGAGGTGAACAATCTGAGCCCTGGATGGTCGAAGAAGTAATCAAAAAGTTTGCGACAGTGAGAAATTTGAGTATTGATGATATGAAGAACCTGATTAATATCAATACACTAGGACTATTCAACAAAATTGAAATGAATAAAAAATTCCCTGAATAGGGAACTTCTTATTCACAAGGTAAGTACAGTGAATACTTGAAATGATACATGATCAAGTGTATAATGCTTTGGTCTTTTTTTAATATAAAATACAAAAATTATGAAAAAAATATTCTCTACATATCTAATCCTTCTAGGAGCACTTGCTGGAACAATTTTTATTTCACGGTTTTCTAGTGGCCTTTTTTCTCTCTTCCATAGGAGTTCAGATGAACATCTGCTTGTTGCATTTTTTAGCATTTCAGTCCTCTGTATATTGAGCTTTATTATCTATCACCTATCAATAAAAACAGTGTTTCCTTCGTTTGTTGTTGCAATATTTTTTGGTATTGCCGCACAGCCCTTGCTTGGGGAGATTATTTCAGAGAAAGGTTTACTTAGTGTAATTGTGGGTGCAGGAGCTACGCTCATTTTGTACAGCGGTGGACTCGAAACACCATTTGAAAATTTCAAAAAACTAATATGGAAAATTTTATCACTATCTTTTTTTGGGCTTTTCATTACCGCTGTAGCCTTTTCTTTCGGTGTGCACATAATAGGGAACATAGTTGGGGTAAATGTTCCTATATCTGTTGCAGTATTGCTTGGAGCAATTTTAGCATCTACTGATCCTGCAGCAATTATTCCAGTACTCAAGCGTCTTCGTTTCGAAAAGCGTGCAACCAAAGATTTGATAATCTCTGAGAGTGCAGTTACTGATGTGACAGGCACACTCCTTACGTTGGCATTTTTGGGGATACTTGGACACGGCGCACTTACTTCGATTGGTGGAAGTTATGTAGGATTATTTACTGCAGAAGTGGGACATATTTTGTTTGAAGAAATTTTATTCGGAGTAATTTTTGGTGGAATTGGATATGTATTACTTGACTTTCTTTCAAAATTTACGAAAAACGGTGGAGAAGAATCAGAAGCACATGCTGCATATTTTCTCTTTGTTCCAATTGCAATTTTCACGCTTGCTGTCGCATTTGGTGGTAGTGGGTATCTTGCTGCATTTGTTGCGGGTTTATTATTTGTTATTAGTAAACATCTGCATCATACTGAAAGATTTTTTAACCATACAATTGAAGGATTTTTCAAACCAACCATATTTATTTTACTTGGTGCATTAGTAGATGTAGGGAGCCTTATACAGTATGCGGGAATTGGTATTATTGCATCAGTGCTTTTTATGTTTGTTATTCGTCCACTGTCAGTACTTATAACATTAGGTCCTTTTTCATTCTTAGGAAAAGAGAGATTTAATATTCGAGAATTGTTATTCATTTCATTTGTACGCGAAACAGGGGCAATTCCAGCAGTTCTTTTGGTGACTGTCGTGAGTACGGGAATTCAAGGGCTTGATGGACTGGTACCGATTGGTATGTGGGTAATCCTTGCAACACTTATTGTAGAGCCACCGCTCACCCCGCTGGTAGCAAAATATCTAAAAGTTGCAAATCCTATTTCGGATCAGAAAGTACTGAGCCTAAGCAAAATCTCGCCATTTGTAGTGCTTGGCTCGCGTGGTTATTCATTTATGGAGCGTTTACCAAAGGTGGTAGAATGGGCTAGTAAACATCATATTCACAGTGTGGTACTACTTCACTGTCTGGAAGATAGATATTCACCAGAACTAGCCAAAGATATTGGGGAGCAAGCTAATGTTGCCTTCAAACAGATTAATGAAAAACGTTCGGTCGCAGGGGAACCCGATATAGACTTTGAATATATCAGTCGAAAAGGTTTTTTGCAGGATAATATTGAGGATATTTCACGTCAAAGAAGTAATGTGACTACGATTTTTGTAGGTAGAAAAGTACTTGATTTTCGTCTCGAAGAGATAAAAAAACTATCAGTTCCAGTATTTTTTATCGAATAAAGAGTGTATTACATCTATTTTATTAGTACTATGGGGATAAAAGCAAAAATATATTGACAAATTGCTTGATTTCCTTTACACTTGAGGTCGCTTTCTATGGATAGTCAAAATCGGAAAAATTCGACCGATCGGGAGTACATTATGCTGGGGATCCAGATAATTGGAGATTTTGGAGCAATTATTGCTATTCCTGTAGTCGGATTGGTTCTACTTGGTCAGTGGCTCGAAGGAAAGTATGGATATGCGCCATGGTTTACAATAGGAGCATTCATACTCGCAGCACTGATATCAGGAAGAATGATTTACAAGAAAGCGAAAGAATATAGTGTAAAATATCAAGCGATCGACAAGAAAGACTACTCTAAATAGAATAGAGAATATGGCTGAAATTCACATTCCAGGATTAGCACCAGAAGTATTGTTCCATATGGGACCAGTTCCGGTTACCAATACAGTGGTGAATGTGTGGATTGCAATCATCATTTTCCTCGTTATTGGAATCGTGATTAAGAAAAAAACTGCTCTTCGTCCAGGAAAACTGCAAAATGGATTTGAATATATCCTTGAGCTCTTGCTTCCATACTTTGACCAAGTCACGGGAGATCGAAAAAAAACTATCAGATTTTTGCCGATAGTTGGAACGATCTTCTTTTTTATTTTACTTTCAAACTGGCTTGGGCTGTTGCCTGGAACCGGAAGTATTACGGTAGGACATAATATGCTCCTACGTCCAGCAAATACTGACCTCAATCTCACTGTAATTATGGCACTGGTCGCGGTTGTATCTTCGCATGTATTTGCATTTCTAAGTATTGGTGTATTCACTCATTTGGGAAAATTCGTGCAATTAGGAAATCTATTCAAGAGTGTTAAAAAAGGTCCTATGGGAATTTTTTCAGCATTGATTGAGTTTGCGGTTGGATTGCTTGAAATCGTTAGTGAAATGGCAAAAATATTATCATTGTCACTTCGTCTATTTGGAAATATTTTTGCGGGAGAAGTACTGATTTCAGTAATGTCAGCACTTGTTGCTGCACTCGTACCAACTCCGTTCATGTTACTTGAATTGTTGGTTGGTCTGATACAGGCTGCAGTATTCGCAATGCTAACACTTGTATATATGACCGTAGCATCGTCTGCTCCGCACGGCGCAGAAGAAGGACATCACTAGAGGGTAGTCTTCACAGAAGAATAGTTCTTCTGTGACATTATTCTTTAAGTGAGACACTAATCCGCGAGTATAAAAACCAAAAATTTTCCCACTCGCCGGTACACGGTATCTCTGGAAGGACACATATATGGAAGGTCTAACTCATGAGTCAATTGTAGTGATGGCAAAAGCTTTCACTATCGCAATCGGTGGTATGATTCCAGCGCTTGCAATCGGTAAAATTGTTTCAAAAGCAATGGAATCAATTGGACGAAATCCAGAAGGAGCTGGAAAATTGTTTGTTCCAATGTTGCTTGGTGCTGCATTCGCAGAAGCTATCGCGATTTACGCACTCGTCGTAGTTTTCACCCTGAAGTAAATTTATCACAGTATCCTAACGAGAGTTGGGGTACTACATGAATTAATTTCAAAAAGATATATGTACTTAGTATACAATGAAGAAGGGCAAGCATATGAATCAACCCAGGCAGAACATGCTGGGGTTCAGGTTACGGAAATAAAAACAGAAACAGAGACCAGCGCTGAAGTTGGACATGAGACGACGGCCTCAGACGCAGGAGTTCTCGCTAGTCTTGGGATTAATGGTCCTTTGTTTTTATTTCAATTACTCAATTTTGCATTGGTGGCGGTAATTGTGTGGTTTTTGATTTTAAAACCTTTAACCAAAAAGATGGAAGAAAGAAAAAATATTATTGACGAAAGTTTGGATAGAGCAAAAGAGATCGAAACTAATCTCAACATGAGTGAAGTAAAATTTCAAGAAAAACTTGAAGCAGCAAAGAAAGAAGCAAATGCGATTGTAGCAGGAGCTCAGGAAGAGGCTACTCGCGTGCAGGAGAGTATGAAGCAAAAAACAAAAGATGAAGTAGAAGCACTTGTCCTTCAGGCAAAGAAAAATATTGAGATTGAAAAAACTGAAATGCAAGCAAGTCTTAGAAAAGAAACTGTAGAAATTGTAGTGACTGCAATGGAAAAAGTATTAGGTGAAAAAATGGATGATAAAAAAGATAAGAAGTTTGTTGAAGATATTTTGAAAACAATCAAATAAGTATGGCAAAATTGCTTACCAGACAATACGGAAAAATTTTATTTGAAAGTACTAAAGGGCTGAAAGGTGCTGAGCTTGAGAGTGTACTCAAAAATTTTCTTCTATTTTTACAAAGTAAGCAGATGATCTCAAAAGCGGATCGAATCATGATTGAATATGAAAAGTATGCAAAAGAGTCTGAAGGAATAAAAATGATTGAAATAGTAAGTGCGAGGGAGTTGTCATCTGGTGTAGTAAAAGAAATCAGTAAACATTTTGGAGAAAAAGTAGAAGCGACAGTAAAAATTGATTCGACGCTTCTCGGAGGGGTTATAGTAAAGACAGAAAATGAAATTTTTGATGGAAGTATTAAAGGGCAACTAGAGAAACTCAAGCAGCAATTATAACTTTTAAACCAGACAACTAGAAAACCAGTTAACCAGAATTTATATGGCATATACGGATCAAGTGATTGCATCACTCAAGAAAAATATCGAAGCATTCAAAAAAGAAGTACATTCTGAAGAGGTGGGTACTGTTATTGAAATTGGAGATGGAATTGCACGTATGAGTGGGCTTGAAAAATGTCAGGCTCAGGAAATGTTGGAATTTCCAGGTAGTACGTTTGGAATCGCATTGAACTTGCAGGAAGAAACCGTTGGTGCGGTAATTTTGGGTTCATACCAGCATATCAAAGAGGGGGACACAGTAAAAAGAACAGGACGTATCATGTCAGTACCAGTTTCAGACGCTCTTATTGGTCGAGTCGTTAATGCGATTGGTGAACCAATCGATGGTAAAGGTGCAATTAATACTAAAACTTTTTATCCGGTAGAGCGTATTGCTCCAGGTGTAATGACTCGCGAACCCGTAAGTCGCCCGATGCAGACCGGTATCAAAGCAATTGATGCTCTTATTCCAGTTGGTCGTGGACAGCGCGAACTTATTATTGGTGACCGTCAGACAGGTAAAACTGCGATTGCGATTGATACTATTTTGAACCAAAAAGGGCAGGACATGATTTGTATCTACGTAGCAGTAGGACAAAAAGAATCAAAAGTGGCTCGTATTGTTTCAAAATTACAAGAAGCGGGTGCTATGGACTACACCGTGGTAGTTTCAGCAGGTGCGAGTGAACCAGCTCCGATGTCATACCTCGCCCCTTATGCAGGTGTAACTATTGGTGAATATTTCATGGATAAAGGAAAAGATGTATTGATTATTTACGATGACTTAACCAAACAAGCATGGG
>CAYSXR010000006.1:0-64468 GCA_964435035.1 uncultured Gammaproteobacteria bacterium
ACGATGATGCCTATTCACTCGAACTCATCCCTACGCTTGAAGTGATGTACCCAAAACCTGGAACCATCATCAACTCTCGTTCATTCTCGACTAATATTATTGTCTCTGCACCTCGAGGAGTATCTGAAGTAACATATAAAATCAATAACGAAGTCATCGCTGTAGAAAAATCACTTCCTTTCAATATTTCATACACAGCAACTAACCTTGAACCTGGTAATCATACGCTTACAATTTCCGTAACAGATGATATTGGAAATAGAATTGAAGAAAACATTCCTTTTACTTTAGAAGTAGAACCTCTCGCACCAGGAGTAAACTTTGTTGAACGAACAATTTCAGTGTCGAAAAATGGTTTTCCGGTAGGAATATTACTCTCTCATCGAAAACTCGATGATCTCAAAAAAATAACTGTGTTCTATCAATCAAACGAAAACAATGAAAGAAAAAATATTATTGAAATCACTGATTTTGAAAATACCACATTCTTCAATAACAAAATTTCAATCGTTTGGTATGAGGCACCTCCATCAGGAAACTACCGCCTGACCGCTGAAATCACGTCTAGAAACGATATTACGACTATAAGTGATGAGATACGCGTTCAGATAAAAAATTGATCAAAATAAAACCCCTCCGGATCGGAGGGGTTTTATTTATTGCCTTATGGGCATCACAATATATTGAAACGTCTCATTACCCGGAACTTTAATGAGACACGGAGCATCAGGAGAATTTATTTGCATCTGTGCTTCTTCTTCATTAATTTGTTGCAACCCATCGAGTACATAACGATGATTCAAAAGTACAGTCATGGGTTCACCTACCACTTCAGTATCAATATATGAGGTGTGTGCTCCAGTTTGAGCACTAATTGAAGAAACTCCTAAATGTTTCTTGACTGGATCCAACTCAAATGAAATTGCATTTACCCCAACAGTGGTAAACAAACTCGCAGCTTTAATTTTATTCATCAGTTCAGAAACGGTAAATGTTGCCTGTGTTTTAAAAACAGTGGGGATAATTTGTGTGTAATCAGGATATCGCCCTTCAATCAGTCGACTTACCATTTCAAACATATCATAACGAATCGCGATTTGATTATCACTTACCGTTACCCTTACATTCTCTTCACCTTCATGCTGGCGGCCAAATTGAATCAGTCGAGCAATCTCATGAGCTACTCGCCCAGGTATAATACAGGTTACTTCCCCATCTTCTCCCTGCGCAATCGGTACGCGAGCTTCTGATAATCGATATGAATCAGTCGCGGCCATAAGCAATCCTTCATATCGCTCGCTTTTAAATCTACAAAACACGCCAGAAAATTCCGGACGAATTTCATTTTTAGCACAAGAGATTGAAACTTTTGCGATAGTCTCTCTAAGAATGTTTGCATTAATGAGATAGGTGTGTCCCTCTTCAATTCCTGGAATGACCGGATATTCTTCTGCAGGAAATCCTTTTATTTTGGTTTCAGAACCAGACGAACGAATTACCAATTCATTTCCCTCAAGAGTGAGTTCCACCTGATCGTTCGTGAGTAATCGAATATATTCAGTGACTGTTCGAGCAGGAACGGTAAATGATCCAGGAATTTCTACTTTAGCTCGTATGTGTGTTTTGATTGAAACTTCTAAGTTGGTCGCACTTATCTCTACTCCAGACTCATGTGCTCGAATTAATATATTTTGTAATATGGGTAAATTTGCATGCTTCCCTGCAAAAGTACTTGCAATATCTAAACTGTATAATAAATTTTCACGTGTGGATGTTAATTTCATATTTGTCTCTCTTTATATAATATATATCTAGTAGATAATAATAGAGGCTGTGAATAGGGGGGATAAGTTGTTTTTAGAGCTACACACAGCAGAGATTTTACATTTGTACTGTGGAAACATGGTGGGGAAAGAAAGATCAGAAAGTGAATAGAATAAATGAAATGGACAGTACCTGTGGAAAAGTTTTATTTCTCCCCCTTCTACCCACCGCCTTATATACACTTTTTAGCACAGTTATGCACAGAAATTAGATTTTGTTTGTGTATAACCTCTGCTTTATTAACTCCATGTCCTGTCTTAATTTCAAATCATTTTCTATTTGTAATACAATTTTCGAATGAGCGTGCATCGCAGTTGTGTGATCACGGCCACCAAGCTCTTCTCCAATACTTGGATAAGACAACTTAAGCTCTTCTCTCATGAGATACATGATAACTTGTCTAGGAAAAGCAAAACGCTTCTCTCGACTCTTACCTAGTGTATCTTCAAGTCTAATGTCATAAAACTTGTTAACCTCCTCGATTAAGTCTTTAGGAGTAAGAGAGCGACGCATGTTTTGTTCTTGAAAGCTCGAGAGTATATGACGAATAGATTCCTCAGTTGGAAGAGTATTTTTGAGCTCGTGGAAAGCAATGATTTTATTTAATGCACCTTCAAGTTCACGAATATTACTCTGTATATTTGTTGCAATCAGAGCTTGAATTTCGGTAGAAATAGGAAATTGACGTTCTTGTGCCTTCTTTTGGATGATCGCAATGCGGGTTTCAAGATCTGGCTGAGACACGTCAGCAATCATACCCCATTCAAATCTACTTCGAAGACGATCTTCAAGAGCTGGAATAGCCTTTGGAGGTCGGTCAGACGTCATAACTACCTGCTTACCCATCTGATGGAGTTCATTGAAGGTGTGGAAGAATTCTTCTTGGGTCTGTTCTTTACCCCCAATAAATTGGATATCATCAATCAAAAGTAAATCAACATTTCGATAACGGTCTTTGAATTCTTTGGCACGACCTTCTTTAATTGAAGCTACAAACTCATTAGTAAATTTCTCAGAACTTACGTAGAGAATTTTCACATTAGGGTTGGCAGCAAGCATGGTATGACCAATAGCCTGAATCAGGTGAGTTTTTCCAAGCCCAACACCTCCATAGATAAACAAAGGGTTATAGGCCTCTCCAGGGCGAGAAGCTACTGCTTGGGAAGCTGCATGAGCTAGTTCATTGCCTTTACCGACCACGAATGTTTCAAAAACATATTTAGGGTTAAGACCAAATTGCTGAACCAATAATGCTTTTTTTGGAAGTGGTGCAATCGAAGAGTGAAACAAGGGGGTTTTTGTGGCATCAAGAGAAGTGGGTCCGCATTCTTGTTCTTTGATATTTCGTACATTGTCGACTACATAATCAATCTTTTTTACAGGCTTTCCGGTGACTCGTTCTAATATTTTGACAATAGTAGTATGATATTTTTTTTCTAGCCAGCTTTTGGTGAATGCATTCGGAACACACACAACGATACTACCATTCTCATATTGAGAAATACCGGTATTTTTGAACCAAGTAGTGAAGTTAGCCTTAGAGAGAGTGAGTTCGAATTCAGCGAGAACTGACTGCCAAATTTCGTAATTAGTCATAACGTTTTTTTATGTGTGGAATTGTAACACAGTTTGAAAATTCGAAGTATCGTGGACTACAGGTAAGAAGTGCACAGGATGTGGATTAACTGTGGATGATGTGGATAATGTGAGAAAGCCTAGTATGCCTGAAATAAAAATTATTGACAAATAAGCCATTTTCTTGTTTACTATTATGCGTCTCAATCGATTGTCTAGGCAATCGATATGGGGATATCCGTCACATGCAACTGGAGGAGTGCTCACGCAATGTCAAAATCGAAACGGAATTTCGAGACACTCAAGCTCACCATGCTCGCCCTCATACTCAACCACAAGAGGACGACCGTGTCCCGTGAGCCGGGGAAGGTTCGAGTCGAGGTGGACCCCACGGGCGATCTGACCATCTTCAACGAGGATGAGGATCGTCCTCTGATGTGTCGCCCGCTGAGGCATGGGCAGCCCGCTCTGAAGACGGAGGAGTTGACGACGATTCATCCCTATGGAGAACGGCGTTTTCCTGCCGCAGACCGTGCGTTCGCGTGGGTCGGCTACACCTTCATCGGGGGGAACGGATAGCAAGCGTTTTTGCGCTTGCAGGTCTCGCATCAGCTTTTTTATCCAGTAATGGATTGAAAGGTTTGGTGCGAGGCTTCCAAATTCTCTAAAATTACGGAATTTTTCTTGACAAAACAGGTTAAATAGTGTATAGTATATTTATTAGTAATTACTTAAGGAGCATTTGTATGCCAAAGCGAAAGTATCAACCAAAAAAACGAAAACGAGCAAAAACTCATGGTTTTTTGAAAAAAATGAGGACAAAAGATGGTCGTGATGTACTCAAGCGCCGACGCGCTAAGGGTCGAAAGAAACTCACGGTGAGTAGTGAACGCAAAGGAAAACGCACTCAAAAGACCAGATAAATTTGAACATATTCAAAGCCTCGCTCAAACGGGGCTTTGTGTTATACTACATGCGAATTACGAATAAATCCCGAATTTACGAATTTGAATTCAAGAAATTTATTCGTAGATTCGTACTATTCGTAATTCGCATGTAACCACTCGAAAATGTATGCTTACCGAGCAGTATCGACTAAAAAAAATGAAAGATTTTGAAATCCTCTTTAAAGAGGGTAGATTTGTGTTAGGTAATATTGTAGGTGCAAAGATCTGGAAAATTGATCCTACTAAATATCCTAAGCGTGGATATGTAGAAACTGATCTAAAAATTGGATTTGTAGCTAGTGTAAAACATGAAAAGAAGGCTGTGGGGCGGAATCGGGTAAAGCGACAGATGCGAGAAGTGGTCAGGTTGTTGCTTAAAGATAATAGAATCAAAGAGGGCTACTTTATTGCATTTTTATCTACTCCTAAGCTTTTTAGCGCAGAATATGCTGATATTGCTCAGGACATTGAATCTATTCTCAAAAAGGCGAGGCTACTCATCTAATGGTGTTTTTACTCTCAAATAAGCTAAAATATGCAATTATTTCGCTTTATTATTACTATTCCGAAAAACATACTCTTATTCCTTATTTGGGTGTATCAGCGAACACTTTCACCTGATCATGGGCCTATGAAGGTAAAATTTCCATATGGATATTGTAAATTTACCCCGAGTTGTAGTGAGTATGGGTATCAAGTAATCAAAAAATATGGCGTGATTCGAGGGTTACCAAGGGCGGCCTGGCGAATAATTCGTTGTAACCCCTGGTCCAAAGGTGGAATAGATAAGCCTTGACAAAAAGTGCTTTTTTTGATTAACTAAATCATTCTCGCATGAAAACTTTATAGAGAAAGCATGTATACAATTGTGGAAATTAACACAGGTTTCTAAAATTGTGTACATGGTACTGTGGGTACATCCGTAATAGCCTCAAGCGGAGGATCATGTGAAGAATAAGCGAGAATTTCTGGTGCGTGCACTGACGGAAACGTCAGATAAGATCAGGGAACATTTTCCCGGGTTCGCCTGGATGGCGGAAGTTGGGGAAGCGGAAAAGGGGACGGCAAAGTACTCAGAGGCACGTGGCATCCACTACTCAGATACAGTGCTCCGTGAGGAAAAAGAAGAAAATCTTCTGTATCTGTTGCAAAACCTGAAAAACCTCATCAAAGAAATAGGTTTCCAGTACAAGCATCAGGTCGACGCGAAGAAGCTCGTCGAAGAAGCACTGGAAGAGATAGGTAGTCAGAAAACCTGAGACCCTACATTTTGTCCCCGTTTCGTAAAACGGAGAGCCAAGAGGAAGCAGAGCCTACAGGTTACGCCGTACCTAGAAAACAACGGCAAACCTCTTCATGTGAAACATGAACTGATGAGCTCTAATGGAAAAAAGAGCGAAAGGTAAAAATAAAACCGCCGTAAGGCGGATTTTTATTTCATCATCTCCGTGAAAACGGGGATCTTTTTGTCTACCAATACAGATTCCCGCTTTCGCGGGAATGACGTACAAAGCTAGGCGATATGAAAATAACATACATCCCCATCTTTTACTTCATAGTCTTTTCCTACTAATTGCATTTTGCCTTTTTCTTTGACACCTGGCCAGCCACCAAGTTCTACAAAGTCGGCAACACTTGCAACATCAGCTTTGATATATCCTTTGACAAAATCAGTATGGATTACTCCTGCAGCATCAGGACCAAGGGTTCCTCTCGTAACTGTCCATGCACGAGTTTCTTGTTCTCCAGAAGTAAAGTAAGTAATCAGATTAAGTAGTTTGTATCCTGCAACAATCAATCGATCAAGTCCCGTTTCTTTCATTCCCAAATCGTCCATAAACATTTGTGCATCTTCAGAAGAAAGTTCAGCAATTTCGGATTCAATCTTTGCACTGATTTCTATATATGGAGTGGTACCAAAAATAGTCGTGAAATCTACTTTTCCTACCGCAGTTTCTTCTACATTTACCACATACATCATGGGTTTCATGGTGAGCAAATGTAGATCTCGCACAATCAATTTTTCATCATCATTGAATTCAAGGTCTCGTGTAGGTAATCCACTACCCAATTGTGTATTTAATTTTTCGAGTACGGCAATTTCTATTTCTTTTCCTTTTGCTGCAGCACCTTTTGCGTCGCGTTTTGTTTTATCTAATCGTTTTGAGACAGTTGCAAGGTCGGCAAGTGCAAGTTCGAGATTGATAACATCACTATCATCTTTTGGATCCACTTTTCCTGTTACATGAATGATGTTTCCATCTTCAAATGCACGAACCACTTGTACAATTGCGTCAGCTTCACGGATATGTGTGAGAAATTTGTTTCCCAAGCCTTCTCCTTCTGACGCACCTTTCACAATTCCCGCGATATCTACAAATTGAATCGCAGTCGGGATAATTTTTCCAGATTTTGAAGTAGTGGCTAGCGGCGCAAGTCGTCCATCGGGTACTTCTACTACGCCAACATTGGGTTCAATCGTACAAAAAGGATAGTTTGCAGCTTCAGCGAGCTTACTTTTGGTAAGCGCGTTAAAAAGTGTTGATTTTCCTACGTTGGGGAGTCCGACAATTCCAATCGATAGCATAATAACAAGTTAGTTTTGTATTGCGGAGTGTAGCAGAAGAAATCAAAAAAATCAAACCTAATATAACAAAAAAAGATATTGAAATCTTTTGAAGGTGGGTGTTCTAAGCCTGTTCGGTAAACGGACAGGCTTAGAACACGAGATCAAGGACACACGGCATTAAGGTCGCCGCGTATGCGACGAGCTCGGCGCATAGCGCGCACGTCGGCGAGGGCGGACAGAGCCCCTTCTCCTTCGTGGTCGATGCCATCTTTTGGTGGGCGAACCTTCGTCCGACGAGGTGAAGAACCAGCTTATCATGTTGGGGTTAACGGGAGGGGTGACGCTGATGGCATCCTGAGTGTTGTCCAGCTCTCCGAGAGCTTTCGCCTGCTCGATAATGTATCGAGCGAACTCGGTTGCCAGACAAATGAGCGCTAAGGAGACAAAGAACTGAAGCATGATATACATCCTTGGCTGGGTGTCGGAGCAGAAACTGGAAAAAGTATAACAGGTTTTTTCAAAAAAACAAGACGTAAAGGGTTTCTAAGAGGAATTTTTGGGATAAATTAATCTTAGCGTGCATTAAATTATATTGTACGACGCCTATATTCAATAAGTTTAAGCTAATTAAATTCAATTTTACTATATTACGAAGAAATTATAATGCATGTGGTTAATCTTCTTCATGGAGGTAGTATCGAGATTACGACAATAAATAATACCGTTCTGGACTGGGTCCTACTCTACTGTTTCATCTATAGGTGATATATCGACCCCCCCCCGATTTTTCTAATTTAGATTGAAGCATCAAATAAACACGGCTTATATGCCGTGTTTATTGCTAATTATTGGAACTATCCCCGACTTTAGGCTTTTTGGGTACATCGAGACGAGGTTGTACTAGTGGAATTTTCAAATTGGTGCCCCTACCGCGAATCCCCGCCCAAGGCGGGTGCGCCTTGGGCGCAGAACCTTTTGGTGCCCTCGACAGGAATCGAACCTGTATCTAGACGTTAGGAGTGTCTTGTTCTATCCATTGAACTACGAGAGCATTTTAACAACTATGACTAATTGTAAATTGTTGGTATATGTTTCATGTGAAACAAAGCAAATAGATCTTTATTATTGGGTTAATGTATACAATAGTGTGTACATAGAGCTTACAGTGGCCGCATGAGTGATAGTGTCAACATACAACTCCTCTTCCTTGTTGCTAATAGTATATATTGTGTCTTCTGAAACGATAATTTCAACCGATTTGTATACATCTGTATGCACTTTTGAGGGAATAATCCAGCGAACACTAGGTACCGCAGGAAGATCTTTGAGAGCCTGTCTATTTTCCGGAGTGTCGAATACGCAACAGATATTTGAAAGTCTGTTAGACTGAGATTTGACTTGGAAAAAGTCTACAAGAGTCTGTCGATCAAGAGTGGTAGGGCTAAGCAAGGAAATAAGTGTATTATTATTTGTATACAGTGTTCTATACAAATCCAAAACTGCTTCTTTTCCTACACGATTTGAAAGAAATGGGCGCCCGAGCATTGTATATGACGACTCAAGTTTTGGCAAGAGATTTTCAGCATCGTTTATGCGATTATTCCACATGTTTTTTTGTCTCTCCGCGTATTCAATTAATTTTCGCGGATGTTTCACGTGAAACTCTGCGGGCTGTGAATTCTTTTTTTGTTCAACCAAATCAAATGCAATTAATTGATCGAGTGAATGGTATCCAAGAGTTCGGGTGATACCAGCTCGGTGGGTGATTGAGGTTACGGTTCCAGATCCAAGTTCAAGAAGAGCAAGGTACGTTTTTGCTTCAGTTTCTGCAAGTCCAATTTTTACAAGCTCTTCAATCTGCATAATTGTAAATATAAATTTACAATAGGTAATAATTAAACTTAAATATAGTATATATTAGTAAATATAAATTTACAAGGTAGTACTAACGTAAGATAAGCATACATCATTTAACCTTGACAAAGAGGGTGTTTTGTGATATAATTTTTTGTCCTTACAACCAGGGACATGGAGGTTATCATGCTTACGATCGTTCTATCGCTCTTTCTCCTCGTCACTCTCGTGACGGTTATCTTCCTGGCGAAGGAGCTTGTGAAAAAGTTCAGGTTCCTTAAGGGGTACACCGACAACAACAAAAACTGTCTTCGTTGGCACTATCGAGGGAGTGTTGCTGAGGGGTACAAGCCTGGCATGCACACGATCGTGCTCTATAACACCAGTGGTCTTGAATTCACGGCCGTGGCCGCGTTCGAACTTCTGCTCCCATTCGGTATCAAGGGGGTGGATAAGTTCGGACTCATCAAGAGTAGGGGTGCTGGAGTGGCCGCATTCTCGACTTATCTGGGCAAGGGGGAGTGTGATTTCATCTTCCTCATCAACGGAGCAAAGCCCGAACAGATCGAGCGCTCGATCGACATGACCGGCGAGATCGTTCCGACCCAGACGTACCCACCGCACTGGTGGCAACGGCTCGGCTTCTGGGGCTGAACATCTGAGCGCATCTCGCGCTCCTTCCAAAGGTATGGAAGTAAAGCCAGTACAAACTGCGGAGTTCTGCCAAAGAGCTCCGCCCAAACCAAAAGTACATCACATCAGTGGTGTCTTTTTGTTTTTGATATGAACCCCACCCTGCCCCTCCCCTTGTGAAGGGGAGGGAACTTGTTTATGCAGGAATGACAGAGAGAAATGTTTGTGTTATTATGGATAATACTATGGATGGACTGTTATCAATCCTAATACTGATCTTTGGTGCTGCTGCGGCAGGATTGATTTGGTTTTTCTTTGGTAAAATTGGGAAGAAATAAATACTAGTTTTCTGGTTTACTGGTTATCTAGTTGTTTGGTAAGAGAATAAAATTATTACTATATTATGCAAACTGGATTATTGATTGTATTCGCGGTACTATTGCTCGCCATGCTCGGAGTAATACTTATGATGTATAAAAAGTTAACTGGTGCAGGAAAAAATAAAGAAAATCCTGAGGAACAAAAAGCAATATTTCTCATGTTCCAACAGCAATTGCAGGACATGCAAAAAACCATGGACACAAAAATTTCTGAAACGCATAAAATTGTAGGAGACGGTCAGCAAAACCTTCATCACACACTCCAAACACAGTTTGCACAAAGTTCAAAAATCATTACAGACATTACTGAAAAATTAACGACGCTTGATAAAACCAATCAACAAGTAATTGGTTTTTCTGCGCAATTGAGTGATCTTGAAAAAGTGTTGAAACACCAGAAACAACGGGGAAATTTGGGTGAAGTAGGACTTAATCTGCTTCTTGAAAATATTTTGTCACCCAATGATTTCAAAACACAACATCATTTCAATAATGGAGATATTGTGGACGTTGCAATATTTACCAAAGAGGGAATTATTCCGGTGGACGCCAAGTTTTCACTCGACAATTATGAACGGTTGATTCATGAACCAGAGGGTGTGAATCGCGACAACCTAGAAAAAGATTTCAAAAATGATTTGAAGAAACGAATTGATGAAACAGCAAAATATATTAAGCCAGATGAAGGAACTCTTGAGTTTGCATTCATGTATATTCCGTCTGAAGCAATCTATTACGATCTTCTGGTGAATGAGGTCGGGGCAGTAAAAGTAAATACGAGAAATTTGATTGATTATGCCTTTAATGAAAAGAAAGTGGTAATTGTTTCACCCACTACCTTCTCGGCATATCTCCAGACGGTACTCTTTGGTCTTCGAGCTTTGAAGATTGAAGAAGGAGCAAAGATGATTCGAAAGAATGTGGAGATGCTCGGGAAACATATCAATGCGTATGACGAGTATATGAAGAAGTTGGGATTGAGTATGTCTACGACCGTAAACCACTTCAATACCGCTTATAAGGAGCTTGGTAAAATTGATAAGGATGTAGTGCGGATCACGGGGGCGAGCGAGAAGGTAATTGTGCCTGATCTCCTTGATAAACCTCAGCTTGACAGTTAGTCATTATTTAGCTATACTGCGGCTTACTCTCACATATTTATTATAAATCCGAAGAATTAGATATTTATTATGCCAATTTTAAGAAATGCCAAGAAAGCTCTGCGCCAATCAAAGAAGCGTGAAGCTGAAAACCTCGTTTTCAAACGCGCGTACAAAGAAGCTTTGAAAAAAGCTCGAGCCGCAGTTGAAAAAGGTGAAAAAGACATGGGAGACAAAATCAAGCTTGCTCAAAAGAAACTTGATAAAGCAGTAAAGAAAGGTGTGCTGAAGCAAGGTGCTGCATCACGATACCTCTCACGAATGACTTCAAAAGCTGCAAAACTTGTAAAGAAAGCGTAAAAATCTTATACTATCCTACACCAAAATAGTGTAGGATTTTTATTTTTTGTATATCTGGCATATGTCAGGAAGAGACGGTAAATTTACACCAGCTTCAGAATCAATGGGGGGAGTAGAGGCTGAAAAGAGAAACCGAGGCATTGGAACAAGAAAATCCGGGGATACTCGAGTATTGGTCGGCGATGCAACAGAAGCAAACTCATTTGTTGAAACATCTGAAATGGATACAAAAGTCGATCAGGTCCTGAAACATGTAGAATTGGAGTTGGGTTTAGAGACCGTGCGGATTCTCCGTGATCGGTATGAACGAGCAATATCGCGAGGAATGTTTGCCATTAGACATCGGGAAACGGCAGACCCTACCCACAGTCGACCCTCCTCTGAACGCTCATCTTTATATACCGAAGCTTTTGCTGCACTCAAATATGCAATTGCTGACGCGTTGGAAAAAATAAGAAGTACGAATCGAGAAGATCGACTTATTCCTGAATTAAAGACTCGACAGCAAGCGACAGAACGGTTCAATGATCTGGTAGCTCAATTGAGAGAAAATGAACAATTGGTTTTTGTGTCAATGGATCTTGATGATTTTAAAAAAATAAATGATACACTCGGTCATGTAATGGGAGATCAAGTGTTGCGTTCGTTTGGTACTGCATTATATAGTGCAGTACGCCCAGATGATGTATCAGTCCATTTTAGTGGTGATGAATTTGGACTAATGCTTAAAACAGACATTAAAAAACAAGATGGACAAGAAGTGGATGTGTCTGAAGTTCTCGCCCGTATTGTAAAGTATTGTCAGGATACCACTGTCCGTCCGATAGTATCTAATGATGGGGTATCAGAAATACAAAAAATAAGTACAGGTTTTGTAAAAATACCATTTGAGAAAAAAGAAAAAAGTAATTTTGAAATGTCACGAGAAAAATCTGACAGAGCATCGGAATTTTCAAAATTATTGGATATTTTGTTGGAATTAAGGGGTGGTGGTGTAGTAGACTCAGATATACGAGTCGTGGATTATGCCGCAATGGATATGATTAGAAAACAATTTTCAGATCATGAAATTAATATAGCTCGATATGTGCGGGGCATGAGACGTGAATTTGGTGAGTTCATGAGATCAGGAAATGCTGAATTTGAGTATTCAATAAGAGAAATGGCACAAATTGCAGAATTAATACTCACAGGGAAGATGAAAGAAATATTGAATCTCCAAGGAAAAAAAACGGAATAAATTATTGTATACCAATTTTTCCAACCAGCATATCAATCATAATCGGCAAGTTACCCTTGCCGGTTTTTGTTTTGATATCTATGGAGAGTAATTCCGCATATATAGCTTTGAGTTCTGGAAGCGTGTAAGAACGAAGCAAAGGAATAGTTTTTTTAACGACAAATGGATGAAGTCCAATATTTTTTGCAAGTACATCAGGAGGAGTGGATGGAGCCAGATGTAATGCATCTTTCAACTCAAGCATTATTCGGAACTGTCTCACTATCATTGCAAAAATATAATGTGCATCTTGGCCTTGCTCGTATTGTTCACGAATCATCGCGTATACTTTCTCAGGTTTTTTGGCAACGATTGCGTCAATCAGATTGAAAATATTATCATCTGCTGTCTCATTGAGAAATAATCGAACAATATCAGCCGTACAAACTTTATCCTTGCAATATCCAGCCAATTGTTCGATGAGTGAGTGAATAAACCAGGTGTCACCTTTGGAGTGAAGTACAATAAATTCAAGTGCATTATTATCAACGGTGAGGTTTCTTTCTTTTGCATACTCACTAATCCATCTTCGTAAATCACCACCCTCAAGAATCTCGAAATGTTGCGCATATTTAGAGGCGGCAAGTTTTTTGAGCAATTCTTTTTGTACTTTTGTCTTGTAACTATCGACTCGTTCGTATAACACACAGATGGTAGTTGCGGGAATTGCTGCATCATTATCAAGTAGTGTTGCTAATTTTTCATGAAGTTCGGCGTGCTTTGATTCAAGAGCATATTCAATAATAACCATTCGTTTTTCAGCTAAAAAGGGCGAACCATGAAGCTCTGTTAGAATGGTTCCTGGTTTTTCAATAAGTGCGTCAAAACGAGCTATGTTGTAGCCCGAAGGATCGCGATCAGTCTTGAATTTCAGAATCATTTTTCGAAGTGATTCGCGACTTCGAAATGTATCTTTGCCGTAGAGGAAGATGAGTATAGGTGGTGGGGTTAATTGAGGGATTACATGCGAATTACGAATGGTACGAATATACGAATAAATTCAATTAGTATATTCGTACCATTCGTAATTCGCATGTCAATTGTACCTGGTTTTGTATCATTACTCAATCTCTTGAATTGGAGATCAAAGTAGTGTACACTAGTCTCGTGTTTATACTTACTTTTAATATATTGCGTATGTGTATGAAGGGTGAATCAAAAATGAAACATTGGGGACTGGTGGCACTTCGTTTAGTATTAGGTATTGTATTTATCTATCATGGTTGGATGAAAATTGGTGGAATCGATGGGGCTGCAGGAATGATGCAGGGAATTGGACTTCCAATGCCATTATTTTTTGCATGGCTTGTAGCATTAGTAGAATTTATCGGAGGTATAGCAATCATACTTGGGCTCTTTAATCGTATTGTTACGGCACTTCTAGCTGTTACTATGGTTGTAGCTTTGCTTACGGTGCACACCAAGATGCCATATGGAGGTGCAACTGAACTTCCAATCGTGCTTTTAGGGGCACTTATTGCCCTGCATACTATTGGATCTGGCAAATTTGCACTTATGGGACGAAAGAATGAAGAATGTGGATGTGGTGTTGATGGAAAAGGCCATGGTGATGCAGATGATGACGGGTGTTGTGGTGGTGGTTGTGAATGTTCTGGTAAAGAAGACAAAAAAACCAAGGTTTAAATTTGATTAAGACAAACAAAATTCGCCTGCACTATGGGCGAATTTTGTTTTTGCATGTTAGTAGACTAGGCAATCTATTGGGCGCCTTGCTATAATAAGGAAACGTTTAATGTAGTTATAGTCTATGATGGAAAAAATAAAAACAGATGTGGTAATTCTTGGGGCTGGAATTGGAGGGTATGAAGCTTTTCGTACGCTTAATCGAAATTTGAAACGAAAAGGACTAGGGAGCCATATTACGATAGTAGATGAAAACAATTATTTTACTTTTATCCCTTTGTTACATGAGGTCTCTACGGGCTCTGTTGAGTCTACTCATGCATCAATACCATTGCGTGAATTAGTTCATAATACTCCGCATGCCTATGTCAATGCCAGAGTAGAACATATTGAGTATGAAAAAAAAGAAGTCCATACTACAAGCGGTATCATTTCTTTCGATTATTGTGTTATTGCATTAGGAAGTACGGTGAATTTTTATGGTGTACCGGGTACCACTGAATTTACTCACCATGTGCGAAGTTTGAAAGATGCACTTGCACTTAAATATGCATTGGTGGAGAATCTTGAGAATTGTAAAACTGATGAGTGTATGATCACTGTTGTCGGGGGAGGGTATGTGGGAGTGGAAATTGCAGGACAATATGGAACACTCAAAAATGGGGATTTAAAAAAATTATATCCGCACAAAAAAATTACTGTACGAATTATTGAACCAAATAATTCGGTTTTGTCTGCAATGAAACCGGGTATACAAGCGCGTGTAACAAAACGTCTAGAAAAATTAGGGATAGAATTTGTATATAATAATTCAGTTGTTAAAGTTACTAAAAATTCAGTAATACTAAAAACTGGTGAAGAGATTGCGAGTGATATTACGGTGTGGGCAGCTGGATTTATGAATCTGGGCACACAGTTTGTGGAAGAAAGTAAATGTGAAAAAGGTAGAATTAAAGTGGATCAGTATTTACGAATGGAAGAGAATGAAGCTTGCTATGCAATTGGAGATATTGCCTACACACTTGATGGAGTTACAGGAAAATCTTGTCCTCAACTTGCTGAGGTAGCTCATAAGGCAGGTAAGTTTGTAGGGGTGGATATTGCACGGAGAATTGCGGGAAAAGAAGTGAAACCATTTACATTCAAATCAAAAGGTCAACTCATGCCAGTCGGAGATTGGTATGGAATTGCAGTAATTGGGGGTAAAGTATTTTATGGTTGGTTTGCATGGTGGATACGCCGAACGGTGTATGTACTTTATATGCCAGGAATCCTTCGAAAATTACGAATTGTGTTTGATTGGACAATTCACAGTCTTGGATTTGGACATTTTATACATATTGAAAAAAAATAGCATCGCAAAAATGAAATTATAATCCTATATTGTTTGTTCGATATAGGATTTTTTGTTATAGTCAAATTACAGTCCGCTAGCATAAGGAGGAGCGGGCATAGACTCGTGGCTGTCCCCAGGATAAGGGACAACAGTTCGGTGGACTATTGTTCCAACGAGCATGTGCTTTTCTGGCGCATACGCGAGAAACGAGAGAAATAGTGTTCGAGATTATCGTTACATTCGGGACCGTGCCGGAGGTGCCGGCAGGTTATCGACACTACACACGTGACAACGATAAGCTTCTGGTGTGTTCGTACGAGAGGAAATTGGACGAATGGGATGAACCGTCGCTCATTCACCGTTACCTTAATCGTCACGAACTCGCTCGAGCTGATGCGGTGTACGTCTACGTCGGAGACGTGGAGTCTACGTGCACACGAGAACAAGCATGGCTTCTGGTTCGCTGGATCCTCGGAGAGCTAAGCATCTTCAAGAGAGAGAAGAGACAGAAGAAGGACGACAAGAAGGCGAAGGTGTCCGAGGTGAAGGTGGTCGTAAGCTTCGAAGGACTCGCCCCGGGGGTCCGGGAAAAGGAGGAGCGCGAGGCACAAGATCTGGGGGTCAAGGTGGTCGAACTGAAAGATATGTCGGCGGAGAAGTTCTTTGCTGGCATTTACGAGAAGTATCGACCGGCAGCCTGACCATTCATGCCAGGGACAAAAGACAGCGCATCAGCGCTTTCCTTGTACCCTGGCCATTCTTTTTTAGTCGAAAGTCTCTACAGTTAAAAAGTCGAAAGAAAATACAATAACACAAGTTTTGAAATAAGACTTTCAAACTTTAAAGACTATATGACTTTCGACTCTACTTCATCTCCCCCCATCGATCGCCAATCTCTACTCCTACATCGATTGGCACTCTGAGTTTTGCTACATTTTGCATTTCATTTTTTACAATCTCCGCAACTGTTTCGGCATATTTCTCCTCAACTTCTAAAACAAGTTCATCGTGTATCTGCAATGTCATTCGAGCATGCACATCAAGTAATTTTTCTTTTTTGAGCGCATGGTAGACCGCAATCATTGCCATCTTCATTATGTCCGCTGCGGTTCCTTGGATCGGCATATTGATTGCCATGCGTTCTCCTGCTGCTTGGATTTGTCTATTGGGTGATTGTAATTCGGGTACATAACGTTTTCGACCAAATAATGTTTCTACATACCCAGTTTTTTTTGCTTCTTCAAGTGTATTATCTAAATATGTTTTTACACCAGAAAATGTTTCAAAATATTTTTTGATAAAATCTTTTGCTTCAAATTGACTTATACCAGTTCGAGAAGCGAGTCCAAATGCACCCATGCCATATAAGACTCCGAAGTTAACTTCTTTTGCCGATCGTCGAATATCTTTGGTAACTTTATCCAGTGGAATATTGTGAATTGCGGCAGCAGTTGCGGTATGAATATCTTCACCTTTTTTAAATATCTCAATCATTTTTTCGTCATTCGCAAGAGACGCAACAATACGCAATTCAATTTGAGAATAATCAGCTGAAATCAGTTTATTTCCCTTGTCTGCAATAAATGCTTTGCGTACATCTTTCCCTAATTCAGTTCTAATTGGGATATTTTGCAAATTGGGGTCAATACTTGAGAGTCGTCCCGTAGCTGCAATTGCCTGGTTGAATGTCGTGTGAATTCTACCGGTTTTTGGATTAATCAGTGTTGGTAATACATCAATATAGGTATTTCGAAGTTTTTCTACTTCACGATATTCTTCAATAAAAGGAATAATAGAATGCATTTCCCGTAACTTTTCAAGTTCACTCGCAGCAGTTGAATAACCTGTTTTACCTTTTTTTATCATGTCAGTCGGAAGTCCTAGATCGACAAATAAAATATCCCGAAGTTGGGTGGAAGACGACACGTTGAATTCTTTTCCTGCTTCTTTCCAGATTTTAGCCTCCAACTCTGTAATCGTTTTTGCAATTTTTTCTGATAATCTTCCAAGGAGTGGAATATCAATGGCGACTCCTGCGAGCTCCATGTGTGCGAGTACGGGGATGAGTGCCATTTCGATGTCTTCAAATAATCCCTTCTCTGATTCACTTACTAATTGTTTTTCATATTTCTCTGTTACTTTGAGCATTGCTGCGAGTTCGGTTGCAATAATTTTTGGGTCAATGCCGAATAGTGATGATTGATCTGTATTGGGTAATTCAATTCCTAATTCTCGAATCGCAATTGATTCCATATCATGCGCACGAGTACTGGAGTTCAGTAAATACGATGCAATCATGACATCAAATAACTGCGCTTTGAATTCAACGCCTACATGCGTGTACAGTTTTACAAATTGTTTTACATCATGCCCGACAATGGTAATGTCTTTCGAATTAAAAGGAAGTTTTTCAAGCATTGAAAGTGGAATCATCCACGAAGTGTCGGCAATAACACATACAATTCCAGTACATGTTGAGGTGATGATATTTCCATTTTCATTCTGGAAACAAGGTCGACATGCGCAGACTTTATATTTTTGTATAAGTGTACTAAGCTCTGAAATATTTTTAGTATCAACGTTGACCACTTCACCAACTTTCATCTTTTTTTCTTTCTTTTTAGAAATAGTGGTTTTTTCTTCAACTACTTCTGTTCCTCCCGACACACGCTTCACGAGAGAGTAAAAACCGAATTTTTTGAATAATTCAATTACATCTTCTCGTTTATAAGAAGTCGTCTGCATTTCTGGAAGTGAGTATTCGGTATCAGGAACATTAGTATCGATGGTCGCAAGTTTTTTACTCATCAATGCTGACTCATATCCCTCAGTTAATTTCTTTTGTACACTTGCAGATATTTTTTTGTCTTCTTTTTTCAGCGCATCATAAATTTTTTCAAGTGATCCAAAATTTGCGATTAATTCTGTCGCAGTTTTTTCTCCCACACCTTTCACACCTGGAATATTATCAGAAGTATCCCCACGAAGAGATTTGTAATCAATCATTTGTGCCGGAGAAAAACCGAATTTTTCACGCATGTGACTTTCATTGAATAATTCAAAATCTGACATTCCTTTTCGGAGAAGATACACTTCGATTTTGTTGTCATCAATCAATTGTAATAAATCTTTGTCACCCGTCACGATAATACAGGTGATGTCTTTGTGTGCTCCAGTAATTTTTTTGGCCAATGTTCCAATAAGATCATCAGCCTCAAATCCCGTCTTCGTGTAAATAGGTACATTAAAACCTTTTACTAGTTCATGTACGAGTGGAATCTGATCATAGAGTGCCTGATCAGTCTTTACTCGGGTAGCTTTGTATTCGGTATAGATTTCATCTCGAAAGGTTCCACCAGCTACGTCAAAAGTCGTAACTAGGTAGTCAGGTTTGAGGTCTCCCATGACTTTGAGGAGCATGGATGCAAACCCATAAACAGCGTTAACTAGAGTGCCATCTGGAGCAGTGAGCGGTGGTAGGGCATGGTAGGCGCGGTGGATAATCGCATTTCCATCAATAATGACGACTGTTTTATTGGTTTTTGTCATAAAAATATTAAGTAAGAATAGTATAGCAGGTTTTATGGTTCCTGAAACCTAAAAATTAGATATAGCGCCGGATGAAGCTGAAATACGAGAGATGTATCCTTGACAAGCCAGATATGCAGGTGTATTTTTTGTTACTGGTGTTCTGATTCGTACTGCAAGGGGGTGTGTATGGGTGTCTGTGACAGGTTTTTCTACAGTTCGTTCGATGTCTGGGGATTCTATATTCCCACAGACTTCGTCCCGAGGGCGAGGATCACTGTCTACGGGAATCCACGCAATCGGGTGGGGGGGCATGTCATCTATATCGAGGATGTCACGCCTGTGAACGAGAGGATCATCAGTATCACGGGCTACACGTGGCCTCTGTACAGTGTGACACCAGGGATTCCAGGTGCAGATTCGAGGCATCGGATGAACGGCGTCCTCTACACCGACCTGAGCCTCGTCTGCATACGTCCTGGATGGGGGCCTCCGCGGCTGCCGCCAGGGTGGCTCGCATCCATCCGTAGTATCATCACACATTAAGGAGGAAAAAGCCTCTGCACTGGTATATACTGGTGCGGAGGTTCCTGTTTATATAGAAAAATGTAGTTAATTTTTCTATATTGAGGTAAAAAATTGGATAAAAGGCTTGACAAAATGGCTTAAATATGGTATATTCTCTAGTTCAAAATCGTCCTTTATAATATCTTTCTTGGCTTTCTTTTTGCCTTATTTTAGCTTAAAATATGCAGAAAGAAGGCTGTCAACGAAGCACATGGATTGTCAAAAACTTGACACAGGGTCAGGCATAAGACATTCCGTGTAAAGGAGTGAATCGTGGGAAAGAATCGGCGTCAGAGCAATTTCGCACAGTGGAGTCGAGATGCACAGGTGGAGCTCGATGAAGAGGCGGATGAACTCGAGCGGCAACGTCTATGGTATGAGGGGTTGGATGACGAAGATATAGTCGAGCCGGAGAGCTCAACCGACGAGGGTAGCTGCTACGAGCCTGGTGAGGAGTACAGCGGAGCTCATCACGATGATTCCTTCGCCGACATGGCTCGTGAGCCGTTCACCGAGGACGAGATTGTCCAGATCGACCAGAAACTCGAGGATCATATCGCGGTGAATCGTGAGTGCAACTCAAAATCCTGAACTCCTGTTTAGGTAAGTCTATACGGGCTTCATGGAGCGTGACGTTCCTGGCCCGTCGGGCTCGACGAACCCCCGTATCATACGATACGGGGTTGAATGTTTTTATAGGGTATTTTAGCCTTTGACATTTCTCATACTTTTCGCTATAATCTCGAAACTTCTAGACATAATTATATTCTATGGAACACACGCATAAAAAACTCAAAAACTCAGAAATCGAGATGACTATTACGGTCACCGCTGCTGAATATGAAAAACACTTACGAAAAGCAGCAGAACGGATTTCAAATAGAACTACCATCAAAGGCTTCCGCAAAGGACATGCTCCTTTTGATATGGTAAAACGAGAAATCGGCGAAATGCATGTGATGAATGAAGCACTCGAGAGCATTCTCCAGGAAACATTTTATAATGCAGTGATGGCAGAGAAACTGGATACCATCGGAATGCCAAAAATTAATATTGAAAAAATCGCTCCAGGCAATGATTTTGTATACAAAGCAGTAGTGGCACTTCTTCCTGTAGTGACTCTGCCAAAACTCGACAAAATCAAAGTAGAACACAAAGCAAAACCAGTAACTGAAACTGATATCGATGCAGTGATTGAAAACCTCACCAAAATGCAGGCAGTAGAAGTGGTAAAAGAAGGCCCTGCTACTAAAGAAGATAAAGTGGTAATCGATATGGACCTACTTCTCGATGGAGTACCTATCGAAGGTGGGCAGGCAAAAGATTACCAGGTCTATCTCTCAGAAAATCAGCACATCCCTGGATTCAATGATGCGCTTCTCGGAGTGAGTAAGGGAGAAGAAAAAGAATTTGATGTTCCATTTCCAAAAGATTATTACAACAAAATGCTTGCGGGAAACACTGGACACTTCAAAACGAAAGTGAAAGAAGTGTATACTCGAGTATTTCCAGAAGTGAATGATGAATTTGCAAAAAAAGTAGGACAAGACAGTGTAATCAAACTCCGAGAATTATTACAGAGTAACATGGAACATGAAGCACTTCACAAAGCTGATGAAGTAGCTGAGATCGAAATGTTTGATGCCCTGATCGACAAATCAAAATTCGAAGAAATTCCTGAAGTGTTGATCGATGCTGAACGAAAGAAAATGTTTTATGAATTAAAACGTGATCTTGAAAAAAATGGAATCACGATTGATCAATACTTGGCAGACTTGAAAAAAAGTGAAGAAGATATTCAGAAAGATTTTACTGAGCAAGCAACCAAGCGTGCAAAAGCAGCACTCGTGTCTCGCCAAATTGCAAAGGATGAAAATCTTACGGTAGATGATACTGAGCTTGCTGAAGAAATTGAAAAAATGAAAAAAGAATATAAGGATCATCCAGAATATTTGGAGAATCTAAATAAAGCAGAGGTGAAAGATTCAGTTCGAACCTACTTGGTAAATCGAAAAGTAATCAATTTCCTCCGAGAGAAAATTTTGACAGGAAGACCAGAGCATACACATGACTAGTTGTCTGGTTGAGAAAATTTGCGTAACTAAGAATTTAATTAAATCCGTGTTAATCCGTTCAATCCGTGTCATCCGTGTTCCATTTAGCGAAAGTTAAAGAATAGAACACGGATTTAACGGATCTGACGGATAGGCACGGATTTAGAATTTATATGCGTCTTACTATTATCGTAAAACTTCGCTCATCAAAAACTGACGTAATACAAATTTCAGAATCAGAATATCAAGTTCGTCTCACTGCGTCTCCGGTTGATGGGGAGGCAAACGAACAGCTAATAAAAGTATTAAGCGAATATTTTGATATTGCAAAAACCCACATTTCAATTCTTAAAGGTAAAACAGGAAAGAAGAAAATGGTAGAAATCAGCAAATAAAAAAATCCCTTGATAGGGAATGGGTGTGCTCGCACCTGTCGACCGAAGTCTAAGGATGCGAGCACACGAGCTACGACGCGGTCACTGCGTCAGGTGAAAGTCCAGTCGGACGGGCTTGTGGATCGGCTGATCCGCCATGGCCTCGAGCGTGAGGCAATTGCCCTTGAGCTCCTTCTTCCACTTGGTCGCCTCGAGGCAGTCGGTACGTCCGTTGTAGTGGACGACGATCGTCTGAGCGAACTCGGTGACACGGGTGGGACCCTTGTGCACCTTCAGTGGTCTCTTGCTGAAGTTGCGGTAAATGACGACCTTGTGGCCGACGAGCACGACCGGTTCGGCCAGTGCGATTTCTTCAGAGTGCTTGGACATGTGCGTGTTTCTCCTGGTGACGGTCGGCAGGTAGCTCGACAGGTGCGTAGTATAAAGGTTTTACAGAGGTTGTCAATAATTTGTGTGAGTAAACAAAACACCGCCTCGATCTCCTTTACTGTCCCGAAGTTTTTCGGACCAATAAAGGCATGAGGCGGTGAAATAGTAGTGTTCACTTGTGGGTTGTAGTCGACCGCGACATGCCAGGGAGTAGAAGTTACTTTTTGGAAATTTCATGTTCCGAGGGGGTGAGAGTGCGCCAATCGTGACAACGATTGTGGTGATCACCATAGATCGCAACTTCTTCGTACCGAGTGAAATCCTTCAGTCGAGGACAGTTGGTGAACCAGTAGACCTCGCCGAGGTACATGTTCATGATCATGATGGTGTACTCACCTCGATAAACGGGATATCCGATTGCGGGCCGACGGTCGAGTTCCATTGCTATCGCACCCTGTTCGTTCCCGACGATCTTGATCGCGCCGGCGATCACGAATGTGATGAGAACGAGCCAGATGAATGGCTGGGTGTACAGACGTTTTGTGTTGAGTTTTTCTTCCATCGCAATTCTCCGTTGCAAAAAGAGCGAACACTGGTATCTAGTATTCCCAAAAAGATAGGATGTTGTCAAGAAGATTTCAAACCAGGCTACATGCGAATTACAAATGGTACGAATTTGCGAATGCTGAAATTCAAAATTCTAATCCATTCGTGTATTGGTTTTATTCGTAATTCGCATGTCTAAATTTCCAAATTTCGCGACCAACAAATTGGTTGTCACGAGAATAGAGGAGAGAGGTAGATTTTTCCGAAAAAGGAATTACTTTGAATCCAAGTTTCTCAATTTCAATATGTGCATTAGTTTTCACCCAGTCTTTGCCTGATTTGAATATGGGAATGATAAAAATAATGACGCCATCGGGTGAAAGTATTTGTTTGAAAGATTCAAAACTGCTGAGGTATAACATTTTCAACTCCACTGCCTGACTTTCAAGCGCAAATTTACTTTCATGTCCATGCAACGGCTTGCCCATGTACGGTTCAGACACAATTGCATCAACACTATTTTTCTTAAATACTTTTTCCAATTTTTCCGCAGGTATGAGGTGTACGGCTGTTTCAATTTTTGTAGATGTGTGATCTTTTAAAAACCATCGGGTATTCTCAATAGAATCCTCAACAGCTTTTTCTGAATTATCTGATCCGGATACGTGAGTATACCCAAGTGAGAGTGCTTCGATAAGTACCGTACCTGATCCACAAAATGGGTCGAGGATGTGAGCATTGAGTGGGGCTTCGGTAAGGTTTACCATCATGCGGGCAAGTTTGGGTGGAAGCATCCCACTTCGGCTATCAGTGCGTGGGCGCTCATAATCGCGGCGAGTGAAAGATTCAATATCTTGAATTGCATCAGTTACAAACCATTCAGTACCTACTTTGATAATATCCCCCTTTTTTTCAATCAAATTATTATGAATTACGGTCGCCGCATTTTTTGATTCAATATATCTTACGGAACGCCCAATACTTTTTAAATGTTTTTTAACTTCCAGAGCCAAAGACTTCTGGTTTATTCCTGAAATCGAAAATTGAATTTTTCCATCAGTCGCTTGTTCGAGGTGTTCCGCAATCGTGTGTACGTCGTTGGTCTTTTTTTCCAAAGCATGTGCGATTCGAATGGTACCACCAAGAATATGGATGAGTACTTGTGCATCGAGTGTCTCATCGACTTCGATAATATAAAAAGAGTCAGCAGTGTTGATTTCTTTGTAAGAAATTGATAACCGCTTACACACAGAAATAATTTCAGCAACCGATACATGAGGCTGGTGTCCTAGTTCAAACGCGTATTTCATAAGTCAGTAGTAGAGGATGAAGCCTCGGGAATAATAGGGGTTGTGGTTGAGCTTACCGGAAGGTTACTGATGGTTGATGTGATTGTCTGGTTATAAAAAGGGTCTCGAGTAGGGGGGGTAAATTCCAAATGCTGTTTCTCATTGTCAATCAACAGTACTTGTTCGAGAAGTACAAAGTTCACTGGACCTGCACTTTTGGACACCATTTGTGCTTGAAAATCTGTCTCATAAGTTGATATTCGATTGGACATAAGGTATACCGTCCAGGTAGCATAGCTTGTAACCGTGAGACAGATAAGCGCAACCCCAATCGTAATCAGTCGAAGTACTGAAACATTTGCAAATTCAGGAGGGATTGGATTGTCTATGCGTTTGGGAGTATTAGTTGACATAGGATGGTTCACTCGTAGTATTAAGCGTCGCTCTAAAAGTCATAACAACCTGATTCTCTCCTAATTTTGAATTTTTTTCAATAGTCAGCCCTCTGATGCTTAGATAATAGGGGATTGATTCGAGTTCTGCTAGATACCTTTCGATACGTTCAAGTGGTCCTGTGGTAGAAAATGAAAAAAGGTAACGACCAGTAAACTGCGCTTGGTCTTCATGTGGTTGGTACGATACTGATAATTCTTGGTCCACCCCATTTCGCTCGGCAATTAATTCAATTAATTCAATTAATTTTTCTTCTTCTGATTTGGTAATTGAAATTGCAGTAGTACGTGATAAATTTTCCTCAATAGTATCTATTTCAATAAGTGATCTACGAAGTAGTCGTACTCGTTCCAACTCCTCATTGTCAGCACTCACCTGTGCAACCATGGCGTCCGTAGTTTGGGTGATCGAGTTCAGTGAAGGGAATATAAAACCAAATATCACGCCAATTCCGGCAGAGAAGAAGAAAATGATGGTAAAAATAAGTTTGTGAGTAATCGTGAATCTCATATTATTTGAGTGTTGCCTGAATAGTAAACGGAATATTTTCTTTACGTGTAAGTTCTCCCAATGGTATCTGTACGGATTCAAGTATAGGAAGTGCTTTCATTGCTGTTTCACAAAGACCGAGCACCTCGCGTGATGCGGCAACTCCAGCAAGCGAAAGGGTGTGTGTTTCTCCATCTAAAATGATAGAACTCACTTCAATCCCTGGTGGAAGTGCGGCAAGAATAGCGTGTAATCGAGGAGACCACAATGTAAAGGTGGTTTGAGTTTGTTCTATTTTTTTGAGTTGACTATTGGTCGCTGCAATCCGTTGAGTATCAATCAGGTATGATCGTCTTCCTGAGAGTACTCCGTAAGTGAGAGCTGCACGATATTCAATAAAAAAACTTTCAGTAACCAAGAGTACTGCAGCAAGTACTGCAATCAATGAGAAAACTAACGCAAAAGAACTTTTGAGGTACGTAAAAAGTGCCAAGCGCTTGAGATGAGCTTTTTTGGAATCTGATAATACATTGATTCTGACGGGGAACATCATACTGATTAGATAGTATCTCGTTTGCTAAATGGATTATCCGCTGCTCGAAGAGCAAGTCCAATCGCTGTTGCGTATGACAGGGCTGAAGCATTTTCCATAGGCGCATGTTTTGGATCAATGCCTAGATTTTTCCATACATTTCCCCGCACACACTCAACACCTAAAGCTTCATTGAGGACAGTATCGAGATGAATTAAATTGCATGATCCTCCACACAAGACAATACGAGTAATTCTATTAGCACGAGTATTGTGACCGTAGTATGATGAGAAAGTGTGTTCGAGAGCTTTGGAAAATGCATGTACTAATTTGAGAAGTGCGGGAGTATTTTTTTTGCCTTGTGGAATTTCCAATCCCGTGTCAATTTTTATTTTTTCGGCAGTAGCTTCATCCACTTTTTGAGAGTCCATGATGGCGTGAGTCAGTAGTTCTCCTGAAAAAGGGAGTACGGTGCTGAATTGAATAACATCACGGTCATATATAATGACCTGAGTACGTGTGGAGCCAATATCAATGATTGCACGAGCCTCTTCTTTGTACTCTTTGTGTGCGGTCACCATTGATCGTGCAATTGCCACTTCTTCAATTTCAAGCGCCATTACTCCGAGACCAAGACTTTCGAGTAAATAAGTGTAGCTGTCCCCAATACGTTTGGGAATTGCTCCTACTAAAATTCGCACCTCAGTATCATTGCCCTCAGGCTGTACCACGTGCCAATCGACTGAGTAAGTAGAAAGATCATCAACAGGTAAGTATGTAGAAATCAAATTAAGTACATCGGGTGCCTCTACAGCGGCTATGTCGCTGTCGGGTATAGAAATTAATTTGAGGAAACTGTGATTTTCAGGAACTGAAGCTACTACCCATGGACTCTTAATCGGGTGTTCACCTCGTCCACTACCTTTCAATAATTTTTCTATTTTTTTCCGAACGAGCTCTGGTTGTTCAATAATCCCATTGACTACGAGTCCTGGTTCGAGAGGACAGGCACGCATCGCAACGGGTTGGAAAGTGGTGCTTCTAATTTTTTCATGATTTCTAAGTTGGACCAGTTTTACTGATCGGTCTCCGATATCGATTCCAAATGCATGTGGAAAAGGATGAGTGAGCATGTGAATAGTTTAGAAAGCTTGGGTAAGCGAATACATCGGCATGATAATGGAAACTGCAATACCAGCAACACCTACGCCGAGTAAAATAATAATCACTGGTTCAATAATGGTTGAGAAATTCTTCATGGTTTTATCCACTTCATCTGAATAGAATGATGCGAGTTCCTGGAGTAAGTGGTCTATTTCACCTGTTTTTTCTCCCACCATTACCATTTCAGTTACCATTGGCGGAAATAGTTTGGGACTGGCAGCGAGTGTATCTGATAATTGTTCACCTTTGGAAAGATTCTCCGTTGCACTGAGGAGTGCTCCGCTGTATCGAACATTCTTACATGTTTCGCCAGCAATGCGAACGGCATCAACAATTGGAATAGTACTTTTGAGAAGAGATGATAATGTTATGGAAAATCGTGCAAGATTTACTTTTTTGGCAATGGCTCCAAAAATAGGTAAGTGAAGAATAACACCGTGCATGAAATATCTAAAAGCAGTATTCTTTTTTATCATAACAATAAAGAGGATAACAAAGAGAGCGGTAAGACCAAGGACAAGTATTAGATTGAGAGGTTGTGAAAGAAAGTCGGTAATACCAATCAACACTTTGGTTGAGAGAGGAAGCTCAGCCTCGAATTCATCAAACATCGCAGTGAGCTTAGGAAGTACCATCGTGACCATGAGTATTCCAATAATGAGAATCGCGCTTACAATCACTGAAGGGTAGATGAGTGCGCCTTTAACACTTGCAACGAGTGCATGATTTTTTTTCATCTGCACAACGACTTGATCGAGTGCGTCTTCGAGTTTTCCTGCGATTTCACCAGACGCAATCATTTTTGTTTGTAAATCAGGAAAAATTTTTGGGTAGAGCTTCAAACTATCACTCAGTTGATTTCCTTTTTCCACATGATCGGTAATTTCCTTTACAATGCGAGCAAATTTTTTGTTCTGTGCTTCCTTTGCGAGTACGTGCAATGCTTCAATGAGTGATAGTCCTGCATGAATCATGGTTTTCAAATGATCGAGAAAAAAAATACGATCGACCATGGAAATTTTTACATGTTGAGAACTAAAAAACTGGCGTGGTAGATGCGCTTCCTTTGACTGTGATGCATTTCGTAGTGCGGGATTTGCCATATAATTAGTCTTTGCTTGCGCGGAGTACTTCTTCGATAGTTGTCATACCTTGTTTTGCCTTGATCAGTCCATCTTGAAATAGAGTAAGCATGCCGTTTTTTATAGCGTGTGCTTTGATATCATTTGCATTAGCTTTGGTATTAATAATTTTCTGAAGTTCTTCATCGATTACCATTACTTCATAAATTCCGATACGACCTTTGTATCCAGAGCCTTCACATTTTTTACATCCTTTGCCTCGGTAAAAGGTAAGTGATTCAAGAGTTTTTTCTTTTGCGGTGAGCGTTGCTCCATGCTCTTTGAAAAGAGTAGTCATTTTTGATTTATCAATGAGAGAATGTAGTTGTTTTAATTCTTTTGCTGTTAGTTTAAATGACTCTTTGCAATTGGGGCATATTTTTCTGACCAATCGCTGTGCAATAATAATATTGGCGGTGAATGCTACCAAGAATGGCGGTATATCCATGTCGAGCAAACGAGGAATCGTTGTTGGCGCATCATTGGTGTGCAATGTTGATAATACTAAGTGTCCGGTCATGGCTGCGTGAATGGCGATTTCCGCAGTTTCCTTATCACGAATTTCTCCTACCATAATAATGTCAGGATCTTGGCGAAGGAACGAGCGAAGACCTGAAGCGAAGGTAAATCCAGCTTTGGGATTGATCTGGCTTTGATTAATACCAGTCACATGATATTCGATCGGATCCTCAATCGTACAGATATTCACATCTGGCTGATTAAGCATTCCTAATATGGAATAGAGTGTGGTAGTTTTTCCTGACCCTGTTGGACCAGTTACCAATACCATACCGTGTGGTTTTTCAATCGCCTCATCAACCAGCTCTTTGATTCCAGGTAAAAATCCAAGTTCATCGAGGGTTAATGGTTTTTGTCCTTCATGGAGAAGACGCATTACAATCTTTTCTCCGTCGTATACTGGAATGATCGAGACACGAAATGATAATGTTTCTCCTTGAACAGAGATTTTAAATCGTCCATCCTGCGGAATCATGTGTTCATCAATTTTTAAGTTTGATAAAATTTTAATTCGGGCAACAATACCACTCTGCACCGCTTTCGGTAAGTGCATCATTTCGCGTAGGATTCCATCAATACGAAATCGAACAACCACATCGAGTTCTGTTGGTTCGATATGAATATCACTAGAGTTCTCGAATACCGAATGTTCAAGAATCGAGTTCACAATATTAATAATCGGAAGTTCCTCAGCAGCCTTTTTGAGGTCTGTTGGATCTGAATGTGCAAGCGGTTGACTCAGTTCTTGTTTGAGGTTTGATCGGTATCTACGTAATGCTTCCTTGGTTTCGCGAGGAGTGGTGATAAAGACTTCAAGATCTTTTCTACTTTTTCTTCGAATAAATTCGATGGTCTGTACGTCGGTCGGATCCGTAAGAGCGATTTTGAGAGATGTTGGTGTGCTTTCAAATGCTACAATGTGGTGTGCTTCGGCAAATGCCTCAGGTAATTCATGTAATGTTTCAGAAGGAATATCGCGTCCTTTCAGGGAAACTCGAGATAATCCATATTCTTCAGCAACCGCTTCGCATAGAGCATCTTCTTTGACCACATTCTTTTCAATCAGATATGTTTCCAAATCGCGACCCCGGTTCTGTGCATCTTCAAGATGGGTAGCAATTTGTGCTGCGGTTAATTTGAATTTTTTAGCAAGAAGTTTTTTGAACTCTTCCAAAGGTAACATAAGAAAGTGAGTTGATGCTCGACTAATCAGTGCATAGTATAGCATATTTTTATATCACGTACTATGAGATTAAAAATTAAAGACTGAAGAATGAAGATTGATATAAAGGTATCCCATTTTTAATCTTTAATCTTCAATTTTTCCGTGCTAACCACTCTATTGACAAATACCTTATACATTGATATAGTCTCCGCGGTCGTAAAAATAAAATTGGTGTCGTTTTAGTATCTAAAAATATTTAATTTAACGTGTATTTTGAAAGGTCAAAGTTATGAAAAAGTATGAGATATTGTGCGTACTCCCAGGCACACTCGCTGAAGACGAGGTAGCTCCGATTGCTGCACAGATCGAAACTCAGCTCAAAGCGCATGGGGCTGAAGAAATCAAAAGAACCGATTTGGGTAAAAGTAGACTTGCATACCCAATGAAGCATATCCGATACGGATATTTTGAGTTTTTTACAATAGAGATTCTCCCGGAGAAAGTTCTGGCACTCGAACAGAGTATTAGACTTATTGGGGGTATCCTCCGAGTAGGAATCCAGGTACATGATTCCAAGCAAAAAAGTACGATTACTCTGGCTATCGACCCTACAGCCTTGAGTGCACCTCCAAAAGCTGATTTGCCTACTCGTTCGGGTCGACCTGAGGTTCGAAGAGAGCATAAAGAACGCCCTGAAGTAGTATCTGAAGAGAAAAAAGAGAGTGCTCCAGCTGAATCAAGTCTCAATTTGGAAAATATTGGTGAAAAGCTTGATGAGATATTGCAGAAAGATATTGATAAGGTATAATGAGAATAAGTCCTAGTCGTTCCCTAAACCAAGGAGGGTTCGGCACTTATTTATAACTCATTTCTCTATGGACCTGAATCGAGCTATGATCCTCGGGCGTCTAACCCGGGATCCTGAAGTCAGAAGTACCCCTTCTGGTCAAAGTGTCGCAAATATCGGTGTAGCAACAAGCAGAGTGTGGAAAGATGCCTCAGGTACGCGTCAAGAGCGCCCTGAATACCACAATGTGGTGTTATGGGGAAAGCTTGCAGACATCTCGGGCCAATATCTCGGAAAAGGACGTCGTGTGTATATCGAAGGACGTCTGGAAACGAGAGAATGGACCGGTCAAGATGGTGTGAAACGCTATCGAACCGAGGTAATTGCAGAAAATCTAATTATGCTTGATGCGCCACGAGGTGGTGCAGGCAGCCAAGGAGAATCATTTGGAGGAGGAAAAGAAGAAGATGAGAGACCAAGTGCTCCAACAAGTGCCCCTGATGATGAAATAAAAGTAGAAGATATCCCGTTTTAATCAACATGAAGTAACGTATGAATCCAGTGAAAAATCAAAAACTGAAAAAGCAAAAACAATGCTTCTTCTGTATCGACAAGAAAAAACATATTGATTACAAAGACAATGAATCACTTCGCCGGTTTACCTCTTCATATATGAAGATCCAACCTCGACGAAGAAGTGGTCTCTGCGCAAAACACCAGCGTCAGATTGCACGAGCAATCAAGCAGGCACGTATCGCAGGACTTCTCGCCTTTGTACCGAAATAAATCTCAATAGAAGTTAAAACACTCTGACTCAAATCGGAGTGTTTTTTATTTTAAAAAAATAGTAATTAACAACTAACAATTAACAAATGAAACTTTTTGTTCATTGTTAGTTGTTCTGTGTTAGTTTGAATTTGTGGTATACTTATCAAAAATCTATAGTGAAAATAAAAAAATATGGAGACTGTAGAAAAAAATCATCATCTCGAAAGAGAAAAAAATAAAGAACGTAGAGAAGAAAAAGAAGGGGAAGTAAGTGAAGAATTAAAAGCTGCAGCTACGCGTGAACGAGCTGAATATCTCATAAAAGAAGTAAAAAGCACTACCAAGCAAGTACAGAATTTGGTACTGCATATTCAGCACGTGGTAGCAGCAATTAATGCACTGAAGACACAATTGCAACTAACTTCAAAAGAAGATCCATCCTCAGTGGTACAGGATGCAAAAATGGTAGGTGTATTAAAACAAAAGATTATTCAACATAAAAAAGAATTAGTAGAAATGAAGGAGGATTTAATAGAAGCACTGATGAAAGAAGAGGGGAATAAATCTCATACAATAAAAACAAAGGAAGAGGTTGTGCAAATTGTTCAAAGAATTATGAATGAATTAAGTGTCGAGTAACCGTTTTTTTGAATGAAACTAAAGTCTACATTGAAAGGGTTTACTCTGATTGAGTCAGTCGTTGCACTCGGTATTTTTGGTCTATTTATCGTAGGAATTTATGGAAGTATTCAACTGAGTTTTTCGTTGGTGTATCATTCGCGAGTGCGCATTTTGGCAACGGCGGTTCTGAATGAACAGATGGAAATCATACGGAACGTACCATTCGATAGCGTAGGAATTATTAATGGGAGTCCTTCGGGCGTATTCGAATATACTACAACTACTATTCGAAATGGAATGCATTTTGAAATCATTCGAACTATCCGGAATATTGATGATCCATTTGATGGTTTGATTGGAGGAATTCCTGCAGACACTGCGCCAAATGATTATAAATTTGTACAGATTGAGGCACGATGTGTTTCGTGTGATCAAGCTGAACCTTTCTCAATGTATACCTATATTGCACCCAAATATCTCGAAGGCAATCTCAACCATGGTGCATTGTTTGTCCAGGTAATAGACGCTTATGGAAATCCGGTTACTGGTGCATCGGTGACCGTAATTGCAACAAGTACTAATCCTTCCTACAATTTTGTTGATACTACTGATAATAATGGATTTTTGCGTATTTATGATTTAGCCACTGGTACTGCAAAATATTTTATACAAGCTACAAAGACAGGTTACACGACAGATAAAACCTACGCACCGAGCTCGACCAACCCAAATCCCACAACCCCACACGTAACGATTCTTCAGCAGGCAGTGAGCAATCTCACGCTTACTATTGATGAATTATCGAGTATAACCGTGGAAACAAAAAATGCACAATGTAATACGGCTCCAAACGTTCCTTTCCAGATAAAAGGAAGTCGTGCGATTGGAGCAAATCCGAGTGTGTATCTGATAAATCAGAGTTATATAACTAATGGGAGTGGAGTGCAATCAAACTTGAATGTACCGTGGGATAGCTACGGTATGTCTGTGACGGGGTATGATCTTCTAGGGACTATTCCTGATGTACCCATGACCATATTACCTGGCGCAGTAGACGTGGGGACATTGATTGTTGGTCCAAACACGACACGATCATTAGTCATACTAGCTGAAAATCAATCAGCTCCTATTGCAAATGCAACGGTAACAATTACGGGACCTAATGGATTTTCATCAGTGAAAACAACGGGGGTCGGAAGTATTTCACAGACGGACTGGTCACAAGGGTCAGGTATTGAAGATTTTGGTGAAGGACTCGGGTACAGTTCGGGAAGTGGAATTGATACACTTACGAGTCCAGGAAATCTCACACTTTCTCAAAATGGTAGTGTGTATGTTTCAAACGGATATCTCGAATCATCAACAATTGATACCGGAGAAAATGCGCGCTATATCATCTGGTCATGGAATCCAATGGCTCAATCACCTTCAACTACGATACGTTTTCAAATGGCAACAAGTCCTTCGAGTACAGGACAAAACTGGGTGTTTCTAGGACCTGATGGAACGGAGAATACATACTTTACACAAAGTAGTGTACATATTTCTGATGCTCATGATGGTGAGCAATACATGAGATATCGAGTGTATTTTGATACCCTCGATCCCACTGTTTCACCTCTGCTCTCTGATCTCACCTTTGTGTACACTAATGCATGTACACCTCCGGGACAAGTCTATGTGGGAAATTTGGTTGCAGGAGAATATACGATTCGTATTGAAGCCCCAGGTTATGAAGTGTATGAGGAATTGTTTGAGGTAACAAGCGATCATTTTATTATTGCAGATCTTAATTCTGTATGAGTGTTTCTAGACAAAGTAAAAATTACTTTCGTGGTATGAGCCTGCTTGAGGTGATGGTAGTACTTGGAATCACGATGATTGTATTGCTCGGAGCAACCTCTTTTATTATATTGAGTTTTCGTAATCAGCGTATACTCAATGACCAGCTATTTGGACAAAAAGATGCTCGTCGAGTAATTTCTGAAATGGTAAACACCATTAGAACTGCCGAAGAATCAAGTATTGGTTCATATCCGGTTGCAGAAGCTACCACTTCATCTCTTACCGTGTACGCAAATATTGATGGGGATAGTTTACGCGAACGAGTACATTATTGGTTATCAGGAACTGATTTGAAAAGAGGAATATTAAAACCAAGCGGTAATCCTTTGAGTTATACAGGTCAGGAACAGGTGACGACGATCGCAAGTTATGTACAGAATGCAAATAGAGGTACTCCAACATTTCAATATTTTACAGAAAGCTATACGGGGTCGCAAAGTGCAATGACTCTACCAATTACGATTACGAATATTCGAATGATACAAATTATTATTGAGATTGAAAAAGATCAGACCAAGAGTCCAGTACCACTCCGAGTGGAATCGCTCACTCAAATTAGAAATCTGAAAACAAATTGACGTGCCTTGTATCTTATTTCGAGTGATCCTGACCTTGTCAGGTGAGCTAAAGAATGTATGTTAGTGAAACTATGTTGAAAGCAAAAAAACAATGTAAAAAAAGGTATCAAGGAACCACACTTCTCATTGTGATGGTTTTTGGATCAATAGCTTTTGTGATTATGGTATTGGGTATTTTGAGCTATGCTTTGTTTGAACATAGAATTTCACTGGAGTACTACCGACGGGATGTCACTTTTCATGTAGCTGAAGCAGGTATTAATTATTATCGCTGGCACCTCGCACATAATCCTACCGACTTTACTGATGGTACGGGAGCTCCTGGTCCGTATGTTCATACTATGAAAGATAAGTTTGATAATACAGTGGGAAGCTATGCTATTAGTATTTCAACTCCATTACCAAATTCTTCAGTTATTGCTGTAGTATCCACAGGGACAATTGCCGCCTCTCCTAATGCTAATCGTGCTCTAAAGGTGCGATTGGGTTTTCCTTCATTTACTGATAGTGCATTTATAGAAAACGTTGATATGTCATTTAGTGCGACGACTGAGGTGCATGGAGATATTATGTCGAATGGCGGAATCAAGTTTGATGGAACGACTGACTCGTGGGTCAGGAGTGCAAAGTCTACTTATAATTACCAAGGTACCACAAGGCCTGGAATCTGGGGGACTGGTGGACCTACATATTATTGGGAATTTCCTGTTCCTGCGGCTGATTTTGGTTCGGTATCTGCTGATCTCTCTGCTTTGCGTACCGAGGCGCAGAGTGCGGGTAAATATCTCGCTTCTTCAGGGGGAGAAGGATATCAGATTATATTTAATGACACTCAATATACAGTGTACCGAGTAAATACGAGAGATTGTTACTATGGTGAAGGTAGTTGGAGATGGAGTTGGTCGGGATGGTATTGGAATGGGACTTCATATTGCTACGATATTGGTACCAAAAGCACGATTGGAACGTATACATTGCCTGCAAATGGTGTAATGTTTGTTGAAGATAATGTATGGCTCGAAGGAACCGTTGACGGGAGAATAACTATCGGAGTAGGTAATTTCCCCGTACCAAGTAGTCCTAAAAAAGTATTTATTTCGAATAATTTATTGCAAAAACAAAAATCAAGTGATGATGTGATCGGTATTATTGCTCAGGGTGATATTATTGTTCCCTATGAAGCTCCAAGCACGCTCGAGATAAATGCCGCTGCATTGACACAGTATGCAAAGATTTTTACACCCTACTATAATCCAAGTCAGCATGCGGGAGCTCTCAAAAATTCTCTTACCTTTTTTGGTTCGCAGATTTCGTATGCTGGTGGGGGCTGGAAATATATCAATACAGGTGGACAAGTGATTTCAGGATACTATTACACCAATCATGTGTATGATGGAAATTTGAAATATTATCCACCACCTGGATTTCCCGTAGGTTCAACATATGAACTTATTAGTTGGGAAGAGGTAAAATAAAGTAAAAAGTAAAAACCCTGCCTGCCGGCAGGCAGGGAAAAAGGCAAAAGATATATACAGGACAAAATAATGAAATGTGTATTTTCTTTTCACCTTTTACTTTTTCCTTTTAACTTTGCTTTGTGATATACTATCCCCAATCTTATTGTAAAAAGAAAGTATGAAGAAAGTTCGTAAAGGTGTAATCACTGTTGCAGGCTTAGGCACGCGGTTTCTTCCTGCTACCAAAGCCATGCCAAAAGAAATGTTGCCGGTACTTGATAAACCAGTACTTCAATATATTGTAGAAGAAATGGTAGCAAGTGGAATCACTGAAATTATTTTTGTTACTAGTTCACAAAAGCGGGCGATAGAAGATCATTTTGATCGAGATCGTGATTTTGAAGCATATCTGGAAAGCCAGGGAAAACTCGACCGTATACAATCTCTCATAGATCTAAGTGAAAAAGTACGATTTTTTTATACCAGACAAGCTGAACCACGAGGTAACGGACATGCATTATTGTGCGCAAAAGAGTTTGTTGGAGATGAACCATTCGCATTTTCAGATGGAGATAGTATTATTGATGCCAAAACTCCGGTAATAAAGCAGCTGTTAGATATTTTTTATAAAAAGAAAGCTTCGGTAATCGGTGTTCAAAAAATGGAAGATACCGAAGAAATGAGAAAGTACGGTAATGTATATGGGAAGCCGCTGGGGAAAGGTGTCTATCGAGTAAATGAATTTCGTGAAAAACCTCCTCTCGATGGAGTTTCTCCTATGGGTCTGATTGTAGGCGGAATGCGCTATATTTTCACCAATGATATTTGGAAAATTCTTGATTCTCAAGGAGAAGGAAAAGATGGGGAAATTTGGCTCTCAGACGCAGCAAATACACTAGCCTCAAAAAAGAAATTTTTTGCGTATGAATATGAGGGAGAATATTTTGATACGGGAAATAAAATAGCGTTACTGAAAACTGCAATTCATTTTGCCGAGAAAGAGGGTTTACTCTGATTCGACCTTACACCTTTTAGATAATATGAAAAAATGGAAGTGGATATTGATTATACTATTAGGAATTTTTGTTACAGGTGGAGCCCCTCATGTGAATGCTCAGATTGGGGAGGCGTGTACAGCTCCACAAGACTGTATTGATCCTGGACTTGAGTGCATCAATGGTTTCTGTGCGGTGCCTGCAGTGGCAGGAGGTGTGGCGTGTTATCTGGCAAGTAGTAAAACCTGTAGTCAGGCAGAAGCATCAATAGATTTTTGTATCTCACCCAATCAAAGATTTGATTCGGTATCACTCTGTGAGACATATAGACAAGAACAAAACGCACAAAACACGTATCCGATCGGAGCATGTCGGTGTGGAAATCAATGTATAAAATATGGGGAAAGTGGTCCAGGGGGGAGTACTGTGACACCTGGGAATTGTGGGACGTGTACGGAAAAAGCAAGTTTTGAAAAATGTATTGAAGAAGTGACTCGTGAATCATCATCGTCTACACCACTCTCAGAATATGCGGACCAACTCAATAAACTCAAAGTTGATAATGTACAAGATCTGATTGGAATTATTGTTCGAGGAGTCATGGGAGTCATTGGAACTGTTGCATTAGTAATGATGCTCTATGGGGGTATTACCTGGATGACAGCGCGAGGAAATTCAGAGAGTACGCAGAAAGCTCGTGAGACAATACTATGGGCAGGTCTAGGAATTGTGTTAATTTTTGCAAGTTACGCCCTAGTGGATTTCGTGTTCGAGATATTTCGATAGTTTTCTGGTGGTCTGGTTTACTAGTTTTCTAGTAAAAGAGAAAAATGGTGGTTATAACCAGATAACTAGACAACAAGTCCTGCCTGCCGGCAGGCAGGAAACTAGAAAACTAAAATTTTATGAAAAAACGAATTCTCATCTCTCTATTAATGATCATGGTTCTAACTATATCCGGTTTTGGTTGCAAAGGTTTAACTGTACAAGAACAGTCAGCTGTCAAAGGAGTTACTTTGAACTATTGGACCGTATTTAATGATGTGAATGAACTGAAGAAATATGCAGCAGAATACAAAGCAATGCGTCCACAAGTAACGATCAACATTCGTCAGGTTCGATACGAAGAATTTGATACCTTGTTTACCAATGCGCTGGCAGATGACGTGGGTCCCGATGTTGTGTCTATGCATGTTCGTTGGCTTCGTAAAAATCAGAATAGATTGTCTGCGGCACCTGCGAGTGTGCAGGTACCTCGTTTGATAGAAAAAAATAAATATACCAAAGAAAAGGCTGTAGTAATCGATACGGTACCATTGCCTCGAGAGCGGGATATTCGAAATGAGTATGTGCAGTCGGTACACAAGGACGCCGTAATCGATGGGCAAATTTATGGATTCCCGATTGCATTTGATTCTCTAGCATTATTTTACAATCAGACACTGCTCGATCGAGCAGGAATTGCCGAGGCGCCTACTACCTGGGAAGAATTTGTGGAGGCCGTACAAAAAACTACCAAATTTAATTCAACTCTTGATATCACTCAGTCAGGGGTAGCGCTGGGTACTTCGAATAATATTGATAATTTTTTTGACATTGTTTCACTCTTTATGATGCAGAGTGGTGTCATTCCCGTAAGTCAGAATTCAGTTACTTTCGCCGCGGGTGTTGACCGTGCGCAGGATCGATCACACCCGATGCTCCGTGCGCTAGATTTCTATACCGGATTTGCACGTGCTACTGCTGATCGATATAGCTGGAATGAGAAACAACAAAATGCATTTGATGAATTTGTACGAGGGAAAAGTGCCTTTTTCCTAGGGTTTGCCTATGATTATCCACGGATCAAAGAACGGGCACCACAGCTGGATATCCAGATTACAACCGTACCACAACTGAATCCAAGTTCACCTTCCAATGTTGCAAACTATTGGCTCGAATCAGTAGTAAAGAAATCAAAATACCAGAATGAAGCATGGGATTTTGTACGGTTTATTAGTTCAAAAGAAAAAGTAAAAACCTATACAGCAGCGACCTTTAGACCAAGTCCATACCGAGAGCAGATTGCAGAGCAGCAAAAGGATGAAACGATGGAGCCTTTTGCAACACAGGCACTTTTTGCTGATAATTGGTATCGAGGTCGGGAAAGTGATATTGCAGTTTCAACCATGAAAGATTTGATTACCGAATTTTTGAGACCAGGAAATACTGATCAGGAAGTGCTCAAAAAAGATAAGACGGTGATTTTGAATGGTGCCGCAAAGATTCAACAAACGTATTAAACATATGGTTCGATTTTTGAAATATACCTTACTAACTTTTGTCTGCATAAGCGCTTCATTATTTGCGTCAGGAGTGCAGGCTGCAGATCCGCCACTTGGAGATTTCAAATGTCCGATGTTTGCCGTAGAAGGTAAAAAATTATCAATTTTTTTATTAACAAGTATTGAGAGCGAAGACACGGTAGAAGTACCTCCGAGTAATCGATTTTTTTGTGTTGAAACAAGTGTTGATGCTACTACAGTGACCTGGGGAGATTTGACCAAAGGAAAAGATAGAAATGGAGCAATTGCAATATACCCTCAGTGGGGTAGTGGTGGAGCTGATGTGCGACCACAATATTTTACCACCTGTTTACTAGATAGTAGTGATAAATGGCATGATACCGGAGTAGGAGCTGATGTTAAGCCATCTGATCAAATATATAGCTTAAGTAAGACTGCATCACATTGTGATAAATCAAATGCTAGGTTACGGTATTATCTAAATGAATTAGTGGGTTCTCCTGAACTGTATTTGTATTATATTAAGCCAGCTCTCCCAGGTGAACAGCAGGAAAATCCAATTGCGGCATGTGAAGCGTCTAGAGGTACAAGTAAACAAGCCTGTGAAGCAAATTCAAAGTGTTTTTGGTCCATTCCTAACCTTTGTCTGGCAAAAGCTGATCCGGGAATAGATTGTACGAAGTTATCATTAACGGAATGTTCCGCTGCAAATTATTGCACATCAGAAAATAATAAATGTGTAAAGAAAACAACTCAGGTGGAGGTGTCAAAAGCGATTGATCAGTATATTGAGGATCGGTATTCCAAGCCAAAAGACTATACAGGACCGCTACCCAAATGCGCATTTACTGGTTCATGTCGCAACGTAGAAGATTTGGTTCAAGTAGGTGTAAATGTGGCAACTTGGCTATTTGGTATTATCGCAGGTCTTGGATTTGCTTTCTTTGTGTATGGTGGGCTCACCATGGTTTTATCATTTGGAAATTCAGAAAAAGTGGGACAAGGAAAACAAATATTGGTGGCAGCAACGGTTGGTATGATCATCGCATTTTCAGCATATGTATTGGTGAGTTTTGTGGTAAAAGCGATCGGAATAAATCCTAATTTAGCACCGTTTTAATTCGTATGAAAAATAGGACAAAGTTATTAGTCGGGATTATAATAATTATGTTTGGCACTCTCATAAGTGCTAGTAATTTTCAATTAGCTTTGGCCTCAAGTACACCAACGATTGGTTGCCGTGAAGGGCAGGATTGTGTATCACTTACTAATCCCCTTAATGAAACAGATATTAAAAAGATTATTGGAAATAGTATTGGGGTTATCATGGGGATTGCTGGCTCAATCACCTTCGTAGTATTCGTATACGGGGGCCTCCTCTGGCTCACCTCAGCAGGAAATTCTGAAAGGATTCAGAAGGGTTTGCAAGCTATGCTCTGGGCTGGGATTGGAATTATTGTGATTTTCAGTAGCTATGCTATAATTACGTTGATTTTAACGACATTACAAGCATCGCCGTAAGTGAGAACGGAAGAAAGTGAAAATAAAGTGTTTCTTTAACTATAAAATTGAAGATTATAATCTTTACTCTCAGCTGTGAAATAAGATTCATGAGCTGGTGGTCCAATGTAAGTACAACGTTATGCAAAACTTGCAATTGAAGGGGGGTGAGGAAGTATGAAAAACATACAAGCAAAATTACTAAAGCATAGAAATATCGTGCTTGGTATTGTAGCTTTTGTAAGCGTGTTTGCATTCGCACCGGTACAGGTAGCACTAGCGACAACGCCGCCACCTGCATCAGCAGCAGATCCAGATAACTTCGGTCTTAACCCTTTGGATAGTTTAACGATCCAAACCGATACAAAAGATGCACGAGAAGTGATTATTGATATCATCAATCTCGCGTTAACGTTTCTTGGTTTGATCGCTGTTATTTTGATCCTCTGGGGTGGTTTCAAGTGGATGACCGCTGGAGGAAACGACGAGAATGTAGAAGCAGCGAAAAAGATTATTATTGCTGCAGTGATTGGTCTCGCGATCATTCTATCTGCATACGCAATTGCTAATTTCTTTATCAGTTCCATTGGAACAGCTGTAGATGTAGATCTTACGTAGTTGTTTGCTGGCGCCCCTCCGGGTGTCAGAGCTTTCACTGGTCAAAAAATTTTCGGGTGGCCAGGTTAGCTTTGACTCTCATACATTCATATATGAATAACAAGTTGATTCTCGCAACTCTCTTCTCAGGTATTTTTTTTGCTCTGACCGTAGCTTTATTTCCGGTAAAATCTCTGGCACAAGGTTGCGATGGGCAACAGGGCGAGGGTGACCTCCTCGGACTCGATTGTGCAGGAACACAGTATTCAGGGCTGAGTGCGGAAGATCCACGTATTATTACTGTGCGTATTATCAATTTCGCCTTGAGTCTATTAGGAATAGTTGCAATAATTATCATCCTATATGCGGGCTTCACCTGGATGACGGCGGGGGGAAATGATGAGAAAGTGGGAAGTGCGAAGAAGATACTAGGTGCTGCGGTGATGGGGCTCATAATTATCTTGGCATCATACTCTATTATGAGTTTTGTATTACGCTCTCTCTGTGAGACTATTGGTACCTCATGTGGAAATCAATACTCTTCAGGATCATCAGGCTATTCTCCATGAAATTAATCAATTTTTTCTTATGAAAAAAGTGTATTTACTTATCGGTCTTATCGCAGCATTCTCAGTTTTCGCTTTCGGCACTACAGTTCTTGCTGGTGATTTTGGGCTCAAAGATACGGCACGTGCTGCAAAACTCGATACCTACGGAGATAGTGTTCCAACTATTGCAGGAAACGTGATTGGAACCCTGCTTTCGATGATTTCAGTGTTATTCTTTGTACTCGTACTCTATGGAGGTATTCTCTGGATGACGGCACGTGGAAGCTCAGAGAATACCGAAAAAGCCTTAAATACCATTATTGCGGCGACGATTGGTATTATCATTGTTATGGGAGCATACGCCCTTACTAACTTTGTGTTTAAGCTTGGGACAAATACTGGAGGAAATAATGTTGAAACACCTGTTAGCCCCGCGTTATGTGGAAATGGTCAAATTGATCCGGGTGAACAATGTGATGGAGATTCTGAGTGTACTAGTAGTTGTACTATTATCCCCGGTACTTCACTTTGTGGAAATGGTCAAATTGATCCGGGTGAACAATGTGATGGAGATTCTGAGTGTACTAGTAGTTGTACTATTATCCCTTAGACAAAAATTAGTTAGAATTATGATCGAAGCTGTAAAAAGAAAATACAAAATTTTAACTTTAATTTTACCTCTTTTAGTACCTGGTAAAATATACGCCAAAAAAACCATCGAAGATGCTAGTTCAGCACTTGAATCCGCCGTAGGACCTACCGGACTACCACAAAACGAAATATCAACATATATTGGATCAGTCGCGCAGTGGTTGTTTGGAATATTAGGTCTTCTATTCTTTGTCCTCACGCTCTATGCAGGAATCACGTGGTTTCTCGCTCGTGGAGAAGAAGAAAAAATTACAAAATCACGTCAAACACTTATCGCAGCAGTTATTGGGTTGATAATCACCGTGAGTGGGTATGCTATCGCCAGTTTTATTACAAATGCAATCAACTTCGGATAGTAATTTGAACTAGTTATGAAAATCATTAATACGATAAAACAATTCTGGGTACGAGGAGTTCTTGTGTCACTCAGTATTGCTGCACTGCCAAGTCGAGCGTGGGGACAAGGAAATCTGGGTAATGCAGACGATAATCTTGAGAATCTACAAAAGGGTATTGGAGGGAATGTGCCAACCGACTTAACTGTCGTGGTAGGAAATGTGATAAAAACAGTATTGAGTCTGGTAGGTATTATATTTCTAGTGCTTACGGTCTACGCAGGATATCTCTGGATGACTGCACGTGGAGAAGACGAACAAGTGAGTAAGGCAAAAGAAATTATCAAGTCATCAATCATGGGTCTGTTTATCGTGGTATCATCATACGCAATCACCGTGTTTATTACTTCACGATTTAGTGGTCAATAATATGAAAAAACTACAAACCGTTAAAATTTTTTTGTTAGCCGCTCTTCTATTTTCTGGTTTATTGGGTACTACAGTTTATGCTCAAAATCTCGGTATCGATGATGTACATAAAGCGGGGACACAGGCGGGGTTTACGCAAGCTACAGAGACCACCTTGGCGGAAAACATTGGTAGGCTGATTACCGTGCTATTTTCAGTGTTAGGGGTATTATTTACGGTACTCATTGTATACGCTGGATATCTCTGGATGATGGCGCGAGGGGATGATGAGCAAGTTACTAAGTCAAAAAATATTATGGGTAGAGCTGTAATAGGACTCATCATTCTCATGTCAGCATATAGTATTACCCGATTTGTAGTACCACGAGTACTGGAAGGATCGGTAAATACCTCAACCACTTCTACCCCATAAAAAATATGCAAAAAATGAAAGGATTAGTTGTGCACTTACTATTTACTTCATTTCTAATCTTCGGAGTATTTGTTTTTTCATCCTCATCAGCTTTGGCGACAACTACAGGACCAGACATCATGGGGCAACTAAATGCAGGATCACAGGCTGCTGGATATGGTACCGAAGCACAAGATATTCGTATTACTGTTGCAAAAGGAATCCAGTTACTACTGTCTTTTTTGGGTATTATTTTTGTAGTGTTAACCGTATATGCTGGTTTTCTGATCTTCACTGCAGCTGGAAATGAGGAAAATCTATCAAAAGCAAAAAAAATCATTGGCTATGCAGTGATTGGTTTTATTATTATTCTGTCTGCATACAGTATTACCAGTTTTGTGACCAGTCGAATTGTTGCAGAAACGATGGGTCAGCAATAGACTTGAAGTTTGAATATGAAAAAAATAAAAAAAATGATAGTAGGTGCTATGTTTGTACTCGGAATACTTTTTTCAAGTATGCCTAGTTTGGTGTTTGCTACCAATCCATCGACACAGAAACCGGGGCAATTTCAAGGTTCAGAAATGGAAGAGCAACTCAATGCATTTGGTGGAGATAAAGGCGGGAAACTAACGTATAGTGATCCGAGAATAATGGTGGCAAAGCTTATCAAAACATTTTTAGGTGTGTTGGGAATTATCGCAGTTGCGCTAGCGCTCTATGCAGGGTTTGTGATAATGACGTCTAGTGGTAATGAAGAAAAAATCGAGACGGGGAAGAAAATTTTGATGTATTGCGTAACAGGTACCGCGGTAATACTCGGGGCGTACAGTATTACGTACTTTATATATATGGGTTTGTATGGAAGTATCAATAATCCTATAACGCCCGGATATAATGATTCATATCCTGATGAATTCTAAGCTTTCAATTTTGAAATAAATTCAAGTAATTGTGTACTAGACTGCACCCCTGTGTAGTCTTTTTTTGTTTTCTTTTGTGACAGGTAATGGGTCACAAGTGATACTAAGTCTTTAGTAGTTGGAGCATGGTCACCGAGATGATTTTTTTTCAAATATTCTACATTAAAATCCTCTTGTCCTGGAATTGGGTAAATAGCAATAAGTGGGACCTGAGACACCGTGCACTCAGTAGTAGTAAGTCCTCCAGGTTTACTTATGACAACTGAGGCAAGTTTCATGAAGGAAGAGATTTCATCGGTCCAGCCTAGGGGTATATAGGTAATATGCGTTGGTGCAGTAAGCTTCGAAATACGATTAAACATTTTTTTATTTTTTCCTGTCACTGCAACTAGGGTACAAGAGGGTTTTGTGCGGGTAAATAATTCTTCAATAATATCAGAAAGTTCAATAAGGCCACTCCCACCTGAAAGAAGTAGTATGAGGGGTTTATCTTGTGGTATGTGGTATTTCGAGCGAACCTGTTCAGCTGGTTTCGAATCATAAAATCGAGGATCAATCGGAATTCCAAATTCATGGATGTGAGTAGGAGGAATTTTATACGTCTGAACCAGCTCATCTTTCATTTCGGAGGTACTCACTACATATTCGGCAACCCCGTTAACAACCATGATAGGATGTACACCGTAGTCAGTAATAATTTGAGTAATAGGAACAACTTTACTTCGTTTTTTCATGGCGTGTACCAAAATTTCTGAAGGTAGAAAATGAGTAGTCACAATGTGGTCGGGAGCAAATTTTTCTACTTCTTGGAGAAATTCAAACGAACTGAGCATTTTGAGATAATCAGTAAGAGCGTGGTACGTTTTTATAAATACTTTATTATCAGAGATTCGGAATAATCCAGACCACACTTTAGGAAGATGGGATACGAGAAAATCATATCCTTCGACCGTAGTTTTTTTAAGTAGAGGCGTAATGTAATCGGCGATATCAATATGTCTACACTCAAGTTTAGGAAAATCAAGTTTAGCAGCATTTTCCAGTGCTTTGGCAGTTTGAGTATGTCCTGAACCAGCAGAAAGCGAAACAATAAGTATTTTTGTATGTTTGCGGACCATAGTAAATATGTGTCACTAGTATACCCGAGTTCTGTAAACAATAAAACGCCCAGATGGCGTTTATCTATATTTAGAAAGATCCCCTTAGGGGTGGCTAACGGGGATCGAACCCGTGATAAAGGTACCACAAACCTCTGTGTTACCACTACACCATAGCCACCCCTAAATTGACCTCAAGTCAAATATGAAGACGAGTATAGGATAAAATCAGGCTTTTGTCAATGACAATTATAACACAAAACCTCGGAATCCCGAGGTTTTGTTGAAAAGGAAACATAATGTTCATTATTTTTTCTCGAATGCTCGGAGGATTTCAAGGGGGACTGCAAAAATAATGGTATTTGATTGGTCAGAGCTTACATCATTGATTGTACTAAGGGTACGTAGGTGTAAGGCACCTGGGCTAGCAGAAAGCATGTCTGCAGCTTTTGAAATATTCTCGGCAGCTGCAATTTCTCCTTCTGCCTTGATAATGACTGCTCGCTTTTCACGTTCAGCTTCGGCCTGTCTTGCAATTACACGTTGCATGTCATCAGGAAGAGTAATATCTTTCAATTCTACTGTCTCAACTTTGATACCCCATACATCGGTTGCAACATCGATAATCTCACGAATTTTTTTTGCAGCTTCTTCACGTCTAGCGAGTAGTTCATCGAGTTCGAGTTGCCCCACCACATTGCGCATGGTAGTCTGTGCGAGTTGTGACACAGCAAACCAGAAATTTTCTACTTCAAGTATTGCTTTTGCTGCATCAGACACGCGATAGTAGATTACGGCATTGATTTTTGCAGATACATTATCTTTGGTAATTGCTTCTTGATACGGCACATCCACTGCTTTGGTGCGGATATCCACTTTTTGCATACTCTGGATAATGGGGAATACCAATCTCCATCCTGGCTCAACAATCTTTGTATATTTACCGAGCTGAAATTTCACACCTCTCTGGTACTGATTCACCTGGCGGACACTGATAAATATGATGAACAGTACGATCCCTACGAGTACCCACATATTGTATAATATAAGAATTATGCTGTAAGTATTGCGTAAAGTTCTTATAAATGCAAGAGTGTGGAATAAAAAATCCGTCCTCAGACTCGGAGGACGGATGTAGTGTGTGGGCCCAGCAGGAATCGAACCTGCATAACCAGCTTAGAAGGCTGGTGTTCTATCCATTGAACTATAGGCCCATTAAAAATTTCTAATTATTCTAATTAACCCAATTTTTAAATACTAGACAACTAGATAACCAGTAAACCAGATAACATGTGTAACCACGACATACTACCGTCCAAATGCTTGTTTGTCAATCATCATTTCGTTTCTTACCATGGAATTTTTTATGAATATTAAGCAATTCTTTGTCAGTAATATGCGTGTATATCTGTGTGGTTGTAATTGATGCATGCCCGAGCATTGATTGTACACTTCTAATGTCTGCCCCATTTTGGAGCAAATCAGTGGCATAGGAGTGTCGTAGGGTATGTGGAGTCACTGATTTAGTTATTCCTGCTTCACGGGCATGTTTTTGGACTATACGTTGCACTGAGCGAGGGGTTAGTGGTTCATCCGGACTATTTTTCGAAGAATTTTTTATTATCTCATGTTTTTTTGTTCGTTTGTCATGTGATACAAAGAGGTAGGGATGGATATCATTTCGGAGATCTAAATATTTCTTAAGAAAGTATTTTGCTTGCTCTGAGAGGAAAACGACGCGAGCTTTACGTCCCTTACCAACAACCGTAAACTCATCACGTTTTAGGTTTACATCATCTTTCTTGAGTTTTACTAATTCTGACACGCGAAGACCGGTAGAAAATAGTAATTCAAGGATAGATTTGTCTCGGTAAGCAATTAAGAGGGTAGGTCCAGCAGAAATCTTACTTCCCTCTGCTTCCAATTTTTTTGTATTAATATGTTTGAGTGGAGCTTCAAGAATACGGTTGAGATCACTCCCATCGAGAAATGATACCTCGCGATCGGGCATCTTCATGAGCTCTATTTTTTCAGCAGAAAGCGTTTTGATATCTCGTTTGGCAAGGTATTTGAGAAACGTGCGTAGTGCAATCAAATGATAGTTCTGAGTATTCTTTTTTAAAGGCTCACCATGTACATCAATCAGCCGATTGAGCCAGAGGCGGTACTGGCGGATGTCTTCGAACGTAATATTTTCTGGTTTTTTATCTTCCCCAAACCATTCCACAAAGCGACGAAGATAAAAATCGTAGTTTTTGGTAGTCTTATCACTTCGATTTTTTTCAATTTCGAGGTGTTCGAGGAAATCAGTTTTGTATTTGGTGAGCGTTTGCATATATTGCATATTTTTTTGTGTCGCACAACATAGTATAACAGAAAAAAACAATTTTTCTAGTAAAATGTCGAAAAAACGGGGTTGACAAAACGTGTTTTTTGTGGTATAGTATATAACGTTGCAACATACAATATACAAAAACAAATAAACAAAATATGCAACCAAAATATTTGGCCACAGACGCCATTAAGTCTGAGTTTTCTTTAGTATATTATTATTTAGCAGCAGGGATAATGATTGCAACAGCAGTATTTATCTTTGTTCCTCGTCTAACATTAAGCTGACAAGTGGAAGCAGCCCACCCGGGCTGCTTTCTGTCCTCATTTTTTAACTTACTATGAATAAAAAAATAATATATAGCGCACTAATACTCTCGCTTGGGCTCATTTTCTCAAGCGTGCCAGGATTAGTAAAAGCGCAAACTGATGGATCTGCAGCCGAAGTATCAGGAGAGGTGACTGTTGACGCTACATCCAGTAGCGAAACAGGTACGTCTGATGAACCTACCGGCTGGAATCTCTTTTTTCTTGGAGTGAAAGAACGTTTTTCACTTCTCACCACATTCGACCCGGTGAAAAAAGCAGAAAAAGCATTGAAGTTTGCTGAAGAGCGAACAAAAATTGCAGAGAAAATGGCAGAAAAGACCAATGATCCAAAAGTACAAGCACGTCTCGATAGAGTGCTTAAACGGGCAGGTGAGCTCGAAGAAAGAGCTGATAGTGTAAAAGAAAAACTTTTAGAAAATCCTGACGCACGAGCAAAACTTTTGTTAAAAAATCTTATCAATTTTAAAGAGCGTAAAGAAGAAGTATTCTTAAAATTAGAAGAAAAACTGACCTCAGAACAGCTTGAACGCTTGCAAAATATGCGTACACAAGCAGAAGAGAAAAGCCAGGCTCTTATAAATGCGCTTGAGAATAGCAATCTCCCTGAAGAGGTTCGTGAGCATCTAGAAAGTGTAAAAGTAAAAATTGAAGAGCATCAAGAAGAAGTTAAAGAATTCCGTGATGAACAAAAAGAACTTCTTGATCGGATAAAAACTGGCGATGATTCTGCAAAAGAAGAATTGCGCACACTCAGAGAAGATCGAAAGGTAGAAATTAAAACAAATGTTGAGGATCGTAAAGAAAATAGACAAGAGATAAAACTAAAACTTGAAGAAAAGGCTGATGATCATCCTGCAGCAGAGCGTAAGCTCGAGCGAATGGAAGATCTAGAAGAGGGTCGAGAGAAAGAGCGAGAGCGAATGGAATCTGATTCTGGTGAAAGAAAACAGAGACAGGTTCGTCCAGTCTTACCGCTTCAAGAACGACCTCAAAATTAATTAGAACTATAAGACTGGTTGAAATCCAGTCTTTTTTTCGCTATGCTTAGGTCCTATGAAACCAGAACTTACTCTCATACTCCCTAATATCCGCTCATGCCACAATGTGGGTGCCATGTTTCGGACAGCCGATGCATGCGGATTTAATAAAATCTATCTCGTTGGGTATACCCCTGTTCCGCCACGTCCTGAAATAGATAAGGTAGCTTTGGGGGCTGAAAAAACAGTGCCTTGGGAACATAAGAAGAGCTTGGCGCGGTTGCTCACTAGTTTGAAAAAAGAAGGATATACTATTGTTGCTTTGGAAAAAACAAAAGAGAGTGTTGAATTAAGTAAACTAACTAAAAAATTACTTGGTACAAAAATAGCTCTCATTGTAGGAAACGAAGTTGAGGGAATTGATGTAAAGAATATTAAGAAGAGTGATATCGTCACGCATATTCCTATGCGTGGAATGAAGGAGAGTCTCAATGTGTCTGTGGCTGCGGGAATTGCGATGTACGCGGTAACCCAAAAAATAAAGAAAGATAGAAAGTAGGGAGGAACAGAAGACAAGTTTTACTGCTATATGTTGATTGACAAACAGCATATTTTGTGGTATATCATATATCGTTTTTGGTGTAGTTTTGTTATACTCTCCACATATTTTTTTGAAAATACTATAAAAATCTATTCTACATAATTTGTATGTCTACACTTAAATCGCTGCATTATATTCGTTCTCTACCAGAAGGTGTGATTCAGGGTGAAGAAGTCAGTATATCAACTAAAAGAATTTTAGAAGAAGCCGAAAATTTGGGAATTACGTGGGAAATACTACCTAATACCGAGATGATTAGGTTAAGTTATAAGGATAACGTACAAATTGTAAAAAACCGTCTTCCAAATACGACGAGTAAAAATGCATATGAGGTCTGTCATGATAAGCAGATATGTAAAATGATACTCGAAAAAGCTGGATTGGAGGGGATGCCAGGATTCCTTATTTATAAAGAAGACACTGAAGTACGGATCAAGTCCATGTGGGATGCTTTACAAAAGCCATTAGTATTAAAGCCCTCAAAAGGCTCTCATGGCGACGGAGTAATCGTTGGGCTTACAGATTTTTCTGAATGTGTAGGAAAAATTCGTGAATATTTTGAGACACCTCTGTATGAAGGCGGATTAATATTAGAAGAAATGTTTGTGGGTAAGGAGTATCGAATTCTCGCAACGCCAGAAAAAGTGTTGGCAGTGATCGAGAGAATTCCTGCGCACGTAATAGGTGATGGAAAACATACGATTGAACAGTTGATTGAAATTGAAAATCGTAATCCTATACGTAATATTAATGAGTTTATTTACCCGCATCTTGCTTTGAACGAGACTTCTTTTAAACTTCTCAGAGCACAAAAATTAACTCCGGAGTCTGTGCCGGAAAACGGGCAGCATGTGGTGCTCCAAAAAATTTCTAATATTATGGCTGGAGGAGTGGCTATTGATCGGACAGATGAAGTGCATGAGTCAGTTAAAAGAATTGCGATAGAAGCAACCCGTGCAATTCCAGGTCTCAGTTGGACAGGTATTGATTTTATGACTAAAGATGTCTACAAACCGCAGTCAAAAGGTACTTATACGATTATCGAAATGAACCACGCACCTGGATTTGACATGCATGATATGCCAATGCAGGGCGAGCCAAGAGGGGTAACAAAAGAGTTTTTATATTTAATGTTTCCGGAGTTGCGCTAGTATACAAAATATATAAAAGTCGGCGAAAGCCGGTTTTTTTATTTCTATGTATTAATCTATCACTGTATACTGGAACAATTTTGCTAAAAATCAACCGGTATCGTATAGTGTTAAGTACTTTATTAAGTGGGGTAATAAATATATATGAATACAGTAGTTTTCGATATCGAGACAATTCCAGTACCTTTTGACGAATTGGATGAAGATCAACAAAGTTATTTGCTTAAATTTGCGGAAAATGGGGAAGATGAAGAAAAAGTAAAACAACAAATGGCGTTGTGGGCTCCGACGAACAGGATTGTAGCGATCGGTATGCTCTCAATCGAGAGCGGAAAAGGAGCGGTTTACTTTCAGGTCTCAGGAGAGGTAGTTGAACCATATGAAAAAGATGGAATTAAGTACGAGTGTGGTACTGAAAAAGAAATTCTCGAAAAATTCTGGAAAGCAATTTCATTTTCTCATAAATTTGTCACCTTTAATGGACGTGGATTTGACTGTCCAGTACTCATGCTCCGGTCAGCAATGCTTGGGGTGAAGCCTACTAAAAATTTAGCTCCCTATCGGTATAGTACTGATGCTCACGTCGATTTACTTGAGCAATTGACCTTCTATAATGCATATCGGAAATTCAATCTTGATTTTTATTGCAAAGCATTTGGAATCAAGTCGCCCAAATCAAATGGGATGAACGGGCATGAAGTATTGCCCATGTTTCAAGCAGGAAAATGCAAGGAAATTGCAGAGTATTGTGCGGGAGATTTGCATGCAACAAAAGAATTGTATATACGGTGGAAAGAGAATTTATCTTTCTAGAATGTAAAACTTAAATCTCAAAACGCAAAACTGTAACTTAAATGTCAAAACTTTTAGTTTTTAGCTATAGTTTTAACTTTTGAGTTTTACGCTTTGAGTTTACCTGAATTTTGCCGTATACTATCTCCACTATGCAACCCATCATTCAACATACCCTCACCATTTACGAAACGATTCTTAATCGTCTCCCACCATTAGTACCTCGAAATGTAAAACAAAATCTTGAGGTAGAGATCGATCGTCTTTTTAGAACCGAAAGCACCACTCTTCACGAAGTAGAACAATCCATGGCAGAACATGGCATGATTGTATGGCCGTATATGCGGGCATTTGAAGAAATGGTGGAACATCATGAAAAAACAATGGGTGATAAGTTTTTCATGCAAAAGGCTTCTCCGGGTCTCCGAAAAAAATATCTGCTAGTGCGTGATTTGGGCGGAGAATTTACACACGTATCACGTGGTACATTACCTGAGCATTTTAATCATGCTGAAAAACAAGAATTGAATGAACTATTGGTAGATTTGAAGCATGATATCCGACGCTACGCTATGCAGGCAGTACTCACCCATGATCGAAAAACATATGAAGAAAAGATCGAATATTATGGTGGTATGATAGAAGAAATTAATAAGGTACTTACATCACTTCGAGATCTTGCTGAAAACCAAAATGAACATCATCGTGATTTGGCACAGGATATTCAGAGTAACATTAAAGCAATCGAACATAGTATTTCATTTCTCGGCCCACGAATAGAAATAGAAGAAATACGAGGAATGCCCGAGTATTTTCAAGGAAAAAGAGAAGAACGGAAAGTTCGATGGGGAGTATAATAAAATAATGTAGGTGTGCTGCAACACACCTACATTATTTTATTTCCAGTCTGGTGAGGAAGGGATTTCGCTATGTCTTATTGTGTGTGTACTATAATGTTTGTTTGAGAACAGTATTGGAAATTTTGTCTTAAGGTCATCATCTGATTTTTCTGAAATAAGCAATGCTGTGGTAGCAAATTCGTCATGTGTGTTGCCCAAAAATACGAGCATGTCATCGGCAAATTCAGGCACACGATCGAATATTTCATTCAATGTGTCTGTGGGAACATGTTTGCGAGGGATAAATGGACGACCACCAATTTGAGTTTTGTAACAGGGAAGTCCGATTGCAGAATGAAACCCATATACATTACGGTCAACTCCGTGTGAAACAAATTCATACCCGTTCTTCAAGGCGTATTCATTTAAGTGAATCTCCGCAACAAAAGCAATACTAATCGGAGTTTTTTCCGGTATGTGGTGAGGGAAGAATTTGTAATTACTTGAAACACTTTTTGTCTCAGTGTTGTGTGAAAGAATTAATCCCCCCAGATATTCTGTATTTTTGTATAATGATAATGCAGCGTATTCTCTCCCCCGTTCTCTCCCTTTTTTAATTCTATCTCGAATAGGGAAAATAACACCTCGTTCTTTCGAGGCGATATGCGCCTCATACAAAGGAATAAATTTATCCAAATATGAATCATCAATATTTTCAATAATAAAACGATATCCTGCTTCTTCCAGAATGGGTATGGATTTTTTGATACGAGATGCTGTTTGTTTTCCAAACGGAGAAAAAGGGTCCGAATCTTTGAAGAAAATTTGCCAACTAATATGACGAGGAAAGAATATATCCATAGTTTATTGATGTGTGTCTGATATGGAATTAGATGATGCCTATATTATACCACTTCTATTTCAATCATCTGTTCGAGTCGGTGCACATCAGCGAGCAGTTTTGATTTTTCAGGATTAAACAAGATGATGTTAAATATACCGGTCCCACCATTTTTTGCATAATTACACTGATCTCCAATTTTTTTATTAATCGTAATTTCTTTGAAAGATTCGAGTTCTTGTGCGCGTTTGAGGCCTGCAAGCTTCGTGAGCTTTCCTTCTTTTCGTGCAAAAAATTGCATTCCTGCGGTATATCCTTTCAGCTTTCGTTTAATAATTGGTTTTTCAGGGATACGAATCAAAAAGTCGTTAACCGAATGTGGTATTCCATAGGAGTATCCATACATTTCATTACGGAATCCCCCAATCCTGGCACCTACTTCGATAACTTTCCATCCGCCCTCGGTCTTCATAAGTTCGATATGTGCAGTGGTACTCCGAAGTGCAAGTGCGTGGACTGCTTCACGAGCAACATTTTTGGCGGCTTCAATACTTTCTTTGCTGAGGTTGGTTGGAAGCATTCGTACATAGCCGAAAAAATCGTCAAATCCGATTGAGCGCCCAGTCTTGATATGCACGAACGGTAAGAAGGTTATTTTACCTCTGGTGGTGACATAGGCATCAACTGAATACATCTCTCCTTCCATAAAATGTTCTACAAGTACTTGTGGTTCCCAATTTCCACCAGTACTCTCATACACGGCTTTGATTTTCTTGTATACTTTCTTCAGAGTTGATTCCAACTCTTCTTTGTGAAAACAAAGAGACACTAGTCTGCTGGCAGCAAGTCCGGTTGGTTTGACGATGAGTGGGAAACCAACGTTTTTCTCGATTTTTTCAAGAGAGGCTGGGTCAGTGTCGGTAACAACGATATAAGGAGGGCAAATTTTTTTATTGTAGGTATAAAGTCTCCGTCGCATTTCAAGTTTATTTGAGGACCATCGTAGAGATTCACTAGTCGGAGTACGTAGATACGGTACAAAAGGGATGATGCGTGCAAACATATTAATATAGTCTTCACCACGGCAGGTAATTGCAAGAAGCTCGTCTTCGTAAGGTAAAAGTGCCGCTTGGATCATGCGATCAGAAGAAGTATCACATGGAATCGCTACGTCAATAGATTTCAGTAATTCGTCACTCGGGGAATTACGTTTATCTTTGATGTCGTAGAGTAACCCAATGCGAAGTGGTCGTTTGGTGCGTTTTGCAAATTTTCTGATATCAGTAATAATATAGGTCGGGATTCTTCCTACATAGAGAACAATATTTTGCTTCTTTTTTAAAGACATAGGGCAAATTATCCGAAGAAAAAGCGTGCGGTTTTATACCACACAGAAGTTATTTTGTCAAGTCTTAGACCAGAAGTTTTGGCTTAATTGAGCTATATTTTTTGAGAATAGTCGCAATTTGTTTTTTGGTAAGGGTGCCTGTGTGTCCACCAAATTGTTGGACAACACCTGAAGCGTTTGCTGTACCCCAGGACATTGCTTGTGGAATCGAGTGTCCACTGAGGTGTGCACTTATAAATCCACTCGCGTAGGCGTCTCCTGCGCCAGTTCGTGAGAGTGTTTTTACGGGGAACCGTGGCATATGATAGAGAGACTCTCCATTAGATACATATGATCCTCTCGACCCATCGGTAACCACGACGATCCGAACTCCTTTGGTGTGTAAGAGTGCTATAAGCTCTTGGACAGTCCCCTTAGATTGGGTAATTTTCTCAGCTTCTTCTTTGTTTACAAATAAAATATCAGTGAAAGGTAAAATTTGTCGTGTTTTTTGTATACCTTGACCAAATTGGTGTGATCCGGGATTGCATGCCAGAATTACTGTTTTGTGTTTTTTCTTGTATGCAATGACCTCATCCTGAATTCGTTCAAATGTTTTTCCTAGAGAAGTATAATAGATGGCTTTGGTAGTGGGTAGTTTTGGCTTCTGGTATGTACGGGGAGCGTGATACGAAAGAATCGTTCGTTCTCCTTTATAGCTCAATACCACTGAATATCTTGTTTCTTTCCCTTTGTTTATGTGTACGAGGTTGGTATTAACGCCCATTTTGGTCAAATCATCATTGATGAGTAGTCCGTTGATATCTTCTCCCACTTCAGTGACTATTGCTGTTTTGAGGCCCAATTTTGCGCCTCCAGCAGCTACGTTCGCAGCATTCCCGCCAATTGCTTGGATCGCGCCATTGATCGGAATTTTATCTGCATACGTAAAACAGAGCTGGCATTCATTGGTTTTGATATCACAGTTGAGAGTGGCTTCGTCGATCAAGAGGAACATGTCGACAGTGGAGTCACCAATAGTTACAAGATCGTACATAGCATTAGCGTAATTTTTTAACACGTTCGAGTTGTTCAGGGTTATGTTTGTGAAGTCCAGTGAGTATTTCAATAAATTCAATCATCGAATTCAAGGCGAATGCGCCCATCGCAAGAACAAAGACGAGATTTGCGATGTAAATTGCATAGACGAGAAGGCAGGATGCTCCAAGAAAAAATACCAAATCCTGTCGGCGCTCTGCTTCGAGAAAGACTCCATATGAAAGAAGGAGAATACCTAAGAAAGCTGAAACATAGACAAGTGTCTCAGTAATAGTCGAGGGAAGTACCGGAAATACTGATTCGAGGAACATAGATTTGAAACTCAAAGCTCAAAAGTAAAAACGCAAAGCTATAATACAAATGTAAGTATAGCAAAATGGAAGTAAATAACAAACATGTAATTATTCTAATTGTACTAATTGACCTAAGTACTCTAAATAAATTCAAATCAAGGGTATTTTTAGAATAATTAGGTTAATTAGAATAATTTATTATCCTTCCCATTTATTGATATATTCAATTGCAGAGAGAGCTGCTGTAACTCCCTGGCCTGCGGCGATAACTATTTGTTTATAGGGAACGGTAGTCACATCGCCTGCTGCGAATATACCAGGTACTGATGTTGCGCATTTGAGATCAACTACGATTTCTCCGAGAGGTGTACGATCAACAGTCGTAGCAAAGCTTGAATTAGGAATATTTCCAATGTGTACCATGACACCATTTGTGTCAATTGTTTGTGTACTGTTATTAACATCCGTATAGGTTACCCCAGTCACATTCTCAGAACCTAGGATTTCAATAGTTTTTGCAGCGTATATGATTTCAACATTTGATGCTTTTTTCACTTTATCAATCAAGATATTTTCCCCTTTTGGAAATCCACCATTGGTTTCTTTGGTATTGGGAAATTTGGTAATACAATATACTTTGGTTGCAAGTTCAGACATCATGAGGACTGATTCGAGGGCAGCATTTCCAGCTCCGATGGTTGTGGTTATTTTTCCTCGGTACAGTGGACCATCACATACGGTGCAATACGTAACACCCTTACCACGCAATTCTTTTTCTCCAGGAATTCCGAGTTCTCGTGGGTGAATACCACTTCCGATAATTACTGTTTTTGTGTAGTACAACTTTTCTTTTTTTGAATAATCCTCAGTTTTTACAATAAAATAATTTGCTTCTTTTTCAATTCCAGTCACTGCATATCCTACGTCTGCTTTAACGCCGTAGGATTCTATATGTTTGTAAAATTGTTGAGCAAGTTCAAAACCAGTGGTATGAATAATGCCTGGCCAGTTTTCAACTTCTCCCGAAAGAGCAACTTCTCCGCCAATATCTTTGGTAACCACAGCAAATTTCAAATTTCTCCGTGCAGCATATACCGCAGCCGCACATCCTGCAGCAGCAGCTCCGATAATGACGAGGTCGAGGAGGTCGTTTTTTTGAGACATATGGTAGTTTTCTGGTTATCTAGTTTTCTGGTTATCTAGTTTTTCTAATTGATTTTTGATGTATGCAATTTGATCAGCTGGTGAATGTTCCCGTTTGAAAACCAAACTTCCTGGACAAATCGCATGTACACCACTCTCAATAATCGCGTGCAGCGTGTCTTCATGTACTCCACCATCTAGTTCTGTATACAACTCAGGATACGTCGTCCTACATTGAGCAATTTTTCGAAGAACTTCAGGAATTAATTTTTGACCCTGGAATCCAGGGGTAACACCCATAAAGAGTACTCCATCGATAAGATCTATGTAATGGTGAATAGTTGAAAGAGGGGTATTGGGATTTAGCGCAAGAAAAACTTCCCGACCATACATCTGTACATGTGTGATGGCGGCAGCAATGTCCTCAACGGATTCAATATGGATGATGAATCGAGTGACAGAGGAAATATCTTTCCATAGAGTAATGGTCTCGAGTGGGGACTCATCCATGAGGTGGAGTTCAAAAGTATAGTCATCAATATGGTGGACAATTTCAGGTTCACTCCATGTAGTATTTGGAACAAAATGTCCATCTGCAATATCAAGTTGAAGATGGGTGACTGCATGATCGAGTGCTGTAATTTGTGTCAAGAATTCTTGCTTACTCGAGACTAGAATCGATGGAATGATATCAATCATATACCCTTCTCAAATTCCTGAATTTTTCCAAGACGTCGGACATGCCGCTCTGATTCACTAAACGGAGTTTCGAGCCATCTCTTTACAATTGCCATAGCAAAATCTTCTGAGAGGTGATCGGCTGCAAGGCATAATATATTAGTATTATCATCTTTCATCATGGATTCCCCAGCTGCAATATTATATCCAATACCTGCACGGACTCCAGGGACTTTGTTTGCAGCTATACATACTCCGATTCCATTCCGGCATACGAGAATACCACGTGCATTTTCAGCTACTATGCGTTTTGCAAGAGGGAACGCATACTCGGTGTAGTCATCATGTTCTACAAATTCGAGTGGTCCCATATCTTCAATTGAGCGGTTGAGTTCATTTTCGATAAACCGAACTAGGCGCTTTTTGAGGGCGTATCCACCATGATCTCCTGAGATGTAGAGCGGTCCTGTATACATAAATAAAAAATTCAAAACTTAAAGCTCAAACACCAAAACTAAATCAATTTTGAGAGCTTGTGTGCATAAGAAAGTATATCAATGTTTATTGTAATTGGTAAAGGGAGTGTACTCATAATTTGACGGCTGTGCAAGTTGTAGCTATGATAGAAATATAGTAAAAATTCAACCATATTCATCCATATTTTTTTCTTTACTTTTAACCCCCACCATATGAAAGTCAAAGAATTGATGGATACTAAAGTGCTTTTCGTGACTCCGAATACTACATACGAGGATGTAGGACGTCTTTTGTATACTAATCAGGTAACCGGTATTCCGGTTCTCGATGAACAAGAGCGTGTAGTGGGATTTGTGTCAGAAAAAGATATTGTACGGATACTCTACCCGTGGTATAAGAGTTTTTATGAAAGTCCTGAAAGTTATACTGACATGGAGTCGAGAGAATCAAAAGCAGGGGACATTAGAAATACCAAAGTCGAAGTATTCATGAAAAGAGATATTCTTACGGTTACTCCAGATGACCCCATCATGAAAGCCGGTGCACTCATGCTCGCTCATGATGTGAACCGTTTGCCTGTGATTGAAAATGGAAAAGTAGTGGGAATGGTAAGTCGTGATAGTATTTACAAAGTAATACTCAAGAAGAATTTTGGGCTGTAATTTTTGACTTTTTGCACATAATCTTGTACAGTTGCACTACAATAAAAGAAGCGCATTTTTCTGCAATCAACAGAAATTCTATTATAGAAGCGCTAGAGGAAGAATCTCAGTTTAATTGGGACTAGAACCTCTCGGGTATGCCCGTAATAGCTGCAAATAAGTGCTACCAATCGTAGAAGCAGGATGGTACCGCCCGGCCCCTGGCCTGGCTCCTGCAGATAGGGTAGCTTTTTAATTTCCAAGTTCAAATTTCAAAGTTCCAATAAAATGTCAAAGTAAAAATTTTGGACTTTGAAATTTGGATTTTGAACTTTATTTTATATGCCATATAACGCACAAGAACAAGAATTAGAAATACTCAAACATTGGGACAAAACTGATGCATTTCGAAAATCAGTAGAAAATCGCCCAGTTGATACGCAATATGCGTTTTATGATGGACCTCCATTTGCAACCGGTCTTCCTCATTATGGTCATATTGTAGCGAGTGTAATGAAGGATGCGGTACCTCGCTATTGGACCATGCAAGGAAGACGGGTGGAGCGTGTATGGGGGTGGGATTGTCATGGACTCCCGATTGAAAATATTGTTGAAAAAGAACTTGGTACCAAAAGCAAAAAAGATATTGAGGAAATGGGTGTGGCAAAGTTCAATGAACTCTGCCGATCAAAAGTATTAGGATACGTTCCTGAGTGGGAAAAGACAATCAAACGATTGGGGCGCTGGGTAGATATGAAGCATGCTTATCGCACCATGGATAATACCTACATGGAGTCAGTCTGGGCTGTATTCAAGCAACTCTGGGACAAAGATTTGATTTATCATGGATACAAACCCATGCACATTTGTCCTCGATGTGAGACGACGCTTTCACAGCAAGAAGTAACTGAAGGATACAAAGATATTAAAGATATTTCAGTTACTGCTAAATTTAAAATTACAAATGCAAAAGAAAAACTAGGTATCGATGGTAATGTCTACATGCTTGCGTGGACGACCACTCCATGGACATTACCGGGGAATGTGCTACTTGCAGTCGGAAAAGATATCGAATATTCTCTGGTAAAAAACGGAGAAGAACAGTTTATTCTTTCGGGAGAATTAGTTGAAGTTAATTTTGAAGGAAAAGAGTACGAAGTGGTGAAAAAACTTTCAGCTGATGAATTGGTTGGTTTGGTCTATGAGCCATTATTCCCATATTTTGCCGATAGTAAAAATTCTTTCCGTGTAGTCGCTGCAGATTTTGTAACCACCGAAGATGGAACTGGTGTGGTGCATATTGCACCTGCATTTGGTACTGATGATTATGAAGTATTCAAAAAAGAAAATGTTCCGTTTATTCAACATGTAAAAATGGATGGAACATTTATTGATAAAGTTACAGATTTTGCGGGCATGCATGTGAAACCGGCAGAAGATCATATGGCGACTGATGTCGAAATTGTAAAATGGCTTGCACATAATGGAAAATTATTTTCAAAGAAAAAATACGAACACAGCTATCCACATTGCTGGCGTTGTGATACTCCATTGATTAATTACGCGACGAGTAGTTGGTTTGTAAATGTCACGAAAATAAAAGTACAAGCATTGAAGCAAGCGGAAAAAATCAATTGGTCTCCTGAACATATTAAAGAAGGGCGATTTGGAAAATGGCTCGAAGGTGCACGGGACTGGTCTATTTCTCGACAGCGTTTTTGGGCTACCGTCATCCCTGTGTGGCAGAGCGCTGATGGGGATTCAATATGTGTTGGCTCCATGAAAGAGCTTGAAGAACTGTCAGGAAAAAAAGTAGATGATCTGCACAAACACATTGTTGATACTATTACGTTTGAAAAAAATGGTAAGACCTATACTCGAGTACCTGATGTATTGGACACCTGGTTTGATTCTGGTTCCATGCCCTATGCTGAAGTACATTATCCATTTGAAAATAAAGAAAAATTCGAAGCAAGCTTCCCTGCAGAATTTATTGCAGAAGGTCAGGATCAGACTCGTGCATGGTTCTATTATTTGCACGTGCTTGCAGTAGGATTATTTGGGAAAACTGCGTATAAGAATGTAATCGTCAATGGAATCGTGCTTGCAGAAGATGGAAAAAAGATGAGTAAGAAATTACAGAATTATCCAGACCCGAATTTGATTCTTGAAAAGTATGGTGCTGATGCATTACGTTATTATTTGTTGACCTCACCGGTCATGGCAGCAGAGAATCTGAATTTCTCGGAAGCAGGAGTACGAGAAATGTATAACAAACTCATAAACACGTTGTGGAATGTGTGTGAGTTTTATGAACTGTTTGCAGAAAAAGTCGAAAGTCGAAAGTCGAAAGTCGAAAGTAAACACATTTTGGACCGTTGGATTATTTCCAAACTTAATATTTTGGTTAAAGAAGTTACCGAGGGAATGGAAGCGTATAAATTAGCTGAGGCAAGTCGTCCGATTGTAGAATTTGTCACTGAATTGTCGCAGTGGTATGTGCGACGAAGCCGTGATCGTTTCAAGGGTGAGGATGTTGGTGATAAAGAAGCGGCGCTTGCTACGCTCCACACGGTTTTACTAACTCTATCAAAAGTGATGGCACCATTTACACCATTTATTGCAGAAACTCTGTATCAAAAAGTGGGAGGAGAAATGGAAAGTGTACATCTCGAAGATTTTCCCGTGTATAATAAGAAAGAAGTTGATGAGAAAGTGTTGGGGGAAATGGAACATGTTCGAAAAGTAGTAGAAATGGGCTTAGCACTTCGAGCTCAAGCTGGAATAAAAGTACGACAAATTCTATCAGCATTATATTTTGATGGGGTTACACTATCAGATGCTGCACAAAAAATTATCGCAGATGAAATGAATGTAAAGTCAGTTGTTGCTGGTATGCCTGAAACAAGTGGATATTGGTTAAAAAAAGAAAATGATCTTATCGTGATACTCGATACTGACCTAACTGATGAACTGAAGAAAGAAGGTTTGGTACGAGAAATTGTGAGAACTATAAATCAGATGAGAAAAGAATCAGGGTTAACGGTGGAAGATAGGGTAGTGATTTACTGGTATACTGAAGATGCACAATTTCGTGCAGTGTTCGAAGGCTATAAAGATAGTATTGCTCAATCAGTACTCGCGACAGAATTAACTGAGAAACAAACTGATACTAAAGTTTCCATTGAAGGAATAGAGATTTCACTAACCATTGAAAAGAAATAAATTAATACATATGAAATATACTGTTCACACAAGTATCGAAGAATTAAAACCGTGCAATGTAGTATTATTTCCGGTATTTGAAGATCAAAAAGTTGAAGCAGAGCTTAAGAATTTTGGAATACTTGATGAGGTGAGGAAAAAAATCGTGGGTGCAGTAGAATTAGAAGAGTTCACAGGGAAAAAATTGGAAAAATTGGTATTGCATACTGAAGAGAAAAATCATCCTCGCATTATGCTGGTAGGGTTGGGTAAAGACAAAGAATATTCAGTAAAAAAATTACGTGAATGTGTGGGTGCTGCATTTGTTATTGCACAAAATAAAAAATGGAAAAAAGTTTCTCTCGTACTTACGAATGCTTTAAAAAAGAAAGAAACAATTGAAGGATTGGGTTCTCTGTTGGTGCGTGCGGCTGAAATTTCTACGTATGCATATGATGAACATAAGACCGATGTGGAAGCGCGTTCAGTTCCGATTGAAGAAGTGCAATTCGTTGGGCTCGTAAATGCAAGTGAGAAAAAAGCTTTTGAAAAAGGTATTGTATATGGCAAAATACTGGCAGAAGGTGTGAATTTTGCACGCCATCTAGGGAACACTCCACCAAGTACTATGACGCCAACGTATCTAGCTGACGCAGCTGTCGAAATGGCAAAAAAGAGTAAGATCAAAGCTACGATACTTGGAAAAGCAGAAATTAAAAAATTGAAAATGGGGTGTTTGCTCGGTGTAGCGCAAGGATCTGAACATGAACCAAAATTTATTATTGTAGAATATTGGGGAGCTGCTAAGACTCAAAAACCAACAGTGTTGGTAGGAAAAGGAATTACCTTTGATTCTGGTGGATTATCACTCAAACCAGCAAATTGGATGTCTGAAATGAAATACGACATGCTTGGAGGTGCGGCTGTACTTGGTGCAATCAAGGCTGCGGCAGATCTCAAACTCAAAAAAAATATTGTAGCGTTGATTCCTGCAGCAGAAAACATGCCAAGTGGCACCGCATTTCGACCTGATGATATTCTGGTGGCAATGAACGGAAAAACAGTTGAAATTTTGAATACTGATGCTGAAGGACGGCTCATTCTTGCAGACGCACTGGTATATGCAAAGAAATATGAACCATTAGAAGTAATAGACCTCGCCACTCTTACGGGCGCGTGTATGGGAGCTCTTGGATCAGAACGATCGGGAATATTTACTCCCGATGATAGCATGTGTGAAAAACTGGTTGCGGCAGGTGATGGGGTGGGGGAACTATTGTGGAGACTGCCACTGGGTGAAGAATATAGTGAAGCTATGAAGAGTGAAATTGCTGACATTAAAAATCTGGGTGGAGTAGGAAATCCTGCATTTGGTGGAGCTTCGACCGCTGCTGCATTCCTCCAATTTTTCGTCGATTACAAATGGGCGCATATTGATCTAGCAAGTGCCATATTTATGGGCAAAGCAAAACCATGGCTAAGGCCTGGTGCAAATGGATTTGGTGTTGAGACGCTTGTGGCGTATTTATCTCGGTAAAAAGATAAAGAATTTTAGTGGGTTCCTCCCCCTTTCCCAAGGGGGAGGTCAGGTAGGGGTTGAGGATCGGAGTGAACAACATAAAAACGGTCTAAAACATGTGTAGGCACTTCGACCTGCAACCCCACCCTGTCCCTCCCCTAAGAAGGGGAGGGAACGTACTAAGAAATTTATTATGATCGCACATATTCAAGGAACTATTATCGGGAGCACGAAACAGAGTGTGATTGTGGCAACACAATCTGGTCTTGGGTATGAGGTTGTGCTTCCAGCTTACAAACTTCTTGAATTAAATACGGGAGTTCCGGTGTCACTTTTTATTTATCATAAAGTAAGTGAGAATAGTCAAGAATTATTTGGATTTTCACAGCTTGAAGATAGGGATTTCTTTATGCTTCTTATGACCGTATCTGGAATTGGGCCAAAAAGTGCGATGAATATTATGTCCCTTGGTTCAATCGAAGATATACGCGATGCAATTGCGAGAGGAGATGTGGGTTATCTTACCTCGATTCAAGGTATGGGAAAGAAAACAGCGGAGCGGCTTGTGGTAGAATTGAAAAGTAAGATTGATTTGGGTACAAGAATATCAGTTCGTTCAAAGCCTATGGACGGAGTGTTGGATGATGTGGTTGAGGGACTGATTTCTATGGGATATACTAAGGACGAATCAAGGAGTATGCTTCAAAATATTGAAGGAGAAGGAAAGACAGCGGCGGAAATTTTGAAAGAAGTGTTATCAAAAAAA
>CAYSXR010000007.1:0-56117 GCA_964435035.1 uncultured Gammaproteobacteria bacterium
CAAGCTTTTATTATTCATTAATCTAAAGATTTTATGCCTGAAGAGAAAAGCATGTTTGATGCGCTTTCACCTAAACAAATGTTTGTTACTGGACTCGTTGGGGGAATTATGGTGCTCTGTACTATTGGTTTTTTTGTGTTACTGAGCGTTATGCTTGGTGGTAATGTGTCTGGGAAGACTACTCGAACGCCTGGCACAGTGGTGACTGATGCAAGTGGTAACGTAGAAGGACCAGAAGAATTTAGTCAGTGTCTTGATTCTGGACAAACAGCTGGTGCAGTAGCAGCTGATCTCCAGCTTGGAAGTTCAATTGGAGTGAATGGAACTCCTGCAACGTTTGTGAATGGGGTTTTGGTAAGTGGAGCATTCCCATACGACTCATTGAAGCAGGTGATTGATGCAACACTCGCAGGAAAATCAGTAGATACTCTTGAATTTTTGAAAGATCAAACAACTGGAAAAGTGATTAAAGCGACTATACCTGAATTACCAGATGCTGTATGGCTTGGAAATGAAAATGCAAAAGTTACGGTAGTAGAGTTTTCTGATTTTGAATGTCCATATTGTCTCAGGTTTGAACCTGCAATCAAGCAGATGCTTACTGAATACGGAGATAAGATTAGATTTACGTACCGACATTTTCCATTATCATTCCATCCGCAAGCACAAAAAGCTGCAGAAGCATTTGAATGTGCAAAAGAGCAGGGAATGGCGTGGGAGATGCATGAGAAACTATTTGGGCTCCAGTCATCAGGACAACTTGGAATTAATGGTTACAAGCGTGTAGCAACAGAGTTAGGACTTGACTAAGCAGGTTACATGCGAATAGTGGAATAGTTACTTTCGGGATCCCAGGTGTACCTGCGTATAATAAGTACGCAGACTGAAAAAAGTTCACCGCAAAACTGCCGGGCCAAACACGGCGGTTTTTGTTTTTTGTGTCATTCCGAGCGACCCGAGTCTTCGAGGGGGGGGGTCGAGGAATCCCTTGCATTAAGTAGATGTTACTTTAAATCAAGGGATTCCTCGACTCGTCGGATGCACTCCTTGCTCGGAATGACAATAAAAAGCTCCTTGTATTTTGTGTAGAATTAGCTATACTAAGCATAAGGTATATGATTTTTTTAGATGCAAATCGAAAGGAGTATAAACTGCCAAAAAACGAAAAGATCCACTGGAGAATTTCTGTGTATTCTTTGGTTCTTTCGAAAGATAATAAGCTTTTAGTTAATATTCCTACATGGAATACATTATATGAGCTGCCAGGCGGTGGTGTTGAGCCACATGAGACGATTGCCGAAGGTATGATTCGCGAGTGTTATGAAGAAACAGGATATAGAATTAAATCGGTGTCCGAAATGCCATTTTATATAGCAGAGAGTAATTTCTATCATCGTACTTTGAAAAGATTTTATCGATCAGTAAACTTGGTCTATCGAGCAAAGTTGGTTTCTCAAAAGCAGCACAAGGAAGGTATTAATAGTAGTGAAAATCCAAATGAGATTGCTCAGATTGAATGGGCTCCACTTTCTAAGTTGAATAAAAAAAATTGTCACCACATCGTCTATCCTGCAATTAAATTATTACAAAAATTAGTCTAATTATATATGCTCAACACCTCGCTTCTCTCAAAAATTAGAAAAGACTTACTTACATACGCTGAAATTCGTCAGCGAGTGATTAAGGATTCAAATGATGCATTGTTTCAAGCAAAGCGGGCAATTTTTTCTCTTCATCGTGATCAGGTTAAGGAAGCGAAGGAGAAAATAGTAGCTTCAAAAACGCTTCTTGTTAAAATCTCAAAAGAGTTTGGTAAAGATACTCGAGCGCTCGAAGAGGGTGCATACAAAGCTGCGCTTGAAGAATTTGTGGAAGCTGAATTATTTTATCAATTTGTAACGACGCATAAAATTGGTGAAGTAAAAGGAATTAAAATTTCTTCCGAATCCTACGTGGCAGGTCTCACTGACGTGCCAGGTGAGCTTTATCGTTTTGCAATTAAGGCTGCGACTGCACGAGATACAAAAACGGTAACTGCATGTGCCGAAGCTGCCGAAGAAATTATTGGTGAGCTTATAGAATGCAATCTCACCAGTTATCTTCGAAATAAATTTGATCAAGCAAAGACTGCGGTGCACAAATTGGAGCATGTGGTCTATGAGTTATCACTTCGTAATCCTACTGCATAAATGGTGTATGCTTCAAAAGATTAAAAAATTGATCAAAAAATATGTACCAAAAAACGTTCTCAACCTTCGTCATTTAGTATTTGCGTGGTATGGTGCAGTTCGGTATGGGCATCCATCAAATGAACTTTTGGTAATTGGTGTTACTGGAACGAGTGGAAAATCTACGACGGTTTTTTTGCTTCGCAATATGCTCGAAGCATTGGGGTATCGCGTCGGATCACTTTCTACGATTGATTTTCAGATTGCGGGAGTTAATAAGTTGAATAACCAAAAGATGACCATGCTAGGTCGTACACAGATTCAGAAGTATTTACGAGAAATGGTTACGAAGGGTTGTGAAATTGCTATTGTAGAAACTACCTCAGAGGGAGCAGTCCAGCATCGTCATGAGTTTATTAATTATGACATGATTATTCTCACGAATTTATACCCTGAACATATTGAATCTCATGGTAGCTTTGATAATTACAAAAAAGCAAAATTATCTATTTTTCGTTATATTGCACGATTTGGGAGAACTAAGAAAAATGCTGACGCACTTGGATTTCCGTTACTTACTCGACCGGGAACTGAATATATATCAAAAATTGCTTTAGTAAACGGTGATTCAGTACATGCTCCAGAATTTTTATCACAAGGATCCTTTGATCATACTTATGCATTTGGACGTGGGGTGCGGATGATTGATGATCTTGATCATTATTTTCTTCTTTCGGATACTCGAAGTGAGCAAAAAGGAATTGCTTTTTCACTTGATGGACATGAGGTCTGTGTACCACTCTATGGAGAGCATAATGCAGAGAACTGTGCAATTGTATTTAGTGTATTGTCAATTTTAGGTACTACATGGGATAAGATTATTCATGCAGCCCGAGTATGCACGAATGCACCAGGGCGAAATGAATTTATTGTGCAGGCGGAAAAATATGGATTTAAAGTTATTGTGGATTATGCATTTGAACCAAAGGCCATCGAAGCACTCTATACCGTAGTTGCTAAATTGGCACCACGGCGCATTATTCATGTGTTTGGTTCGACTGGTGGAGGGCGTGATAAATCTCGTAGGTTTAGTGTAGGTGAATACGTCGGTAAACATGCTGATATTGTTTTTGTAACTGACGAAGATCCTTATGATGATGATCCACTTTTGATTATGCATGATGTGTCTAGTGCTGTTGAACGGAAAGGTAAGATAACGGGTAAGGATTTATTTTTAATTGAGGATAGAAGAGAAGCTATTGAACGTGCGATTATGATGGCTGAAGCGGGGGATATAGTTTTGGTAACAGGGAAGGGGAGCGAACAGGCTATGTGTGTTGCAGGTGGGAATGTAATTCCATGGGATGATCGAGTGGTCGTACGTGAAGCTCTTGAGCTTCGAGGTGGTGAAAAAAAAGAAATACATTCGTTATGGAGCTCATAAGTGTGGTTGTACCTGTGTATAATCGTCGGGAAGTTTTTTTGCACTCACTTACTTCTCTTGTTTCTCAAACATATTCCGTATTGCAGATTATTGTTGTTGATGATGGAAGTAGTGAGGATGTTTTTTCAGTATTTGAGAATGTTCGAGTTGCATACGAAAGTGAAGGACGAAGTTTTTTGTATATTAGACAAGAAAATAAAGGTGCGCCTGTTGCGAGAAATAGAGGGCTTGTTGAAGCGTCAGGTGAGTTTGTTATATTCTGGGACGCAGACGTGATTGGTGAACCTAAAATGCTTCATACAATGTATGAAGCGTTAGAGAAAAATAAAGACGCGTCATTTGCGTATTCAAATTTTTTATTTGGAAAAAAGTTATTTCGAGGGATGTCATTTTCTTTTGAAGAATTGAAAAAGAAAAATTATATTACTACGACCTCGCTTATTAGAAAAAAAGATAGTATTCAATGGGACGAGTCTTTGAAACGATTCCAAGATTGGGATTTGTGGCTAACGATCGCTGAGTCTGGAAAAAAAGGTGTATGGATTGATAAGACATTATTTCAGGTACAAGCTACTGGTGGAATAAGTTCGTGGCTGCCATCTATTGCCTATGCAAAGCCATTTCGGTGGTTACCTGGTATTCGCTCAAAAGTCGCAGACTATGAGCGTGCTCGGCAGATTATTTTACATAAACATGTGATTTCAGATTGACTACTTGAAAGTTTTTTATATATATGATATAAACGGGACGAATTTGTTGGACTCCCTGATTCCACGATTGGGTGGTGTATTTGTTGCTCCGCCTGTCACTCTACCGGTATCGCACAGCGTGCGGTGACTATCCTGGGGTATCGGTATGCGGTAGCCTGTATCCACTTAACCTGATTTGTGCACTCATCGAGATAAGACGAATTCGCTGGAGAACGTGGAGGAGTAATCCTCCGCGTTCTCCAGTCCACCCGTTTGTTTAACGACCGATCATGTATCGGTTTTTTTATTTATACAAATTTTTGTTTATCAAGTGTCAGCCAGTATCCTGCGAGACAGGCGTTCACATTCAACACCTGCTTTCCTTCAAATTGTATTTTGGTGATTTCGACTGAGCCATTTTTTGTGCCCACGTATATTTTGTCTTTAGCGGTGTGTATTAGACCAGGCTCTAGAGAAAATTGTGCAGGCTTGATTTCTAATAGTTTTACTCGTTTTTCATCGAGTACGGTCCAAATTCCAGGCCATGGAGTAGTACCTCGGTAGAGGTTGTAAATTTCTTCTGTTGTTTTACTCCATTCAATTTTTCCATCATCACGTGAAAGTTTTTTGCACAACGTCACTTTTGCTTCATCTTGTTTTTGAGGAACAATTTTTCCAGCGATATATTCTGGCAAAGTTTCAAGAAGTAATTTGGAACCCGTAGTCGCTAATTTTTTATCGAGTATGGGATAGGTATCATTTTCGTCAATTGGAATTTTTTCTTGTGAAAGAATGTCTCCAGTATCCATTCCAGCGTCCATAATCATAATAGTCACACCCGTTTCTGTTTCACCATTAATGAGGGCTGTTTGAATTGGTGAAGCACCACGATATTTTGGAAGAAGCGAGGTGTGTACGTTTACAAATCCATGTTTAGTTTCCTCAAATAAATGCGAAGGAATAAGTAATCCATATTGCGCGGTGACTGCAACATCATATGCCTCTTTTTCAAGATGGAAGTTTTTGAGACTTTCTGGTTGTTCAGTCTTAATTCCTAATGTGTTTGCCAAAACTTTTACTGGTGGGGGAGTGAGTACCTGTTTTCTCCCTACTGGTTTGTCTGGTTGGGTTACAACGAGATTAATTGAAAAACGAGCATCTTTCGCAAGTGATTCCAATATTTTTACTCCAAATTCGTGGGTTCCAAAGAAGGCAGTTGAGATGGGCATATAGTATATGTCATCCCCGTGAAAACGGGGATCTTAGATTCCTCCCGACGCGTCGGGACGGGAATGATGTAAAAACGTAGATAACTTCAATATTATCTCAACTAAGCTATTTTTTCAAGCAGAATGACATGACCTATGATTTTTGATACTATGAGATGGTGTTTTTATACTCTCTATGAGCTTTAAAATCATCATCATTGTTATCATACTTTCAGTCTTCGGAGGATTGAGTTATTTTTTTGTAGCTCAAAGCGGGGATACTCGAGGTGAGAAAATAGTAAACACCTCTCTTACTGCAACTACTCCGGTACAGGTGGTGGAGCCTGAATTTGTACTTCAAACACATGTTATTGGCGAAGGGGATACATTTGGCATTGCGACAAATGCGTTGGGTATTGATTACGGAAAAATGCTTGAAATTCTTGATCGAGCGTCGTCTACCTATGATTTTACTCGAGTAAAGGTAGGTCAACCACTGACGCTTGCAAAAAATGAGGATGGTAACACCGTATATCTAGACTACGAACGAGACCGTGATTCAATCGTTCGTTTTTATTTTGCTGACGCTCGGGTAGAAATTATTCCAATTGAGTATGAGGTTGAGGAAGTGGTGATCGAGGGAGTTGTTTCTTCATCTATGTATTTGGACGCGCTCGCACTTGGAATTCCTGATGCAGTGATTATGCAATTTGCTGATACATTTGCCTGGACGATTGATTTTTCGACTCAAGTTCAGTATGGCGACACTTTTTCAATTATATATGAAAAACGAAAACGAGATGGAGTAGATGCTGGTACAGGTCTCGTTCGTGCGGGAAAGTTTGTAAACAGTGGAGAAGAGTTGTATGGATTTTTATATGAACAAGAAGAAGGGAAGCCGTCGTATTTTAATGAAAAAGGTGAATCAATGGTAAAAGCATTTTTGCGGGCACCACTTGAGTATAAACGTATTACTTCGGGCTATACCACAGCTCGGTTCCATCCAATTTTGGGTAGAAATACCACTCACTTGGCGATTGATTATGCGGCGGCAATTGGGACACCAGTTATGGCTGTAGGTGATGGTACGGTGACCTTTGCAGGATGGAATAGCAGTGGATATGGAAATTTTGTGAGTATCAAACATAATGATAAATTTACGACTGAATATGCGCATTTATCTGCATTTGCCAAAGGTATCAAATCGGGAACCCGTGTAGTGCAGGGGCAGGTGATTGGATACGTAGGTTCAACTGGACTCTCCACTGGACCTCATCTTCATTATCAGATCAGACAAAATGGAACACTGGTTAATCCACTTAAGGTTGAGTTCCCTCCAGGTGATCCGATTAGCGAGGAGCATCGGGTAGGGTTTGAAGGTGAGGTTGTGAAGTATAAGGATCGGTTGTAGTTGTCTGGTTTACTGGTTGTCTAGTTATCTGGTAAATTCAGATTACATTGATAGTTGCTCATTGTTTTTTAAAATGATACACTATTGTTCACTTACATAAATTTCAATACTATGGAACAAGACATACAGTCAATTTTCAATCGCATTCAAGAAACGAGAAAGAAGATGAAGGATATTAAAGTGATGCTTAGAGATGCGCTTGATTCAAATGGTGAGTATCAAGAATTGATGGAAAAAATGAAAACTCTTCGTGAGAATAAGAAACGTGTAGAGACAGCGATTAAGGAAGGTTTTTCAAGTGAAATGCAGAAGCTTGATGATTTGAAGATTGATATTGAATCTGATACTGAAATGCTTAATGACATGGCGTTGACGAAGATGATGAAAGGTGAAACTTTTGAATTATCAGATGAGTACAAGAATAATTACGAGCCAATATTTAGTGTTAAGTTTAAGAAGCAGTAGTACATTATTCTAAAAAATAAAAATAGGAAATTTACTTAGTTAACTTAATTAACTCAAAAAACTCAGTAAACTCATTAATTATGTCAAAAGAAGTAGTATTCGATATTGAGACGATTGGGGACATTAGACAATTCGATACGCTCAAAGTGACAGTGGTCTCGGTGTATGAATATGAAACTGATTCGTATCGATCATTTGATGAACACGAGCTCAATGCATTGTGGCCGATCTTTGAAAAAGCTGAACGCCTGATTGGATTTAACAGTGAATCTTTTGACCTTGCTGTGTTGAAAAAATATTACGCTGGGAATATTTCACAATTTCCACATCTTGATTTGTTGAAGGTAGTAAAAGATTCTGCAGGGAAACGTTTCAAATTGAATGATCTTGCAAAAGCAACTCTGCAGATTGAGAAAAGTGCTGACGGACTCCAGGCAATGGAGTGGTATAAAGAGGGGAAGATTGATTTGATTAAAAAATACTGTGAGCAGGATGTAAAAGTGACCAAAGAGATTTATGATTTTGGTCGCAAGAATAAGATGTTATATTTCCCAACGCTTACAGGAGAGATCCAGCCATTTCCTGTTAACTTTGAACCCAAGCCTAAAGCTGTGACACAACAGGGTGTGCAGGGTGGAGTAAATCTGACGTTACCTTTTTAAGAGTATTAGTAAGTTAAAACAAAAAACCTCCCATGCGGGAGGTTTTTTAGAATATCTCGAAATGAATATTTTTTGTATCCGTTCCTCGAACTGTAAGCATTTCTCGGACTGTTTTTACCATATCAGCGTTTCCGCAGAGAAATGCATGGAGATCTGAAGTGTCTATAGGCAGGTGTTCGGTCACGCGTCCCCGAACCCCAGTCCATGTCTCTTCAGGGCGTGAAATTGTGATCGAGTAGCTAAAGTTTGGATATTTTTTTTGTAGTTCTTCCAGTCGGTCTACCCAGAAAATATCTTTTTCAAATCGTACTCCGAAAATGAGATGTATGGCGTTTTTGTTTTTTTTGTTTTCTAATTCGTCTTTGATCATTCCTATGATCGGTGCCAAACCTACACCTGTAGCTATAAAATAGAGGTTGCTGTTAGTGGAATGTACCATAAATCTTCCTACTGGTCCACGGAAGGAGATTGTGTCACCTGGGTTTGAAATTTGAAAGAGTTTTGAAGCAATACCTGTGTCGTAGAGTTTAACACAGAGTTCTAGGTAATTGTCTTTTGCTGTAGATGAGAGAGAGTATGAACGAAACACATACTTTTCTCCATGCGGGGCAATAACTTGGATAAATTGACCAGCCTGAAAATCAAAGTTTTGTGGCTTATCTAAGCGAATTTGAAGTACATCTTCGGTTAGATATTTTTTTTCTATTAGATTGCTTTTGAATTCATTCATAACGATTGACAATCGAGATTAATTCGTATATCATACTACAAAAGTATGAATTTTGCAATAATACACTATGCTTTCAATAAGTAAACAAACTGACTACGCGGTGGAGCTCATATTGGCACTTTCAAAGTTGAAAGAAAGTGAGCTTTTGAGTCTGCGTGTCTTTTCTAAACAAAGTACCATATCATTCCTTTTTTTACAACGGATTGCCAAGTCTTTGCGTGAAGCTGGATTGATTGAGTCGGTTCGTGGAATCAATGGGGGATATCGATTGTTGAAATCTGCGTCGACTATCTCGTTTCGAGAAGTGATTGAGGCGGTACAAGGACCATTTTCTGTACTTGCGTGTACTAAGAAAGAAAAATGTGGACTTGAGGTTATGTGTACAGCAAAGCATGGTCTTCGATCTGTTGAGAATGAAATTGCTGAATTACTTGGTTCGCGATTTGTTTTATCATAATATTTCAAATTATGTCTATTTTTGCAAAAACTATTTATCTTGATTACGCTGCTACAACTCCGACCGACGATCGAATTTTTAATACAATGAAACCATATTTTTCAGAATTTTTTACCAATCCTTCATCTTTGTATGAATCGTCAAAAAAATTGGCAGATAAGTATTCAGAATGCAAAAAAACTGTCGCTGATTTTTTTCATACTACCCCTGACACTATTACATTTGTAAGCGGGGGAAGTGAATCAATTAATACTGCGATTTTTGGAATTGCCCGGGCTCATGCAACACAAGGAAAGCATATTATTACCACAAAAATTGAACATAGTGCGGTGCTTGAATCAGTACGTACTCTTGAAAAAAATGGCTATGAGATCACTTACCTACCCGTTGATGAGTATGGGTTTGTTTCAGTTAAAGATGTAGTTAATGCTGTCCGAAAAGATACGATTCTTATTTCTATTATGCATGCGAATAATGAGATCGGATCAATTCAACCGATTGAAGAAATTGGACGAGAAATTTTGAAATATCGAAAAAAAGAAAAAACAGTGTATCCGCTGTTTCATGTAGATGCGTGTCAGAGTGTATTGTATCTTGAATCATCGGTTGAAAAATTACATGCCGATGCATTGTCGTGCAATGGTGGAAAAATATATGGACCCAAGTCTTCGGGAATTTTGTATATGCGACGCGGAGTTAAAATTGAGCCGTTGATTGTTGGTGGTGGACAACAGGGGAATAAGCGGAGTGGAACGATCGATATGGCAATGGTCGTAGGTATTACTGAAGCGATTAAATTAATTCCAGAGAATTCAGAATATGAAAAAATAATGATGATGCGTGATCGTTTTTGGAGTGGGATACAACAGAATGTGTCTGATGTTATTCTGAATGGTCCTCAAATAAGTGATGAACGTCGACTTCCAAATAGTCTCAACGTTTCTTTCATTGGAGCTCCAGGTGAAGCATTGGTTTTGTATTTGGACGCACAGGGGATATGTGTAAGTACTGGCTCGGCGTGTGCAGAAGATTCTCGGTTGGGATCACATGTTTTGGAAGCGTGTGGGTATGATAAACCAAGAAAAAACAGTGCGATTCGATTCACTTTAGGCAAACATACGACCGAAAAAGAAATTGATACTATTCTAAAAGTTTTACCAGGTATTGTAGAAAAAGTTCGAAACATGAACGCTTAATTATGGCTAATAAATTTCAACCACATTTTTCGATTGATCGAACACTGTATGATTCAGCAAATGTTGATACGTCTAAGTTTAAGACTGCACCGGGGCTGACTGAACATATTGTTCGAGAAATTTCAGAGCAGAAGAATGAGCCTGGCTGGATGCTTGAAAAACGACTCAAGGCTTTTGAATATTTTAAAAAAACCACTCTCCCTACCTGGGGGCCTGATTTATCTCGTCTTAATTTGAATGAGATTGTTTATTTTGCACGTCCAAATACAGGAGAATCAACGAGCTGGAATACGGTGCCAGAAGATATTAAGAAAACGTTTGAAAAACTTGGAATTCCCGAGGCTGAGCGAACTCAGCTCGGTGGAGCAGGTGCACAGTATGATAGTGATGTGGTGTATCACCGGATTAAGGATGATTTGAAAGCAAAGGGCGTCATATTTGAAAATATGGACGTTGCTGTGCAGCAGTATCCAGATCTTGTGAAGGAATATTTCATGACACAATGTATTCCGATCAATGATCATAAATTTATCATGTTGCACGCTGCGGTATGGTCTGGTGGAACATTCATCTATGTGCCAAAAAATGTAAAAGTAGATTTGCCCTTGCAAGCATATTTTCGAATGAATGCGGAAAAAGGCGGGCAGTTTGAACATACACTTATTATTGTCGATGAGGGAGCAGGGCTTCACTATATCGAAGGATGTTCTGCTCCTCGATATAATTTTAACTCCCTTCATGCTGGAGGAGTGGAAATTTTTGTCAAAAAAGGTGGACGATGCAGATATTCCTCAATCGAGAACTGGTCAAAGAATACGTATAATTTAAATACTAAACGTGCGCTAGTTGATGAAGAAGCGGTGATTGAATGGGTGAATGGAAATATGGGATCGGGTACGACGATGTTGTACCCGTCGTCTGTACTTCGTGGCAGGGGAGCTCGGTCAGATAGTCTCGGGGTTGCATTTGCCGGACCTGGGCAGAATCAGGATACGGGTGCCAAAGCAATTCATGTGGCTCCGGATACCAAATCTACGATCAAAGCAAAATCAATTTCAGTCAACGGAGGAATCACGACGTATCGCGGACTGGTGAAAGTTGCAAAGAGTGCAGAGCGGTCTAAAGTATCGGTTGAGTGTGACGCATTGCTTATTGGTGACGATGCGATATCAAACACATATCCGTATATGAAGATCAATAACAGCTCGACTGATATTGCACATGAAGCACGAGTAGGAAAAATAGGGGATGACGAGATTTTTTATTTGCAATCACGTGGACTATCAGAAGAAGCTGCGATGAATCTGGTGGTATCAGGATTTATTGAACCAGTTATTAAATCACTTCCACTCGAATACGCGCTTGAGCTGAATAAACTTATTGAGCTTGAGATGGAAGGAAGTGTGGGATAAACACATGTATGTAACATTATTTTAAAATTAAGAAGCGCCACGCCAGAGTCGTCGATCCCGAATGGGTGACTTGTCTGGCGCAGCGCGCGGCGTCTGCTGCTGTCGAGGCTACTCGTTGTCACCGTCTGCAGGCTCCTCGCTATGCCCTCCGAAGCTCGGACCCGGCTCATACGAGTCTTCGACACGGTCCACCTTGATGCGGGAGTGCCTGTCATCTTGGCTGATGATCCTGGCTGTCCGGTTGAGTGGCTTGGCGTGTGGACTACGCCTCGCTTCGCGTTGGTAGCTCGTGATACGAGCAATGTAGCGGATCCAGCCTTCCTTGTCGTCGTCTGTGAACTCTACCACTATCTGTCGTGTCATGAGTGTGTAGGTTCAGTCGTCTTCCGGGAGCCCGGAGCCGATGGCCCAGACGTCGCGATCAGGCTCCTTGGTCGTCTTGAGGACTTCGAAGATGACCATGAGATCGCCGTCTTTTTCTGATATGGTAATCTCCACGGTGAATGTGCCGTGAGTAAGATCACCATCCTCGTTGAAGATGTAGATCGGTTCGGGGTTTTCCCTGAGATCCTTAGCTGTTTCTTCAATTTTTCTTTTGACCCACTCCCGCGCGTACAGTTCGTCCTCCGGTTTGAAGCCCTTGATCTCCATCAGGATTTTGAACGCCATTGTTTTTTCCTCCGTCGGACGGTGAACGTGTCCGATTCACCACATACTAAGTATTATTTATACAAAAGTCAACTATGCAATCCACTCCCTATACAATCCATTACGGTATAGGAATGCTCATGAACTTTGAGCCGATAGCTTATGATACGCTTAATTTTGAACGTGGCTCTAGTGTGGTAATGCTATCTGATTCTGAAATTGGTAATACAAATGTACTTCAATCAATTCTAGAAAATAATGAGAAACTTAATTCAATTGTAGCTAAGCATCTTACTGACTTTCCGCTTTTTAATCTGGTGCATGCACAACCGACTGATGAATGTTATTTTACGATTAAAAATACAAATGTACTGACTACACATAATCTTTCGTTAGATATTAAAAATGCTTCACGAACGCATGTTGTTATTACTGTAGAAGATGGAGGGAAAGTGACTATTGTAGAAACAATTACAGGAACCTCGTATCTTGGGTATACACTTGATCTGGTAGTAGGGAAGGGCGCTGAAGTAACTTTTGTCGCACATCCAGAAAATACGAATATGCGAACGGTGCTTCGAAATGCGTATGTACAAGAAAATTCTTTGATTAAATGGATAGAGGGAACTGTTGAAGGAGAATTGATTCAGTCTCATATTCGAACCTATTTATATGAACCAGGGAGCCGTGCAGAGGTAAAAGGACTTTTTGCGCTTTCGGGGAATACGATTGTAGATATGTATCATTCAATGTATCACCTCGCATCTCATACTACCTCTGATATACTTACCAAAGGAGTATTAGAAGGTAAGTCACGCGCGATGTACCAGGGATTGATTCATATTGATGAGAAGGCTGTTGGATGTACGGGGTATCAAAAAGAAGATAGTCTCGTATTATCCAATAGTGCCGAGGTGAATGCAGTACCAAATCTTGAAATTGAGAATAGTGATGTAAAATGTTCGCATGGAGTCACAACTGCACATATTGATCGTGAAAAATTATTCTATATGCAGAGCAGGGGAATGGATACAGTGACTGCAACTGAATTGTTTGTTGTGGGTCATTTGTCACCATGTCTTGATCTTATTCCTGATGAAGATACAAAAAATGATGTCTTAAAGAGAATTAAAGATTTGTTAATAGAACACGGATAAAACGGATTGGACGGATGGTCGCGGATTAAATCCGTTGTAATCCGTTAGATCCGTGTCATCTGTGTTCCATTTATATGAATAATAAAATACGAGAACAATTTACCATTCTTAGAAAACGCCCTGAATACACGTATTTTGATAGTGCAGCTAGTTCGCTTACCCCGGATAGTGTTGTTGTATCTATGTGTGAATATTATGAGCAGTATCGGGCGAATATTCATCGCGGTGTATATGCTGATAGTGAAAAGGCAAGTGCTACGTATGAACAGGTGAGAGGGCGGGTGGCGAAGTTTTTTGGCGCTGAGAAAAATGAAATATTTTTTACGTCTGGTACGACTGATGGGATAAATAAGCTTGCGTATGGGCTTGAACATTTGATTACCAAAGGTGATGTGATTTTATTGACTGAACTTGAGCATCATGCGAATTTGATTCCATGGCAGGAACTTGCAAAACGAACGGGAGCGATTCTTCGTTTTATTCCAGTTAATAAAAAGACATTTGAACTTGATCCTGATTTGGAAAAATATTTTGATAACAAAGTAAAAATGGTAAGTATTGCACATGTTTCAAATACATTGGGGGCTGTTTTGCCAATTGAAAAGATTACCAAACTTGCACATGAAGTTGGGACGATTGTTATTGTTGACGCGGCACAGTCTACGGCACATATGAAGATTGATGTAAAAATATTGGATTGTGATTTTCTGGTTTGTTCGGGGCATAAAATGTATGGTCCTACGGGAGTTGGAATTGTATATGGAAAATATAGTGCTTTAGAAAAGCTCGACCCATCTGTATTTGGTGGGGATATGATTGATATAGTGACGTATGAAAAAACTACGTGGGCAGAAATTCCACGAAGATTTGAAGCTGGAACTCCGAATATTGCGGGAGTAATTGGATTAGGTGCGGCGCTTGATTTTATTCAAAGTATCGGATGGGAAAGTATTGTTGAACATGAGAAAAATGTAACTAGAAAATTGGTTGAAGTTGTTTCGAGATATGGAAAATTAGTTGGAACCAGTGATTTAGATAAACGAATTGGTGTGGTGTCGTTTGTAATTGAGGGGATACATCCTCATGATATCGCCGGATTTTTGAATGAAAAAAACATTGCGATTCGCGCTGGTCATCATTGTACGATGCCACTGATCAATCTACTTGGGATTCCACAGGGAACCGGGCGTGTTTCGATTGGTATGTATACGAATGAAGAAGATGTTCAGCGACTGGATAGTGCACTTGCTGATTTGGCTAATGCATTTAAGAAATAATATATGGATACAGGAATGGAGACAATTTACAAAGAATATATTCTTGATCTGTATCGTAATCCGAAGAACAAGAAAAAGATTGAAAATGCAACGTATTCAGCACATAAGAACAATCCTACTTGTGGAGATGAGATAACGATATATGTAAAGATAGAGGGTGGAAAAGTGATAGATGCGGGACATGAAGGAGTTGGATGTGCAATATCACAAGCATCGGCGTCATTGTTTACTGAGCATATTAAGAATAAGAGTTTAGATGAAGTAACACAAATGACTGATGCGGATGTTTTTGAACTATTAGGAATTAATGTAGGAATCAATCGTGAAAAATGTGTGCTGCTCATATATAGAGCTTTTACTCAAGCAATAGAACACAGATGACATGGATTTAGCGGATTTGGACGGATTTAATCCGTGGTAACCCGTGCTATCCGTGTAATCAGCGTTCTATTAACCCAACCTTATGTCGTTACAAATACAAAATCTACGCGTGTCAGTAGAAGAAAAGCCAATTGTGAAAGGTCTGAATCTTGAAATTAAACCAGGTGAAGTGCATGCGATCATGGGGCCAAATGGTTCTGGCAAATCAACATTGGCAAATACCTTGCTTGGACATCCGAAATATACGATCACTGATGGGAAGATCGTTGTTGATTTGGTTGATGTTACTGATATGTCTACGGATGAGAAAGCAAAGCATGGATTGTTTCTTTCGATGCAATATCCGCCAGAAATTGAAGGAGTTACCATTTCTAATTTCCTGCGTCTAGCGTATAATTCGCTCAAAGGTGCTACGGTGAATCCTCTTGAGTTTCACCGAAAATTGGTTGAAAAAATAAAAGAGTTTGGAATGGATCCAACATTTGCGACTCGATATGTGAATACGGGATTTTCTGGGGGAGAGAAGAAGCGGGCTGAGATTTTGCAGCTAGCGGTACTTGAACCAACATACGCTGTACTCGATGAGACTGATTCGGGACTTGATGTCGACGCATTGAAAATTGTATCCGAAGGAATTAAGACATTTAAAAATGAGAAGACTGGTGTTCTTTTAATTACTCATTACAATCGTATTCTTGATTATGTAGTTCCTGATGTAGTCCATATCATGATTGATGGGAATATTGTAAGGAGTGGGGGACCAGAATTGGCACATGAGGTGGAGAAGAGCGGGTACAATAATTTTAAATAGAACACGGATCTAACGGATCTAACGGATTACAACGGATTTAATTGTATTTATCCGTGACCATCTGTTCAATCCGTTAAATCAGTGTTCCATTCATCGTATGGTTACACAAAAAGAAATTTTAGAAAAATTAAAAACAGTATTTGATCCTGAGGTCCATGTAGATGTGGTTACTATGGGACTTATTTATGATGTACGTGTCGACACTGAGAAAAATAAAGTTGAAGTAACTATGACGTACACCACACCATTTTGTCCATTTGGTCCGCAACTCACGGATGAGATACGTGAAGCAATCATGTCGTTTGGGTTTGAACGAGAGTCTGTTCATATTGATGTGACTTTTGATCCACCATGGGTAGCGCCACCAGATTTGCGTGCTGCGATGGGGGTGTGACACGTCCCCGTGTCATTCCGAGTGAGGAGTGCAACCGACGACTCGAGGAATCCCTTGTATTACGCCCATATCTACTATAAACAAGGGATTCCTCGACTCACTCGAAGACTTGGTCGCTCGGAATGACAGCTAAAATTCAAATTATGAATGTACAACCAAAGAAAATCGAAGTGTGTTGCGGAGGGGATTGTATAGCTGAAGGAGCTGAAGAGGTTCTTCGGGTACTTGAGAAAAAATATGACTCTGCAGTAGAGCCTTGTGGTTGTGTTGATCAGTGTGAAAAGGCAGTAAACGTAATCGTTGACGAAACTCAAATTTTTTCGTATAGTACTCCTGAAAATATCGTAGCGAAAATCGAACAGGAAAATGGTGGACCGTACTGTAAGTTCATTTCTGCACAACTTGATCTTTCTGATGATTTTTTGGATGATTTATAATTTTTTTATGGAATTTAAAAATACAATATTTTTTCTTGCAATTAGTGTTTTTGTCAATATCCTATTGTCTGTATTATTAATTTTTTCTTTTAATGGATTCTTTTCTGAGCCTCAAAATAAAAATAATGGTGAAGTGGAAACCAAAATGGTAACGGTTACTACTACTGTGAAGGAGTTTTTGAACAAGGACAGGTTAATTATTGTATCTTCGACGCCGTATTCAAATAAGACGTCCAATGATGCATGGTTGATACGGACATACGGGGGTGAATCAAATGTAGTTTCTTCTACACGTGCATTGTCGAATAGGGAAGCTACTGTACAAGATACAGACGATGTTTTTACGGCTGATGTCAAAGATTGTCCTGACTTTAATCATGATGCACCAGATTCTTTTGTCACTTTTGAAAATGATGAATTGAGAATTAAACTACCGTTCAACGAACGGTGGGGCACTGATTTTAAAAAAGTTAATCCCTATTCTGTGTGGCCTGGCGAGTATAATGGGTATGAAGCTCGAATTGATTTTGGTTCGGTGTATGTCCATCCTGAAGGCTGGGAAGGTAATTGTGATGCGGTAAGAGGTGATACCTATCTATTGGTCGGTAAACCTAAAACAATTGAGACGTACCTGGCTGAGCTTAATCTTGACCCATCTTATTATGACAGTCTGAGAGTTCAGTCTGTGCCTTCATTGGAGGATCCTTCAAAAATATTGACTATTTTGGGATATACTGATGACCATTCAATGGTTGATGGTACTGTTTCGGTTTTTTTTGGTGATAAGCACACGTATATTTTCAATAGTTTATCGTTTGATTTTGATGTGCTTAGTGATATAATTCGTAGTGCTGAGTGGAAGAAATAAGGTATGTCTAACGAACCAAAACTTCCCGACAATCTTCCCGAAGAGATTTCAATGAAAATCCGCAAAGGCGGTAAGATTCGTCGTGTGGTTGTCGATCGACAAGCATGTATTGGAGCACAATCTTGTGTCGTTGTGGCTCCGGGGGTATTCCAGATGGATGATGGGAATCTTGCGTATGTGACAGATCCTGATAGTGCGGACGAGGATACCATCATGATGGCGGCACAAGTGTGTCCGGTGCTTGCGATTCATCTGTATGATGAAGAGGGGAATAAATTATTTCCAAATTAAAAATAGAATTCTGTGTGATCTGTGTTTTGCTGAAATTATTAAAACCGCTCGCTTTAGGCGAGCGGTTTTAATTTGTATTATCCAATTTCCAGTCCATCTTTTGATACGTCTATGGTCACTGTATCACCTTCACCCACAGTCTTCTCAATAATCTTCATTGCAAGTTTATCAAGTAATTCAGTCTGGATCACGCGCTTGAGTGGGCGAGCTCCTAGATTTTCATCGTATCCTTTTTTAGCGAGCCAGTCTTTTGCTTTGTCTGTAACTTCGAGTTTAATTTTTTGTTTTTCAAGTCGTCTCATCACGAGTTCAAGCTGGAGGTCTACGATTGATCGTATCTGCTCTTCCTTCAGCGGATGGAAGACAATAATTTCATCGACTCGGTTCAAGAATTCTGGTTTGAATTGTTCGCGAAGTGCGTCAAAGATTCGTTTATTCATTGCTTCTTCTGATTGTTTGTGTGCATTAGCTCCTTTTCCTTTTTCTCCAAATCCGAATTCTCCACGTTTGCCCATCTGGACAATCAAGTCGCTTGCGATATTACTCGTCATGATGATGACCGTGTTTTTGAAGTTCACTTTGCGACCCTTGGCATCAGTCAAGTGTCCATCTTCTAAGATTTGTAACATGATATTGAAAATATCTGGGTGTGCTTTCTCGATTTCATCGAATAGAATGACTGAATATGGTTTTCGTCGAACAATGTCAGTGAGTTGTCCGCCCTCGTCAAAACCAACGTACCCTGGGGGAGAGCCGACCATTTTACTGATTGCGTGCTTTTCCATGTATTCTGTCATGTCTACTCTCACGAGCGCATCTCGATCGTTAAACAGGAATTCAGCAAGTGTTTTTGCAAGTTCAGTTTTTCCTACCCCTGTTGGACCCATGAAGATAAAGGATCCAATTGGACGCTTTTCCTCTGAAATTCCCGCTCGGTTTCTACGGATGGCGTTTGCAACTGCTGTAATTGCTTCTTCTTGCCCTACTACATGTTTACCAAGCTCACTTTCCATACGTGCGAGCTTGTATACTTCATCTTCAAGCATTTTATTTACCGGAATTCCAGTCCATTTGGAAACTACACGTGCGATGTCTTCCTCAGTTACTTCTTCTTTGAGAATTGAACTTTTCTTTTGAAGGTCTGCAAGCTTACTTTCGTGTTTTTTGATTGCTTCTTCGATAACGGGGATTTTTCCGTAGCGAATCTCAGCAACTTTCTGTAAGTCGCCTTTGCGTTCCATGATTTCAGCCTCTTGTTTTAATTTGTCAATTTCTTTTTTGTGTTCACGCATTTTAGTAATGATTTCTTTTTCATTACCCCATTGCATTTCAATTTCTTTGCTTTTTTCTTTGAGATTTGCTAATTCTTCTTTGAGTAGTTTTTCACGCTCTTTTGAGTCATTATCTGTTTCTTTTTTGAGCGCACGAAGTTCAATATCGATTTTCATTATCTTCCGTTTCATCTTATCAAGATCGTCAGGTATGGAGTCTATCTGCATTTTGAGAGCACTTGCTGCCTCATCAATAAGGTCGATTGCTTTGTCGGGGAGAAATCGATCAGTAATGTACCGATCGGAAAAATTAACTGAAGCAACAATTGCAGGGTCAGTGATGCGTACCCCGTGATGAATTTCATATTTTTCTTTGATACCACGAAGAATTGCAGTAGCATCATCAAGTGAAGGCTCGTACACCATAACTGTTTGGAATCTGCGTTCAAATGCTGCATCCTTTTCAATATGTTTCTGGTGCTCTTTAATCGTGGTTGCTCCGATAATGTGCAGCTCTCCTCGGGCTAAACCTGGCTTCAGCATGTTTGATGCATCAACTGCGCCTTCTGAACTCCCTGCTCCAATGATTGTATGAAGTTCGTCAATAAAAAGTATAATTTGACCATTACTATTAGTCACTTCCTTGATTACTGCCTTAAAGCGTTCTTCAAATTCTCCTCTGAACTTGGTTCCAGCAAGTAGGGAACCAATATCAAGAGAGATTACCTCCTTGTCTTTGAGGTTTTCTGGTACATCACCATTCACAATTCGCTGTGCAAGTCCTTCAACTACTGCAGTTTTTCCAACTCCTGGCTCACCAATGAGTACTGGATTATTTTTGGTACGGCGAGTGAGTACCTGCATAACACGACGAATTTCATCATCGCGACCGATCACTGGATCAAGCTTTTCTTTTCTTGCTCGTTCAGTGATGTTTAGTCCGTATTTTTCCAGTGCTTGATATTTGCTTTCAGGTTCGAGAGAGTCTACTCGTTGAGTTCCGCGAATAGCTTGGAGCACTTTCAATACTTCGTGATAATTTACACCTTGAATATTGAGAAAGTCACTGATAGGGTTTTTACTGGTGAGGTAGGCGAGTAATAAGTGCTCCACACTGATGAATTCATCCTTCATTTTTTGTGCCTCATTATTTGCATTTTGAAGGATATAGATCATTGCCTGAGAGAGAGTAACCTGACCGAGATTTTGTGCTGCAATAGGTCTTTTTGAAAGTCTGTCGACCAATGTTTGAGTGTGAGTAATAACCTCAACCAAGTTTGCATTGAGTTTTTTTAAGATTGAAACCACGACACCTTCTTCTTGCTCGAGTAATGCTAAGAACAGATGTGGGGGATCGACTTGTTGTTGACCATTTTGATTCGCTATAATCTGCGCATTTTGAATAGCTTCTTGTGATTTGTTGGTAAAATTTTGGGGCATCATATATAAAATTTCAAAGTTCAAATTTCAAAGTTCAAAAAAGTGCACGGAAAGGATTTGGAACTTTGAAATTTGGATTTTGAACTTACTAACACTAGAAAGATTGATGTAGAAAGTTACAAGTAGAGCTATGATTATCACTCTCGTATATTGAGTGATAATACTATACCACACTCGCCAAAAGTGTCAACTTGTGTTAGTATAGCATAATTATCTATGATTTAGGCATCTATGCACATTCTCGATGTGAGGATAGACGAAGTAACAATGGATGAAGCAAAAGCTAGGGCACAGGGTTTTTTACATGAAAAAAAACTCCATCGGATATTCACTCCTAATCCCGAGATTCTTGTGGCAGCAAAGCGTCATGATTCATTTCGGAGTATCTTGAATACTGCTGATCTGTCTCTATGTGATGGTAAAGGTCTGTCATTCTTTTCAGAAGGTAAGCTTGATCGGATTACTGGCGTGGATTTCATGCTTGAACTTTTGAATATAGCTGAGAAAGAACATAAATCAGTGTTTTTGTTAGGCTCAGGTAATACTAAGACGGTAAAAAAACTTTTTGATTTTATCCAGGTTGCTTATCCGAATTTACATATTGCAGGAATGCATCCTGGTCCCAACTTCTTTATTCGTAAGAGTACGATTGTTTATAAGACTTCAGAAGAAAAGCGTGTTAATCAACAGGTGATTGAAGAAATACAGAGAAATAAACCAGATATTCTTTTTGTAGCATTCGGGCATGAGAAACAAGAGATTTGGATTGATACCCATGCGACAGAATTACAGGGGGTTAAAATCGCAATGGGCGTTGGAGGAGCCTTTGACTACATTTCTGGTTCAGTGAGACGAGCTCCAAAATGGCTACGCACAGCAGGTTTTGAATGGTTGTACAGATTCTTTACTCAACCAAAACGTTTTGCTAGAATCATTACTGCAATAATTATTTTTCCTTATTATGCTCTCATCAAAAGTCGTTAAACATCTCAATCAATTGCAGGAAAAGAAATATCGACGTGAATTTCGAGAATTTGTGGTAGAAGGATTCAAGGGGGTAGGGGAGGCACTTCTCTATGCTGAAGTGGTACTTTTAGTGGTTGAAGGAACGCGTCGTGAAGAAGAACCTATTGCTTTGTGTATTAAGAAAGCCGAAGAGCTTAATATTCCGATAGAGTATTGTGGTAGAAAAGATATTGGAGATATTAAAACTACGGACACATTTTCGGGCATTCTTGCTGTAGTGGATTCATTTGAATATACACTTACAGACATTGCTACAGGACCTATTATTGCACTAGATAATATCAAAGATCCGGGAAATTTGGGTACAATTATCCGAACGGCGGAATGGTTTGGTATTACCAATCTTATACTCTCTGAAAATAGTGTTGATGAATATAATCCAAAAGTAGTTCGAAGTACGATGGGTTCAATGTTTCGATCAAAAATTTATCGTTCACATAATTTGTTCAAAGAATTATCTGAGCTTAAAGACAGACATGGATACACCGTTAGTGCACTCGATTTGAAAGGCAAAGCATTGCCTACGACTATTACAAAGTCAGAGAATAAAATTTTCTTGTTTGGCTCTGAATCCCAGGGGCTGTCACCTGAACTTGAAGACGTGGTAGATGTCCGATATACTATTCCAGGTAAAGGAAAAGCAGAGTCTTTGAACATCGCGATCTCTGCAGCAATACTTATGTCACGAATATAATATGATTAAAACTCGCTTTGCGCCTAGTCCAACTGGAATGTTGCATGTAGGCGGTCTTCGAACCGCTCTTTTTGGATATTTGTTTGCAAAAAAACATGGAGGTACATTTATGCTTCGAATCGAGGACACTGATCGTGAGCGATTTGTAGAAGGTGGAATTGAAAACATGATTTCATCAATTCAGTGGGCTGGTATTACGATTGAAGAGGGAGTGTTAATGAACGAAACAGGCGAGGTTATTCAGAAAGGAAATCTTGGTCCGTATATTCAATCAGAGAGATTGGCTATATATCAAAAATACATTACAGAACTTTTGGATAAAGGGCATGTGTATCATTGTTTTTGTACCAAAGAAAGACTTACCCAACTTCGGGAACATCAAGAGAAAAATAAATTACCTACTGGATATGATGGTAACTGTCGTAATCTCTCGCGTGCCGAAGCTGATGAACGAATAGCGTCTGGTGAAAAGTTTGTGATACGTATGAAAATGCCGAAAGAAGGTGTTACTGTGATTGAAGATTTGGTTCGAGGGAGAGTGGAGTTTAAGAATAGTCTGGTCGATGATCAAGTATTGATCAAAGCTGATGGATTTCCTACATATCATTTTGCATTGGTAGTTGATGATCATACAATGGAAGTAACCCATGTGACACGTTCTGAGGAGTGGCTTCCTTCAACACCAAAACATATTGAGTTATATAAAATGTTTGGTTGGGAGGCTCCAAAGTTTGCACACCTTTCACTTTTGATTAATGAAAAAAAACAAAAAATGAGTAAGCGTCATGGTGATGTGGGTGTTCAAGATTTTAGGGAAAAAGGATATTTACCTGAAGCACTTATTAATTTTATAGCATTTTTGGGTTGGAACCCAGGCACTGAACAGGAAATATTTTCCCTCAAAGAATTAGAAACTGAATTTGATTTTGATAAGGTAAGTAAGGCTGCTGCTGTCTTTAATGTGGAAAAATTGAATTGGTATAACAAGCAATACATGATGGCGATGGAAACGACTGAACTTGCTCGACGTGCCGCACCATTTATGTTGAATCATGGACTAATCAAAGCGTTACCACAGTCTAAAAAAGAATTGGAAGATCTCGCCAAAGTTATTGAGCTCGAGAAGGGGAGAGCAGTCACTCTTGGGGAATTTCCTCAAGCTCTTGGTTTTATTTTTGCTGAAACTCTTGGTTACGAACCAGAATTATTAGTTTGGAAAAAAAGTACGAGGGAAGCTACACACGAGAAGCTTGTACTACTCTTAGAATATCTGAATCAAAAAAGTGATCAGGAGTGGGGGAGAGAGAAAATTGAAACAGATACTCTTGTCTGGATTGCTGAAAAAGGATTTGGAGTAGGAGACGTACTTTGGCCAATGCGCACTGCTCTTTCTGGTCAAAAGAATTCTCCTGGCCCATTTGAAATTGCGGCTGTTCTTGGTAAAGCTCGTTCACTTGATCGAATTCGTGCAGGTATAGCAGCCCTTGCGTAGAGTATGCTATACTGTAGCATACATGAACAATCATTTATTTTTTAAAGTTAGTATTAGTTTCATTTTATTTGCTGCATTACTTGGAACGCGGCAATTTTTGGTTGTAGAGCCGGTGCACGCTGCAGCACAGACTGAAATTGATGAGTTAAACAAGAAAATTGACGAAGGTAAGAGTAAAATTGAGCAGCTCCAGAAAAGTATTGATGAATATAATAAGAAAATTAACGAAAAACGTACCGAAGCTCAATCGCTCACTAATCAACTTGCTATTCTTGATAATCAAATCACACAGATTCAGCTTGATATCGAAGTTACAGAGGCCACACTTCAGAAGCTCCAGCTCGAAATTGAAGAACTTTCAAATGGAATTATTGGTAAAGAAGCAGTGATAGATAAACAACAAAAGATGTTAGCAGAACTCGTGCGCACGCTTCATTACGAAAATAACAAGAAATATATCGAGGTCATGACCGCATATGATAATTTTTCTGATTTTTATACACGCGTGCAATATTTGAAGAGTATTGAACAAGATTTGGGTCAGAGCGCCAAAGCTATACGTATTGCAAAAGAAGAGTTGGAACAGAAAAAAAATGAAACTGAAGAACGTAAAAAAAATTACGAACAATTGAAAGAGAAACTTACTAATCGTAAGAGCGATCTTTATGAACAGTCCAAATTCAAAGGAATTTTACTTGCACAGACTCAGTCGTCTGAAATGACGATTAAATCCATGGTTTCAAATCTTAAATCTCAACAAAAACAGGTAGAAAGTGAGATTGTAGCGTCTGAACAGGCGGTACGTAGAAAATTAGCCCAAAATAATCAGTTTAATAATCTTTCTGACAATGAAACCCTGCTTTCCTGGCCTACACAGAGTCGATATGTAACGGCATATTTTCATGATAAAACTTATCCATTTCGTTATATTTACGAGCATCCGGCGATTGATATTAGAAGTGCACATGGTACGCCTGTAGCAGCTGTAAAATCAGGCTATATCGCACGTGCACGCACGTGTACGCTTGCATCATGCTATGCATATGTGATGATTGCTCATGAAGGGGGTGTTACAACCGTGTACGGACACTTAAGTAAAATTTCCGTAAAAGAAGATCAATTTGTCACACGAGGGGACATTATTGGTTATTCAGGAGCTACTCCGGGGACTGTGGGAGCTGGTCCATTTACCACTGGTCCCCATCTACATTTTGAAGTTCGAAAAAATGGTATCCCGGTGAATCCCCTTGATTATTTGGTAAAAGATTGGGAATAACACGACCTGGTTTACTGGTTGTTTAGTTATCTGGTTAATACGAATAGACCTCTATGAAAAATGAAAAGCAAATTATATTTTTTGATACTGAATTCACCTATCTCGACGCACGAAAAGGTGAACTTCTGTCTTTGGGTTTGGTAAAAGAAACTGGCGAGGAATTGTATATTGAATTTGAACAACCACCACTCGAAAAAATGGATCCGTGGGTAGTGGAACATGTACTGCCTTCTCTGTCTGGAAAAGATGTGCTTTCAAAAGAAACTGCAAAAGAAAAAATTAGAGAATTTGTGGGCACTGAAAAGCCCTATCTCATGGCGTACGTAAATCAATTTGACGCTGTTTACTGGTACGATCTTTTTTCTGATCCACAAAAACATCCCGCATTCTGGATACCGATTGATTTTGCTTCAATTTTGTTCGCACATGGATTTGATCCTGGTAGCATGGGTAAACAAGAGTTCTTTGATCGTATTGGTGTTACCAAGACTGATTATGAGACACGTGGTCACAATGCACTGGAAGATGCTCAACTCTTGAAAGAAGTATATTATAAGTTCCTCTCATACATCGGGCATAAAATTTAGCCTCGCCTTTAAAAGTTCTTTAAAAAGATGATATCCTATACCACCTATTTTTGAACGCCTATTCTGTAGTGTCGCAAAACGTAGGGGAGTGGTGTAGAAGTTGAAAGTCGTAAAGTCCATAAAATGAAAAGAAAATACGGGGAAGAATTTAGTGTTGACTAGACAGGGGAGAATGAATGTTTTACGTTGATAAACGTATTGAAAAGCTAGAAGCTAAGATTCAAAGGGATTATTGAAAGTGGGTTTTCCTATGGTATACGTGTCTTATAATATACATTGTGCGACACTGTATCTATCGTATAACCAAGCCTATTTACTACTACTCCCTACTGTCATTCTTTAAAAAAGTTATGAACTTGGTTAATTAAAAACAATCCCGACTAAGTCGGGATTGTTTTATTTTCTGAACCGCTCTCATGTAAAATTTATTTTTTAAATCTCACATGAGATGCGAGCAGTCCAGTGAGGAAAGTCGCAGCTCATCTGCGACTTTATGGTGTCACCACCAACCATTCTTCTTGAGGCGTTCTCTGTACTCCTCGAGCTGTTTGATTGGGTCGTGGAGGATGTCCACTGCCGCACTCTCTTCTTCGATGAGGGCGTTGATCAGATCCACAGAAGGAGTGTGAGGTAGCTTTCCAAGGGAAAGCTCTCTGTTGTTTTCTTTCTGGTACGCTTCCTTGGCCCATTCTATTTGGGTCGTCAGCGCGAACAGAATGAGCGGACCTTCGAGTCGAAGTCCTTGGAATTCGACCAACTTCGAGTAGAGGTACTGCTTGAGGGTGGGGCTGTCATCGAGCTCCAAGAGTCGACACATCATCTCTTCTTTTGGTCGGAAAGTATATCGTCGCTTCATTGATTTTTCTCCTCCATTACGAATCCAGACGTGCTTGTCGGGCTATTCGTAATAAAAGAGCTTATCAGGTTTACGTGCTTTTGTCAAGATAGCGTATTCCCCTATTCAGTTACAAAATAAAAAATCGAGGGTTATACAGACCCGCGATTTTTTTCTCCTTCTAGTTTGCTCCTACCAACAATGGGCTTGGTAGATTTATTGATGCCCAGTTTCTCGTGATCTCGGTCACATAAATTTTATCTTTTGCATCAATGACACTTTTTAGTTGATTTACGATGTCAAGTGAGCTTAAGTCTGTTTGTATGAGCCACAGTGATTTCAGTGGTCTACTCCATCGGTTTGCAGATTTGATCATTTTTATGAGCATCGTATATTCCGCATTGGAGTCCGGTTTGGTAAGGTCGTATGAAATGAGATAGGTTTTCATAGTAAGGATATGTTATATATATTGTCTTACTACACCAGTCACCACTCCCCCAACCTTCAGTTCGTATTTTGGAAATATGTCCGGGTATTTTTTGTTTGCTGCACGGAGAAACATTTTTTTGCCTTTTTGCATGAGGAATTTGAGTGTCCATTCATGATCGATTTCTGCAACCACGACTGCTCCTGGTTTTGCAGTCTTTTTTCTGTTTACAATTACCATGTCCCCTGACATGATCCCAGCGCCTTGCATAGAGTCACCTGAGACCTTCAGAAGGAAGGTGTGTGTGGGCTCGTGAATCAGTAAGTCATTGAGCGATATGCAGTCGAGTAGACTCTCCTCAGCGTCGTGTGGGATTCCAGCACGGACTTCTCCTAGCACTCTCACTCCGTAGAGTTTTGGAGTAGCAATGAGAAATCCTTCATCACTCTTTCGTACAATATCGTCCTCGATAAATTTTTCGATATAGTCGAATGCTGCTGATTTTGACTTCACCCCAAAGACCTTTGTCATTTCTTCGTAGGTTGGAAGCCGTTTGTTTTTGTTGTAGTAGGAAAGCAAAGCTTGCATCCTTTTTTTATATAGATCCAGGGGCATATAAAAAGGGTTAATTAATGTGTCACACACGTGTCCCCGGCCGGGTAAGACATGAGTGGATTTTGAATTCCGACTGAGTCGGGACGAGTGTCTTGTTCCTCGCAGCTTACTGCTAAACTTTCTTATGGGATACCCCATTAGTTTGCTGCGTGGAAATTCACCCGAACGTTTGTTCTCCTCCTTGAATACAAGTATACCGAACGTACGTTCGGGTGTAAAGTGTGGTTATAAACATTTGTGTGGATAAGTGCAACAGACATTCCGAACGGCCTGAGTCTTCTAGGGGGGGGTCGAGAAATCTTTCAAAATGACAGGCGAAAATAGTTTACTTCCAGTAAATTCGATTTTCGTATCGAATATCGATATATGACAAACTTTTTTTGTTTTCAATTTTTTGAAGTGCGAGTTTTATTTCACGTATCTGATCTTCAGCACTATTTCTTGCAAATCTCGTTTTCACTATCCATCCTTCTTGTGTGGTAATAAAAAAATCAACGCTGTTTTCTATGGTAAAATAAGTTACCCCAAAGTCCATATTTTTTATTTGGTTGTACCAAGCTATTAAAAGTTCCACTTCTTCAGGTTTTATTACCTGCAACCCTTTGTCTACTTCATGCTTTCGTTTGTCGTAAATTATGGGAAACTCTTTTGTGCGGTCTCCGTAGATGTTTGTAGTGTTTGGTGTGTGCGCTTGATCTATCACAGCATCAATCGTCGAAGTGACACCATCTGCGGTGCTGGTGACTATTTTTCCTATCACATCTTTCCACTCATGATTTTCGATTGCACGGATAAGTTCCACAACTGACCCATCAAGTCCTACGAGTCCATACATTTCTCCATTATCGTAGATGATAGTTGAAACTTTTTCTTTGATTACAATGCTTATTTCGTGTGGAAAACGTTTTTCAACGTGTATTTCTTCAATCGGAAAACGTTTTTTCAATACTTCTGAAATATCTATGGTATTGGCAATAGCAAAGCTTGCATTTGGGATAAAACCAAAATTTTTATATTCAAGTGTATTAGCTATTACTTCTTTTATTTCTTCGGTAGGGATTCTATTATTTCCCGTGATATGTACCTCGGTTATATTGAATAGTCCACTAAAAATAATTAAGTATACAGATATAAGTATCGAAGCACCGAGAATTGAAAGCTGTATGGCCATTTTTTTATTTCTTCCTGTATCTTCTTTTCGGTAAGGATTGTATTGAGTCCCCTTCCAGGTAAAGTCTTTGACTTTTTTCGGACCTCGACTCTTGAAAATTTTATCAAAAAACCGTTCGGTTTTTTCCGCAGTACGGTCGATATTTTTGATCAGTCGATGGTGATTGACGATCCTTCTTCTCATAGTACCAATAGACAGGCTTATAGGTAACTTTTTTGTTTAAAAACCGCGTTTTATACGCCTGAGGGTTTCAAATAACCACATCGGCCAATATCGAACATTATCAATTACAAGATCTTGGCATTCGATCAAATCCTTGATACTTCCTCCGAATCCTTTTTTGAAATGTGTGATACCTTTGAAAGGATGATTTTTCTTGGCATTTTCAGGTGCAACACCCCAAAAATTGTACCATTTCAATCCCCTCTTTTTTGCCTCACTTATCGCCGCCCATTGTACGAGGTACGGAGTTGGAATTTTATTATCAGAACTCAAGGATGCTCCGTGTCTGTATGCAGCTGTAGTACCGTAAAAATAGACTACTGCGCTTGCGTCCAGTGTTCCATCGGGTAGATACGCATAGAAAACTACAGCCTCTTTATTTTTTTCGAATGCCTTGAATTCTTTTTCCACATATTCATCTGAAAAACGTACAAAGCCGTGACGTTTGGCGGTGGTAGTGTGGAGTGTGTGGAATTCTTCAAGCTTGTCGTGTGAAGTAAATGACACTATTTTTACTCCTTCTTTTTCACATCTTCGAATCAGATTTCGATGATTCTTGTTCATGTTCTTCATGAGTTCTTCCTCACTTGGAGACAAGTCGAGAATACAAGTGGTCTCTGCAAGTGCGTGAATCGGTGCTTTTCGAAATCCGAGTGATTTGCACAAAGTATTATTCCGCTCATTATTCTCAATGAATGGACTTAGGCGAATAAACGAAACATTGTATTCCCCCGCTTTTTCTTTTAGATAGTTGGTGATTGTTTGCAACACCATTCCATATTTTTCATCATTTTTTGCAAGTGGTCCATAAGGAAGGTAAAAGTAAGATCCGCGTTTTGCGTGTATTGCGATAACGAGTGCTCCACCGATAAGATTATTTTCTTCATACGCACCTATTATGAAAGATTCCTCGCTCATTGATTGATAAAAATTCCCATACTCTACAGCTTGGGTCATGGGCGAGTAAGGTACTTCGTGTACAAATGTATTCCAGATTTTTTGATCTTCAATTTGTTTCGCCATCATCATAATATTTTTTTAGCAATTGGCAGATTGTATCTGCTTGCTTTACTGAAATTTTTTGAGAAGTTGGAAGATTGAGAGAATGCTTTGCAAGATTCTCTGCCACAGGACAGGTCCCTATTACGTATCCGGTTTTCTCAAGTCTGATATCATCGGGACCAATTACGGTATCATACCAATCGCCAAGTAGTATTCCTCGGTTTTTGAAATAGGTCATAACTTTGGCAGGTTCTGGGACGAGCACAGGGTAGCGTACATAGAAACTCCCATTTAGTTTTTGTGGTTTTTCAACTTTTTTGGTTCCGATTTCTTCATGGTACCATCGAGCAATTTCAGTCCTATGTTCGTTCACTTCTCCAAGCACTTCGAGTTGGTTACAAAGAATATGGCACAGACTACTTGCTAGTCTTGAAACTTTAAAATGACTTCTAATACCTTGTTTTTCTTTTTCATAGATTACACGCCCGGTGATCGAAAGTTTTTTCAGTCCTGCAAGTAACAATTTTCCAATTTTTATTTTGTACAATGTTTTTCCTATAACAAATAAGGGGAAATTCCAGAGATATGGAAGTATCCACCAGCGTTTGGGATATTGAATTTTTTCATATACTGCTCCAATTTTTTCTCCGATTACATCATTCATTGCGATTAACGCGCCACCACGCCCACATGAAATTACCTTATCAGTACCAAAACTAAACATACCAATGTCCCCGTACGTACCTAATTTTTTCCCTTTATATTCTCCTTCGATTACGTGTGCAGAATCCTCAATTACTGCGATATTATGTTCTTTTGCGATATGTACAACTTTATCTATTTCGCAGGGAATACCAAAGGTATGCTGGGCAATAATTGCTTTTGTCTTTGGAGAAATTTTTTCTTTAATTTTTGAAACATCGATATTAAAATCCTGTCGTACATCTACATATACAGGTATGGCACCTACCCATTTGATCGCATTTATTACCACTACGCAGGTATATGCCTGTACAATCACTTCGTCCCCCTCCCCTACCCCTAATGCTTTGAGGGCGACTTCCAGTGCACTTCTTCCGCTATCAAATAGATAGGTATGATACACTGAAAATTTTTTACGAAGTATGCGACATGCTTTTGCCTCGTACTCACCGCCTTTGATCACTTTCCCCCATTTCCAAGGCAGGAGGAGGTAGCTAAGAGCAGTAGTAATATCTTTTTTTGTGGCATTTGGTTGGAAACCAGTAAAAATCATACTGCTTATTTTATATACAATTTTCTCACTACGTCGGGAATTCGATTTTCGATAAGGACCACAGCTTCTTCGTGTTTCAGACTTTCTATAAACTCCACGAGTTTCTCTGTTTCAAATATATCTTGTACTGTAGTGTGATACTTTTCAATAACTCCTTGTTTTATATCCTCTGCAAAATCTGGCGTGATGATAATTAATTCATCTGCAAAAAAAGATATTTCATTACCAATTTTTTCGTGGAGTTCTTTGCTCTCACTTCCAAGTTCATGCATGCCGCGAGTAATTACGATTTTTCTTTTTTCAGAGGAAAACGTGCCGAGAATATCAAGAGCAGCTTTGAATCCATCTGGATTAGAGTTGTATGTATCGTCAATTATCAGTGTTTTTCCAAATGTGTGTATTTTGATTGATTGATCTGGTTGTGTTAGAGAATTTACCGCGGCAACAACCTCTTCATTTGTCATGCTTAGATGGTATGCAACCAGAATACAAGGGGCAATATTCATTGCCTGATATTCACCGATGAGTTGAGGATCTACTGACAATTTTTTAATTGAATCATTTAGATTGATTGCGTAGTGGATTTCAAGTTTTTCTCGTTGATTTTTTATTGATTCAACCAGACATCGAGGGCTGTTTTCCGCTTCAGCACCAAAGGTTTGTACAGTGCTCTTCAATTCTTTCACATATTCCATGCAAAGAGGATTATCCGCGTTGGTGATTGAGAGTCCGGTTTTTGGAATTGCACGAAGGAGTTCATATTTAGTTTCCTGGATATTTTTAATAGAACCAAATAGACTCAAGTGTTGCGGGTTGATTGCTGTTAGAATTCCAATGGTCGGGTGGACAATGTCGCAGACCAATTTTATATCCCCTTTGTTGTAGGCACCCATTTCCACAATACACACATCAATGTTGGAAAAATCTGTCGTAAGAATAAATTTGGAAATTCCAATATCACTATTGGTATTTTTTGGAGTACAGACGACTTTAAATTTTTGAGATAACATTTGGGTAAGCAGTTCTTTTACCGAAGTTTTTCCATAGCTCCCGGTAATTCCTATTTTGATTATGTGAGGATATTTTTGAAGTTTTTTTTCAGCCATCTTGAAGTATATCCGCTTAATTTGATCCGTTCCCCAATCGATTCCAATAACTACACAACTAAGAATTGCAAGACGAACTGAACTAACGAGTAATGTGAGACTCCAGTCACGAGTAAATGCATATACCAGATACTCAAGTATAAGAGAACCTGTAATTATTAATCCTGCTTTTACGCTTAATTTTGGACGGCGATATTGTCCTTTTAGTTTACGGAACGCGCTATATACGATGTCAGCAATAAAGACGCAGAGTGCGATATAGGTTATTGCCGTAGTGTTTATTGGCCACCAAATGAATAGGATGAGTGCGATAATTAATCGTAATATGGTGTACTTATTGGTTATAACAGATTTACCTTGTTTGGTTGAAAGAAAATCTTTGAAACGGTCGATTCTATACCATTTGAGCTGCCAAAAATAGCAGTATTCATTATAGATGAGTACGGCGCTCAAAAACCATAGGAGATATAGAAAAACCTCTTCCATAGAGTCGGTGGATTAGTCTGTAGTATACCTTTCTTTGAGTGTATTGAGAATATCTTCAGTGTGCGTATGATGAAGTCCATGTTTACCGTTTTTGAATACCACTAATTCGGCGTGTGGCAGTCTTTTTGCAATAATTTTTCCGTGACGCAGTGGTGTGTAGGTATCATGTCTTCCCCAGAACACGAGCGTTTTTTTGTTGATAAGCGGTAATGTATGCCGCATATCCTCGCGGATAACTTTTCGAAATATTTCACGGATAACTCCTGAAGTCTCTGTATAGTCTGGAGAAAATATTGCGTTGTACATTTTTTTCTTTATTTCAGATGCCTTGGTATTGTTTCGATCAGTTCGGAGTACTGTTTTTGCTATTTTGATACAGGTGCGGAAAATGGCACGCTTAATGGTGCGGCGTGGGCGAATCACGGCTGCTGCAATGAGTACGAGCTCATCAAATGAATCAGGATGTTTACTTGCAACGTATGTTGCAATCTGTCCACCAAAAGAATGTCCGAGTAAAATAATTTTTTTATTTCCTGCCTCTTTTTTTATTTCATCTAATTTAACGTGTACATATTCGGCGTATTGCTCGATTCCCCACACTTTCTGTGGACTCGCCACTCCACCAAAACCTGGAAGCTCAATGCAGTGTACCTCAAAATAATTACTTGCTTGTGCAATAAATTCTTTCCAGGTTTCCTTGGTTCCTCCCCAACCTGGGATAATACACAATATTGGGCGAGTTTGCTCCGCCATACATGTTATAATGATTTTTTATTCCCCAAGTATGGTTGTAATGCTTTTGGAATATTTACCGTACCGTCCTCATTTTGATGATTTTCAATCAGTGTGATTGGGAAACGACTAGTTACAATAGCAGTGCCATTGAGTGTATGTACAAACTCTGATTTTCCCTCAGTGTTTTTGTATTTGATATTTGCACGGCGAGCTTGATAATCAGTACAGTTACTCGTGCTTGTTACCTCTCCGTATCCTTCATTCATTACCATCCAAGCTTCTATATCAAATTTGCGATACGCAGGTCCTCCCAAGTCTCCACTTGCAATATCAATCACTCGATATGGAATTTCTAGTCCATCGCAAATTTCTTTTTCAATTGAAAGCAGCTCTTCGTGCATTTTCTCGCTATCTTCAGGTGCACAGAAAACAAACATTTCAAGCTTGGTAAATTGGTGTACACGGTATAAGCCTTTGCTCGTGCGGCCGTAAGCTCCTGCTTCAGTACGGAAGCAATGTGAAATAGCCACGTATTTTTTAGGTCCCATTGACAGATCGAGTACTTCATCTGCATGGTAACCTAGTACTGAAATTTCAGCAGTACCAATGAGACTCAGGTCGTCTCCTGCGATTGAGTAAATTTGCGTTTCTTCTCCTCGAGGATTAAATCCTGCACTCTCTAAAATTTCGTGTTTGGCTAAATCTGGAGTTTCAAGTAATTCAAATCCGTGCTTGGTAGCCGTGTCAATTCCATACGCAATCAGTGCCTGGTTCAACCGTACCAGATCATTCTTTACAAAATAAAATTTGGACCCTGCTACTTTTGCTCCACGTTCAAAATCAATCCAATTTCGCTCGAGCATGAGAGTTTCGTGATCTTTTGGTTTGAATGTAAATGTGGGTGCTTTGAGATGTTCTGTTATAACCTTAAAATCATCTTCTCCCCCTATTGGAGTTTCTTTGTGTGTCAGGTTTGGGATTTGAAGGAGTAATTCTTTTCTTTTTGCTTGAAGACCTTCTATTTCTTTTTCAACTTTCTTTATTTCCTCTCCTACTTTTTTCATTTGTTCAATAACCTCAGGTGTCGGTTTGGTCTTTGATGATTTATTCCTATCCGCACGCAATGTGTCTAGTGATGGACTTAGTTCTCTAATCTGGTCGTCGTATTCTAATAAAACGTCAATGTCTACTTTTACATGACGGTCTTTGCAGTTTTTTTGCACTTCTTCTTTATGTTCGCGGATATATTTTATGTCGATCATAGAGATCTTGATTACAGGTTGTTAGTGTTGATTACGTCTATAAGTTCAGAATAAATTTTTTCGTACATTTTTTTATTTTCTCCAATAAGGTTGTAATTTAGTACGTCTTGCGGCAAAGCCCATGTAGTTTCTAAAACCTCTTCGTCATTTACTTTTCCGTCGCCTCCGGTAATTCTACATACGAATGGTAAGAGGTATATTTGTATGCCGTAATGTGTGCTGCGAGGTTTGGTAATCTGTACGGTCCAGACGTGTTTGAGTTTTGTTATTATTTCAACAGTATACCCGCATTCTTCCTTAATCTCTCGTATTACACTTTCTTCGACTTTCTCTCCTATCTCGACACCTCCACCGGGAAATTCCCATAGTTCGTGCAATTCGGGTTTTTCGATATCGTTTCGTTTATTGATCAAGATTTTTCCATCCTTCACAATAATTCCAATTGGCACTACGAGGTGTTTGCCGCCGTAGGAGTTCACTATAAAACGTTTTATTCCGGCAACTGCTTTTGTTCTATGGCTAATATTGTTTTTTTCGCTTGTCTTCATTTCTGCATAGGTTTTTTGTGCTTCAGGAATATAGAAAATAGGATCATATCCAAAGCCACTTTCACCTTTTTTTTCTTTTAGAATTAAACCGTTTGTCTTACCCGTCCCTACGAATAGATCATGCGAATGAGGATCCACAATTGCGAGTGACGCTCGGAATGATGCTGTTCTTTTATTCTCATCAGTCACACTTGCGAGTTTCTCCAATACTTGAGCAGTTCTTTCTTCCGAGTTTTCTGCAATTCTTGCACTGTTCACTCCAGGCCATCCATTGAGTGTGTCAATGAATACTCCGCTATCATCAGCAATAGTGATAAGACCTGAACGGTCGGCATAGTAACGTGCTTTTAGTATTGCATTTCCTTCAATTGTTTCCTCAATCTCCTCAGGTTCTTCTATTTTTTGATCCAGATCTTTGAGTGAAATATATTCTGCAGGAGTGGATTTTAACAATTCCTTCAGTTCTTTGAATTTCCCTTCATTTGTTGTTGCAATCAGAATTTTTTTCATACATTCTCAAGCAGTGTTTGTTTGATACTCTTTGTTTTGTACGATTCTGGCTTGTGAGAGTTCGCGCGAATTACCTCTGTCTGTAAATCAAATTCTTTTATTTTTTCTTCAAGTTTATCGGTAAATATTTGTTGGTCGTAACCAAGAACAATTATGTCAGGTTTGATATGTTTGATCACTTTGTATACGTCAGTCTTATCTCCCAGTATGACACGGTCGATTATTGATAACTCCTGAAGAAGTGACATACGTTCTTTTTCTGAAAATACTGGGCCCGCACCTTTGATTCCTCGTGCACGTTTGTCACGTGCTACCACAACAATCAGAGTGTCACCATGTTTTTTTGCTTCATGAAAAAGTGCAATATGCCCCAAGTGCACAATATCAAATGTACCAAATACCATTACTATTCTTTGAGAATTTACCATATTTCATTCTTCCTTACCTTTGAACAATGTTCAATAGAACTTACTACAAAATTATTCTAATTGTTCTAATTAACCTAATATATGCATTATCTTTAGAACAATTAGAATAATTAGGTTAATTTCTTCTTTTTACTTTCTAGTGGTTTTACGATTGGAAATACAATCACATCTTTCAGTGTGTGTGAACCAGTTATCAATGCGGCAAGTCGATCAATACCAATACCCGTTCCAGTTGCTGGTGGCATTCCATATTCCAGTGCTTCTATGAAATCATCATCCATTTCCATTGCCTCATCATCTCCTGCTTTTTTATTCTCTGCCTGCGAAGCAAAGCGTTCACGTTGATCAATCGGATCGTTTAGTTCCGTGTATGAATTGCTTACTTCGAATCCATTTACAATGAGCTGAAACATTTCTGTATAGCGAGGATCTTTGGCATATTTTGCAAGCGGTTTCAGCTCTGCGGGGTAATTCAGAACAAATGTTGGTTGAATAATTTTTGGTCGTGCAGTTGCTTTGTAGAGATCATCAGCAAGTCTACCGAATCCTGCTTTTGGATCGACATCGTATCCTTTATCCTTCATTGCTTTGGTCAATTTTTCTTTGGTATCTTCGATATTCAAATCTATTTCTGAATATTCAAGCACCACGTCTCTAAAAGTTATTCGTTTGTACGGTGGTTTGAAATCAATCATCGTACCCCCAAGCTCAATGGTGAGTCCACCAATAGAGTCCTTGATAATGTGTGGTAATAATTCTTCGTGCATCTTCATATTATCCTCGTAATCAGCGTATGCCCAGTAGTATTCAATCTGGGTAAACTCAGGATTGTGCTGATGATCCACCCCTTCGTTTCGGAAGCATCGTCCAATTTCAAATATTTTTTCAAATCCTCCAACAAGTAATCGTTTCTGTGGAATTTCAATCGCAATACGCAGGTGTACTGGCATATCATACGCATTGAAATGTGTATCAAATGTTTTTGCTAATGCTCCTGATGCAACAGTCTCAAGCATCGGAGTTTCTACTTCGATAAAACCTTTTGCGTACATAAATTCTCGGAGTGATCGAACGAGCTTTGACCGTGTAACAATTTTATTTTTTAATTCGCTGTTTACGATAAAATCAAGATAGCGTTTGCGCATCTTTATTTCTTCATCCTGTAGCCCATAAAATTTATCAGGAAGTGGGAGGAGTGCTTTTGCTAATAAGGTAAATGATTTTACTAATACTGATTCTTCACCTTTTTGCGTAATAAAACGTTCACCGGTGATTTGTACAATATCCCCTGCATCTAGTTTTTTTACAAACATTTTATAGAACTCATCACCAAGATCATCTTTTTTCAATACTACCTGTATTTTGCCGCTTTCATCCTGAATATGGCAGAAGGTTAATTTTCCCATTTCTCGCTTTACCAAGATTCTACCTGCAATAGTCACACTCATTTCATGATTTTCCTGCATTGCTTCGGCTATGGTATGGGTACGATGTGATCGAGCTGGATAGGCATCAACACCACTTTCTTGTAGCTCTCGAAGTTTTTGAAGGCGTACACTTCGTTCATCATTGATATTTACTGATTTTTGCTCCATAAAAACTGTTAATTAAGCTGATTTTTGTTGATTTTATAGTAGCAGAAATGCCTAAAAATTACAAACCTATAAAATATGGCTAAAAATAGCTAAAAACGTCTGCAAATGAAGAACCGCACCCGAGATAGGCCAGACACGATTCTTCGTGTGGCTCGATCTAGCGTGCGGTTGAGTCCTTCTTTGTCATTTTCTTCCAGAGTCGTTGCACACGGATGATGCTGTAGAAAACGCCAATCATCAGGAATGCGGGCGGTGATGTACCCACCGTCCATACCATCTTTGGGAACCAGAGAATTGAAGCGACGAGAATGTATGTGCTATCATTCTCGATTATTGCCGCCACGAACCCTGGCATGTCGTCATATTCACTCTGATGGCTATCTTTTCTCAGCATACTCACCACTGATTCTGCTACAGAGGTGTTTGGGAAGCAGAGAATTCTTACGAGATGTTCGTACCACCCGTCGATAATCGGGTTGTTCCAACTATTCCTTACTGAGCATGCAGTCAGTGCGAGTGGAAAGCCAATGAATAGACAGGTTGCGAGGTACATGAGGACCCACCAGAACCAGCTGATATTTTCCATCATTGAGAAGCTCCTGTTGGTTGTGGCTACTGACAGGACGTCAGCTTACATATATCATACTTGGTAATTGAGTATTGTCAAACAAAAAACCACCCTATGTTAGGGTAGTTTTTTGTTTAACGCACTTCTTCAATCTTGAATTCTTGGGTTCCCATTGGTAATTCTACGAGCACTGTATCACCTTTTTTTCTATCAAGAAATGCATTGCCAAGCGGAGATTCATTTGAAATTCTGCCATCAGCTGGACTTGCTTCTTGTGCACCCACAATCGTGTATTCTTTTTTCTTGCCGTTAAGTGAGACGGTGATAGTTGAACCAACTCGAACAATTCCTTTTTTTCCACCTTCATCCGAGATAATTTCTGCATTGTCAATAAGGTAGCCTAATTCTTTGACTCTCGTCTGTGCCCAGGCCATATCTTCTCGTGCTGCGTGATATTCTGCATTTTCTGACAAATCCCCCATCTGACGTGCATCATCGATGCGCTTTGCTAGTCCTGGGATTTTTTCTTCTTTGAGATTTTTTAGCTCAGCTTTGAGTTTTTCAATCTTTTCTTCGGTCATGTATTGTGGCGACATATGGTATTTTAGCTCCTATTATTTAAAAAATCCTTACGCTAGTCGGGATCATTGGCAGTGTAGCACAGCTCACTTAAAAGTTCAAAATCTAAAATCCAAAGTTCAAACTTAGAGAATTATGATTAGACATTTTATTTGGATTTTGAAATTGGAACTTTGAATTTATTTACCCGTGTATTTTCCCCACCATCTATAGAAATCGGCTGCTACATGTGAGGCGGTTCTACTTCCTTCTCCACCTTCTTCGAGCATAATAGTCACTACAATTTGAGGGTTGTTGAAAGGTGCAAATGAGGTAAACCAAGCGTGTGTATCTTTCTCAGCATTCCATTGTGCGGTTCCTGTTTTTCCTGCAACTGAAAATGGAAGTGAACGAAGTACTCCACAAGGTCCGGTATCAATACAATCTTTCATACCCAGCTGCACTGTTTCTAGGTGAGATCTGTTGATAATGTTTGTACTTATTTTTTCTCCACTTACTACTTTTTCTTCTTTTGTGACAGGATCGACAATTGCATGTACGATGCGTGGCGCATAAAGCGTACCTTTATTTGCGATAATTGAAGTCATAGAAGCAATTTGTAATGGGGTGGTGAGGAAATCTCCTTGTCCAATAGAATAATTATACGTATCACCTACATACCACTGTTCCCCTTTTACTCGTTTTTTCCATTCAGGACTTGGCAAGAACCCTTCGTATTCTCCAGGGATATCTATTCCCAATTTTTCACCAAATCCATATTTTTTAAGATATTGATTGATGCGTTCAACTCCTAATCCCTTGAAATCCTCATGTCCTCCGCCAATATAGTAATAAAAAGTGTTTACTGACCATGAGATTGATTTTCGTACGTCGGTAAGTCCGTGAGCCACCCTACTCCAGTCTGGAAAAAACCAAGGTCCCACCTGAATTCCTCCAGTACTTAGTATTTTAGTCTTGGCTGTGATAATACCCTCCTGCAATGCTGCTGAGGCCATAGCAGGCTTAATTACTGATCCTGAAGGGTAGGTGCCACTGATTGCACGATTAAATAGTGGATTGTCAGGATTGTCTAAATATTTTTGATATGTCTCCTTATCAATTCCTCCTGAAAAATCATTATTATCAAATCCTGGCATGCTCACGAGGGCTAAAATTTCTCCATTTTGAGGATTCATTGCAATTCCAGATGCACGCTTTTTTCCATTTTTTAAAAGCCATTCACTAAGCAGGCGCTCCATCTCTTTTTGCATTTTATAATCAATAGAAAGCTTGAGATGGTTTCCTGGTGTTGGATTTGTCGTTGCAATAACTGATTGCTCAGCGCCACGAGAATTTACTTCAATTCTTTTTTCCCCATAGGTGCCCCGCATATAAGCCTCATAGGATTGTTCTACCCCAACTTTTCCAATTGAATCAGAAGGTAAATATCCTTTTTCGTAATACTCCTCTAGTTCATTGGGAGATAATTTTCCGATATAACCAAGAATATGTGATAGTGAGTTTGCATCTGTAGTGGTGGTTGCAATATCCATCTCTTGTGGCAACGATGCTGATTCATGTATCACTTCCTTGCTAGGATTTTTAGTGAGGTACAATCTTTTACTGCCACGTTGAATAGTAATTCCTGGTAATTGATCTGAAATAATCAAAATTTTTAGTGCTTGATCATAGGGAATATCCTCAATAATTACAATTGATTCATGTCGGTATTCCCGATATTTTTCAAGCATTTCTTGAATTTCTTCTGCACCAGTTTCAGTAATTTCCGAGAGCTTATTGATAACCTCAGTTATTCCACGCTCATCACGGAGTAAGTCCTGAGGAATTATTGCAAGAGAAAAATTGGGAATATTTTGAGTAAGTTGTACATTATTTCGATCATAAATTAAGCCACGTTCTGCGGGCACTGCAATTGTACGTTGTCTATTACCTTCGGCTTTGACCGCGAATTCTTCTCCTTCAAGGATTTGAATATACACCAAGCGCATTGCTATTGTGAGAAGTACGATCGTAATAACAACTAAAAAAGAAAACATTTTTCGATCAGAAAAACTGGTACCAATATGCGAGGTGCCTGAATATAAAATATCCTCACTCTGAGTGATACTTTTCGGAGTAAAGGAATCTTCAATCCATGCAAAGCGATACTTCCCTTTCATTCTTCCTTTTTCCAATCCTTTTCCGGGTAATTTTATAAATGGGTCTAGGTCCATTGGGATAACTTAGGAATATTTAATTTTCTCTCTTGTAAACATATTACCTATTTTAATAAACACTGCATAGAGCGGAATCGAGATAATAGCTGTACATAGCATTTCCATCCCAAATTGTTTGATGAGTCCTGGAGAGAATATAAATCCATTTTCGAGTATTACACCGGAAAATAACACTCCGGCACCATAGAGTACTCTAAATACAAACATACCAAATAAGGTAAGAATGCCTGCTATCCAAATTGAAAGATTGGTAAATACACTTTCAAAAAACCAGTATATTCCAAGGATGGTGAATACGCCTGCAAAAAGTTCGATTCCAAATTGTTGTGAAGTAAGAATATCTTCTATCAGGTATACGCCAAATGCAAACCATACTATCCCACCGCCAACTCCGCGCATGATTACAATGACAAAAAAAAGCATCAGTATGTCTACATATAAGAATACATTTGGTAGTAGATTGTTTAACATTAGTTTTGAAAATGCAAGACCAAGAATGCCTGCGGTATATAGCACTATCGGAATTATTTTTTTAAGTATCTTATTGGTCTGCGGCATAGGTCGAGGTTGTAATCACTACTGATACCATCGTGAGGTAAGATAAATCAGCAAGTGGATCGAGAATTGCTTGTTGGAATGGTTCCAACGGCTGTTTTTCTACAAACTCTACTCTGCCAATCATAAATCCACGAGGCATGTTTTCGGTGAGTCCTGATGTTACTACAATATCCCCTGGAGAAACTACTTCATTTTGTGGGATAAAATTCATTTGTACTCCGATATCATATCCTCCCTCAACTAATCCAATTGTATGATCTTTATTTAATAACGTGGCACCTACCCTACTCTGATTATCATTGATAAGTCGGACATAAGAAATATGGTCAAATGTCTCTATAATGGTTCCTACCAGTACTCCTTCACCTACGATTACAGGATTTGTAGGAACAACCCCGTCTTTTTTACCTCGATTGATTGTAACAACCGTGCTTAGCGGGTCAACAGTTCTCCCTATTACCTCTGCTCCTATGCGAACTAGATCATTTTTAGAAAAGAAATTAAGTTGTTTTCGAAGTTCCTCATTTTCTTCTTTGATTAAAATGTTTTCTGCTGTTTCGATATTGCATACAGCCTGAATCAATTCAGGATCAAAGGTATCATCCAATCGTTGGTTGATTGAAGTTGCATCATTATTTCCCACATGATTTTCGTAAGCGAACTGTGTTCCATTAAAAAATAAATTAACGATTAGATTTTCAATAGGTCGAAGTGCCCCCACGATTTGTAATACAACAACAATTGCAATCACAATACCGATCCCGATCATTGTCTGGTGTCTACGTTTCATAATAACCTATATTAAACGGCACGAGCCGAAGGGAGAACTACTTGCTTTAATAGTTCATCATCTTCAAGTAATACTCCTGCCCCACGTACCACTGAGGTTAGTGGATCATCAGCTACTCGTACTGGAATTTCAGCTGCTCGACTAATAACCACATCGAGTCCTTCAAGCAGTGCTCCTCCTCCAACGAGGAGAATTCCACGCTCATGTATGTCTGCAGTAAGTTCTGGAGGGGTTACTTCAAGAGTCATTTTGATATGATCAACAATTGTTTTTACACTGCGACTGAGCGCTTGGCGAATATGTTCGTCTGAAATCATGATTTCTTTTGGTAATCCGGTGACTGAATCACGTCCGCGCATCGGAAATTCTACTCGCTCTTTTCGTGGTAGCGCTGATCCTGCTTTTATTTTTATTTCTTCAGCATGTGCTTCACCTACCAAAAGTTTGAATACTTCTCTCGCATACTGGATGATATTTTTATTCATTTCATCCCCTGCAATTTTGGTAGATTTCCAGGTAACTACTCCGCTGAGAGAAATTACGGCGATTTCGGTGTTCCCTCCACCAATGTCGACTATCATATTTCCTACCGGTTCACGCACCGGCATACGTGAGCCAATCGCTGCAGCCATAGGTTCTTGTACAATAAACACTTCTTTTGCTCCTGCGGCGAGAGTGGCATCTTCCACTGCTTTGATTTCTACCTCAGTCACATCCAGTGGTACTGCAATTACTACTCGTGGACGTGTGGCAAATGAAAAAGCAGATTTAGTGACTTTTTCAATAAAAAATTTAAGCATTTTTTCAGTCACTTCGTAATCAGAAATAACTCCTCCGCTCAACGGCCGGGTAACTTCAATATGCGGCGGAGTTTTGCCGAGCATTTCTTTTGCTTCGTGTCCTACGGCTAAAATTTGTTCTGTCTTGGTGTTTATAGCTACTACCGAAGGTTCATTTATCACGATACCATGTTCGGGGCTGTAAACGAGTGTATTTGCTGTTCCAAGATCTATCGCAAGACTACGGCTCTTTGTTTGAAACCATGAGAATTTCATATCGCTCTCGTTTACTTTGAGACAAGTTCATCAATCGTGAGTAAGGTTGCCTCAGCTTCACCTCTTTTTTTGTATTCGACACTTTTGTTTGCAAGTGTTTTTGGGCTCACCACCACACGCACCGGAATTCCAATCAGATCACTATCTGCAAATTTTTCTCCTGCACGAGCTTCTCGATCATCGTAGAGCACTTCGATGCCTTTTTTCTGCAATGTTTCGTATATTTCATTACACGTTTTAACATCCTCAGCTTCGCGGCAGAGTGAAACTAGATGAATGTGAAATGGCGCAATGGACTCTGGCCACAAAATTCCTTGTTCATCATTACATAATTCAACGACTGTTCCCATCAAACGGCCCAGCCCAATACCATAGCTTCCCATTATGACCGAGTGAGATTTTCCATCTTCGCCTGCAAATGAAAGATTAAGCGGTTCTGAAAATTTTGTTCCAAGACTAAAAATGTTTCCAACTTCTACAGCTTTTTCTATTTTTACATCTGCTTTTGCGATATTCAAATCGGCTAATACTTCATCAGTATACACTTCCTTATTAATTGCTAATTTCTTTTTTTCATCTACATAAATTTCATCTTCTCCTGCACTAGTTAATGTCTGGAATTCGTGAGAATATTTTGAGAAACTCCCACCTGACGCAAATGTTATATATGTTTTTTCACTGATTCCTACACGCGTAAAAATACGATTATAAGCTTCTTTTGCCTGTTCGTAGAATGCATCATGCTCTTCTTGTGTTTTTGAAAAAGAATAGAGATCTTTCATGACAAATTCGCGTCCTCTCATAATACCACTCTTTGAACGGAGCTCATTTCTGAACTTAGTTTGAAATTGATATGCTGAACAGGGTAGGTCTTTGTATGACGTAATAAAACTCGTCATCAGTGCGGTTAAAGGCTCTTCGTGGGTAAATGCCAATCCGAGCTCAGTATCATTTTTTAATTTTGTCTTAAACCAATTATCTACAGTCTCATCACTCCATCTATCAGTTTTTTCCCAATTGTTTTTTTCTTGAAGTGCGGCTAATGAAACTTCCTGACCGCCAATACTATCCATTTCTTCCCTGATAATCTGTTCAATTTTTTTTAAAACTTTAAGCCCTAGTGGTAAAAGCGAATACACACCAGCCATTTCTTTATGAATAAAACCTGCACGAATCAATAATTGTGCGTTTTTTGATACCTCTTCTGCTGGAGCTTCTTTTCTCGTTTTCGTAAATAATTGTGATTGTCTCATAATGTATTAGTGTTGAGTGAGATGTTTTTTGGTAAAATTGGTAAGTGACAAATCAAAGGATACAATTACGATACAAATGGTGCCGAATACAAGTGTGTTGAATAGACTAAGAACTGAAAGCGACTGTAGGTAGAGTCCGACAAGCGCTAATACACTTAGGACAACAGCAGTTCTAAAGCTCATGCGTACATGTCGGAATAATGGCATTTCCTGTCCACCAAAGAGTCGATAGATGCCGAAAACAACCAGCGAAATAGTACCGATAAGGGCGAATAATAGACTGATATAAAAAAAGACAAAGCCTATAGTGCCTGTCTCGAATGGATCGATATTAATAATGACAAAAACCCACGCTGCCCAGCAGAGTATGGTCGAAAAAATCATGGTTGCAAGGTATTGTCGTAGGTTCATATACGTTTAGGTGAACACTACATAGGTTACCACAACTTTTTTCACTATGCAACAGCCTGAATTACCAAAATTTTTGCTTAGATTAGCTAAATTTTAGTTTATATAATAGTAGATGAGAGCAAGGATTGCGAGGTGTATTGGGTAGTAGAGGTAGAAAAGGCGTTTAAATGAGTGTCCCCTGTCCCCACGATATAGTGAAATCGGTAGTAACGCTAGAATTGAAAATAGCTGCTCCGTTCCCCTGTAGACGATTTGTCCATTCTCTGGAACCGGTGCTAGTAGTGTGTAGAGAAATACGTATCCCAGAGTCGCGATTGTGTACAGTACGATTCTTTTTGAGGTATTTTCAAATGCTGTGTGAAAAATAAGTACGAGCGTAACCCCATACCATCCATAACTCACATCAATTATTGTTGCAAAGCAAATAAGTGCAATAAGTGCTGTATTGCGAATAAATTTATTTTTTGTTTTTTCATAGATACCAATTGCGCAAAGTCCTAAGAGAAGTGTGAATAGGATATTCAATTCGTATGGTGATCGCCCAATTTGTATAAATGCCCATGCATAGGGAATTTGTGAAATAATTCCAACTATCGCGAGTCGTGTACCATATTTTCTAATATCTTTTGATTTTCTGTACCCATTTGCGACTCCCCACGCAAATATAGGAAACGCAATTCTACCAACAGCTGTCATCCAGTCGGCATCAGGAAAGAAAAAACGACCGATATGATCGACCGTCATGGATACTAATGCAATGATTTTTAATATAAAAAGTGTCATAGCCTGTCTTAGGCAAGATATCGCACCCGGTCTACTTCTGACTTTCCTATTTTTTCATTGATTTTGGTGACGATTTCTAGTTGATGCAGACGTATTTCCTGGGCTACCGTTGAGGTGCCGCAGCTCACGGTAAGAGTTCTGTTTTTGAGAAACAAAGGTCGCACATGAGCACCAATTTCTGCTCCAAGTAGACTCTCTATAACTTCTTTTGCCACTTCAACTACGTTTGATGTTTCTATCTGACGTTTAAGCGTACTGTTTCCAGTTAATTTAGAAAGGATTGTATCGCCTAGAGGGGTGAATGGCATAAAAGTTTAGTTAGTAACACTGTAACATTAACCTGAAAAAGATACAAGAAAACACAATTATTCTAATTGATCTAATTATACTAAAAAAACTCATCTTTACCTTTGATTACTTAGGTAAATTAGAATAATTTTTTTACCCTTGTCTAAACTCACAAATATTTTTAAACTCACAGTACTTGCACACAAACTGACTCGGTGTCGCAACAAATTTTCCTTCTCTGATTTTCTCAATCGTTGTTTCTAATTTTTCTTTGAGTTTTTCTACGTCTTTTGGCTCAGCGACAAATGAGGTCCTCATACCATCATTCACATAATAAAAAGTAAGCTTGCCTACAGGACCAATATGACGGTACTCGGGTAACGTTTCTGCTGCAATATGGTAGAGCAATAATTGTTGTTTATCATCAGTATCCAATTTTTCTTTGGAATTTCCGGTTTTATAATCGATGATCTCAAGTGAACCGTCAGCTTGTTTGTCAATGCGGTCGATGCGACCATTAATTATAGATTCCCCCACTTTCACCTTGAACCATCCTTCCAGTGCCACTGGAATAGTCCACTGGCCCTCCTGTGTGGTATAGAAAACTTTTAAAATTTCTTTTCCTTTTTCATAGTATTTTTCCCGTTGCTGTTTGTCCTGGTACCAATCACTGATCCATGATTCATCATACATCTTGTACAGTTCTTCGAGAGTTGGTACTTTGATCTTTCCCTCACTCGTTTCATTTAGAGGTGTCGCAATATCAAATAGAGAAACCTGCGTCACGCGGTTCAATTCTTGTATCTTTGTGTAGAATTTTTGCATGGTCGCATGGACACTGTTTCCAAAACTAAAGCTGGCCGTACCTTTTGACTGAATTTTCAACACATGTGCGAGTTTGTATTGATAGGGGCATTTGAGAAAACTAATAATCTGTGAGTGTGAAAATTTTTTAGGTATATCGTATACCACTTCTACATTTTTTGGTGGAGAAGTTTTTTTATATGTAGTCAGGTCAGTACTATTTTTTGTATTCTCTCCAGTTCCCACAAAACCAATTTCATCGAGGAATCTGCTTATTTTTTTCTTTCTTTTTCGATCGTCTCCATAATAATGCGCACTTGAAAAATATAATTGTTCTTTTGCACGCGTCACCCCTACATAGAATAATCTACGCTCTTCTTCGGTATGAAAATCTGCGTTTTCAGACAGATGTTCGTGAATAAGCTCGGGTGGTAGCTCAATTCCCGATGAGCGAGCACGCGTAGGAAAGCGTTCTTCTACACAGTTCACTATGAAAACAAACTTGTATTCAAGTCCTTTTGACGCATGGATAGTCATCACATTTACGGATTCACTGGTTTCGCGTGGTTGGAATATTTTTCCCTGATCACCTGATTCGAGCACAAAATCAAAATGTTCAACAAATCCAAGGACATTACTCCCTGGTGTTACTTCTTCGTAACCACGAATAAGGTCAAACAACTGTTTTAAATATTGAATTTGACGGACAACCTGTCGATTACCTTTTCCTTCCTCATGAGTGAGATAGGTCAGATACCCAACAGTTTCTAAAAAATCATACATGACGGCAGTTGGTTTCTCGTGTTTTGCAGCTTCAATCCCCTTTTTTACACTCGACACTAGCTTATCTAGATGTAGGATACTCGCATCAGTTACATAGAATTCTTTTGCACGACCAAGAGCTTCAAAATAGTTGATAGATTTTCGTTTTGCTCCTGAAACCACTCTTTGAACGTCGCTTGGATCAACAGCAATGCATGGTAATCGCATGAGGCGGTACCATGAATCATCCTCGTATTGACGAGCAATAATTCGTAGAAATGCGAGTACATCGAGTACTATCGGCTGACGGTACAGTCCACCTGACGCGAGGAATTCATAGGGAATTCCGTATGTTTCAAAGGCGTTTAAAAATGGCTGTGCATGTCCATTTGCTCGAACCAGTATTGCAAAATCATCCCACGTGGTTTCTTCTTTTTGTTTTTTTAATTCCAATATTTTTTTTATCACCGCAAATACTTCTGCATCCAGAGTTTCAGAATGAATATGCTCGATGATACATTTCTCAACCTTACCCTTCGCAACTAATTTTTTATCAATCGATAATTTGGCTTCAAGTCGATCGGGATTATTAAATATAATTGAACGATATGCCAGGTCGAGAATTTCTTGACCCGATCGATAATTCTCAGTCAATACCACTTCAGTTGCACTCGGAAAATCTTCTTTGAAACGAAAAATGATTGATACATTTGATCCGCGGAAAGAATAGATAGATTGGTCGTCATCCCCCACAACGGTGAGTTGTGATTTTTCAGCGAGAAGTCTGATTAATTCATATTGTGCATAATTCACGTCTTGAAATTCGTCAACGAGGATGTGAGTGAACTGAGCTTGAATTGCCTTCAAAATATTCGGACGTTCTTTTAATAATTTTACTGAATAAAAAATCAGATCACCAAAATCAAGTGCATTATTCTCTAAAATTAGTTTATTGTATGTATGGTATGCATTCGCAATTTCAATCAGGCGATTTTTTTCTTGTACTTCTGCCTCGTCTTTATCAAGGATTTTACCTTCGACATAATCAAGATAATTCTGTGGGGAGATAAGTTCATCTTTTGCTTTCGAAAAATGATCGAGCAGTGTGTGGATATTTGAATTCGGATTTCCTAATGGCCTGTAATAATCCAAATTGAAATCATAGATATGATCACGGACTAGTAGCCATGCATCAGTATCTGTTATCAAACGAAAGTTTTTGGGTAATCCGATTTCAAAACCAAATTTTTCAAGCAATCGCTGGCAGAAAGTGTGGAAGGTAGAGATCTGCAGTTCGGTATACCCGAGCTCGATTTCGGCGTCGACGCGTTCTTGCATTTCATTGGCAGCTTTTTCCGTAAAAGTTAACGCGAGAATATTTTCAGGTTGCGCTATTTTTTTCTCAAGTAAGTGAGAAATCTTTTTTGTTATCACTGATGTTTTCCCCGTACCTGCTCCAGCGACAATAAGCAAAGGACCGTCGACATACTCGACGGCCTGTTTTTGTGCTGAATTGAGCGTGTGCTCAGGCATAGACCAGAATCGCTTCAATTACCGTACTGTGGCAGTTTCCACTGGCACTATTTTTTGAGGAGCTGCTAATTGAAAGCATTGTCTTCCTGCTGCGTGTTCATACGCAAAAGCATCAGATCCATATGGTTTTGTTGCAGGTAGATTTTTTGTATTTTCAGGGGCTGTTGTGCTAAACGTTGCACAAAGTTCATACTCTGCATCTCCTGTCGCCTTATATTCATAAGCAACTCCAGTCTCTGGATCAGCAATAGTCGCACCTGAGTAGTATGGAGCTTGATTGAGATCTTCCAAAGAAGTTGGTAGATGTCCTGATTGTGAGTAATAAGAATCAATAGAATATTTCAAACTTTGCAACTGTTGTGATCGCATACCATCGAATCTGAGTATTCTCTGTCGTGCAGGACTACCAATTAGGAAGAACGCACCTACCACAAATACTACCACGAGTCCGACTGCACCATATCTGAATACATTTCGCTTTCCTTTTGTAAGCGCGTCACGAATATCATAAAGATAATATGAAAATATCATCGCCGCAACCAAAAGTACTGATAACGCCTTTAAGAAGAATCGTACGGTGAGTTCTCCTGAGAGAAAGCTATTAAGAACTGAAATGAGGGAACCAATGATCATGAAAATTGCTACAAACAATGTGAGGTACACCAGCCATTTCCGGACACCAATGCTTTTGAGTTCAGGATTTTTTACATAGCCTTTTTGCAGATACCACGCAGACCAAATATATACAGGAAATACTACTACTAGTGTGGCAATGGCAAAACGCAGAGGACCATTACTTACGTCGTAATAATAATATTCTGGAAGTAGCGCATCTGGAAAAAAGCGATTTACGTACTGAAACATGAGGGTGATAAATGCGGTTGCACTCATGTAGAGCGTGACGATTGAGAGCAGGTGAAGAAAGAAGTCACGTGCTGTTGACTTGTGTTCTGACATAGGAAGAAGTTAATTAGATTATTAGTTAATTAGAGAAATTAGTTTGGTAATCATTTTTTCCACCTCTTCAGTATACTGTTTTTTGAGGTCATCTAGCGACAATCCTTCCACCAATCCTACGTATACACTTGGGACTACTGCTTTCATCTGCAGATACATGAATATTGCCATCAGGTGCTCGATCATACGAGCTCCACCGATCTTCCCAGAAGATACACCAACAACTCCAACAGCTTTACCTTCGTATTCTCTGTATGCCATATCAAGCAACAATTTGAACTCGCCAGGATAGCTTCGGTTGTATTCTGGAATTACAAAGACAAAACCAGAGGCTCGCTGTGCAATTTCTTTCCAACGTATTGTCTTATCACTTTCTTCCCAGCTCGGAATTGTACGTGGGATCTCAACAAAATTTTTGACGTCAATAAATTCAACTTCTATATCAAAAGATTGTGCAACTGAATGAACAAATGTTGCTACTTTTTCTGATTGTCTTCCAACTCTCGCGGTGCCGAGAACTATAGGTATATACGGTTTCATATATATAGAGTAACAGATTGTAGGTATAGAGGCAACTATTGACAAAAGTGCTTATTTATGCTATACTTTCACGTTTTGTAAGTTCGCAAGCTGTAGAGAGCGTATATTCTAATACCTTCTCTAAAGCGCACGAATGTTGCGCCTAGTTCACTCTCTTGGAGGGGAAAGGAATGGAGAATTTCATTGGGGGTGTTGTGCTCATCTTGTTCATTGTCCTCATGTCGAAGGCATGTGTCGGTTCAATCGCCGGCCCTGACGAACCCGAGACCGACGAGGAAGAAAAGGTGGTAGTAGTCGACGAGTAGTCGACTACTACCACATCGAACATAGGGGACGACGTCTCACGATGTCGCCCCCTTCCGCCTACTATCATTTTAAATCTTTAAAGTGATTGAGGAATAAAAAATCCCCGAAAGAATCGGGGATTTTTTATTTAAGACTTTTTTATCTCGTCGGTCGATACTTCTTTGCAATACGCAATCGATTGAGTTCTTTCTCAAGTGAAGCCTGGATACGTGTGAAGTCTACATCAGCAGCTTTTTCTTCTGCTGCAAGCAATTCTTCAGCGCGTTTGCGTCCAGCTTCGGCACGCTCGAGATCAATTTCCTCTGCTCGCTCTGCGCTATCCGCTAAGATATAGACTGTATTATCCTTCCGCACTTCAGCTACTCCGCCCGAGACTGCAATCGGTACTTCATGGTCTTTTTTGAATACAATCAATTCCCCTGCATCAAGTATGGTAATGAGAGGAACATGGTGTGGTAAAACCGTAATATATCCTTCCTTTGTGGGAATAGTTACTTTTTCTACAGCCTCGTCTGAATAGACTATGCCCTCTGGTTTTACTATTTTGAAATTAATCATAGTTAGCTAATAGAACACGGATGAAACGGATTGAACGGATGGTCACGGATTAATACAGATACATTTGGAAATTTTATTTGAACTTTGAAATTTGAACTTGGAACTTTCTTACGCCACTTCTTCAATCGTTCCTTTCATATAGAATGCACCTTCTGGTTTATCGTCATGTTTTCCATCAAGAATTTCTCTGAATCCTTTTACAGTATCCCCTACTTTTACATATTTACCGCTCATACCCGTAAACTGTTCTGCTACGAAGAATGGCTGCGAAAGGAAACGCTGAATTTTACGTGCACGAGCAACGGTGATTTTATCTTCATCAGACAATTCTTCCATACCAAGAATCGCAATAATATCTTGCAAATCTTTATAGCGCTGGAGAATCTTCTGAACTTCACGAGCTACGGTATAGTGTTCCATTCCTACAATCTGAGGATCAAGAACTGTTGAGCTTGAATCAAGTGGATCTACTGCTGGGTAGATACCGATTTCCGATAATGCACGGTTGAGTGATACAGTAGAATCAAGGTGGGCAAATGTCGTAGCTGGAGCTGGATCGGTAAGATCGTCCGCTGGTACGTATACTGCCTGAATCGACGTAATAGATCCTTTGTCAGTTGAGGTAATACGTTCCTGAAGCGCACCCATTTCTGTTGCGAGAGTTGGCTGGTATCCAGCAGCTGAAGGCATACGACCAAGAAGCGCTGACATTTCTGAACCTGCCTGAGTAAAGCGGAAAATGTTGTCAATAAATAGTAGAAGGTCACGGTTTTCTTCATCACGGAAATATTCTGCCATTGCGAGAGCGGTTAACGCTACACGTGCACGAGCTCCTGGTGGCTCATTCATCTGACCAAACACGAGTGCAGTTTTGTCCAACACTCCTGACTCTTTCATTTCACGATACAGGTCATTTCCTTCACGAGTACGTTCTCCTACCCCTGCAAACATTGAATATCCTCCATGTTCCTGAGCGATATTATGAATCAGTTCTTGGATAATAACGGTTTTTCCTACTCCCGCTCCACCAAACAAACCGACTTTTCCACCTTTCAAGAATGGACAGAGCAAGTCGATAACTTTGATACCTGTTTCAAATACTTCTGATTTTTGTGACTGACTTTTGAAGTCGGGTGCTTTGCGGTGAATACTATATTTCTTTTTTGATTTGGTTGCTGGCTTATTATCAATTGGTTCACCTACCACATTGAACATGCGCCCAAGTGTTTCTGGTCCTACAGGAACAGAAATTGGAGCACCAGTGTCTACTACTTCAGTACCTCGAGCGAGCCCATCCACTGAACCCATTGCAACGGTGCGGACAGTCTGTGCGCCGAGATGTTGTTGTACTTCTAATACAATTTTAATTCCTTTGCCCATTTCTACTTCAAGTGCATTGTAGATTGCTGGAAGTTCGGCTGGAAATTGTACATCCACGACCACTCCGATAACTTGTGTTACTTTTCCTGTATTCATATGTCTTTATTAATTGAACGGTTTGATTATAGATTATATTAATTTTCCAGTGCAGCCGCTCCTCCGGCGATTTCTGCAATTTCTTTGGTGATACCCGCCTGTCTCGCTTTATTGAATTCTACGGTTAATGCATCGATCATGTCCCCTGCAGCTTCAGTCGCATTCTTCATCGCGACCATTCGGGCGCTATGTTCACTTGCCCGAGATTCGAGGAGTGTCTGGTAGAGCTGGACTTCGAATAGTCGGGGTAGGATAACTTCTATAATCATTTCGGTATTTGGTTCAAATTCGTATTCGGTATCTGTTTCATCCTTATTCTCTATGTTTTCTTTTTTTGACTGAGGCATTTCTTCGAGCAGTGTTTCAATATCCACCTTTGAAATCGGCAACAGCTTCCGTACTCGAGGTACCTGAAGGATACTTGATTTGAAATCAGTAAATGCTACCAATACCGCATCATATTCTTCTGCTTTGAATTTTTCTATTGTAAAGTGCGCGATCGGGAGAATATCCTCGACAGTTGGATTATCTCTGATAGCATCATATGCAGCAATCAGCGGATAATTGAATCGTTTTGCAAAATAGGCACTTTTTTTACCAACACCAATAATGTCATAGAGAGTATCATTACTTGTAGTCTCACCTAGTACATCAGCGTGAGAAAGAACAGCTTGTGTTTTTTTGAATACATTAGCATTAAAACTTCCAGCAAGACCTCTATTGGAACTAAATAAGATTACTAATACTTTTTTTATTGGACGAACTTCAGTTAGTGGACTTTTTACTTCACTAATACCACCCAATTTTTCCATTAATTCTTTTGCAAGTACAGCGTAGGCTCTAGTTGCGGTAACATACTGAATTGCTTTTCGCATTTTTGCAGCCGAAACCATCTCCATTGCTTTGGTGATTTTTTTGGTATTTTTTACCGACTTAATGCGTTGTTTTATTGCTTTTCCGCTGACTGCCATATAATTATTTTCTATGTTCTATCATTCTCAATGATTTCAATTGGCACGGCTCCTATTTTTTTGGCAAATTTTTCCATTTTATTCGCCACCTGCAGACACTCTTCCCCTAATTTAACTGACTTCTTATCTCCCTCTTTACGAGCTCCTTTAACTGTTCTTTTAATTTTATATACATGATATAAAATTGTATCTCCCTTAACAGGGTAAGATTCCAATAATCGTATTAAAATTGAAAATACACGTTCCCATTCTTCTGGATTACTCAGCAATGCTTCCACATCATATACCTCAGTAAAATAGTCCCACAAAAATCCTAATATATCTTCTTTTTCAAAACTATCATTCAACTGTATCTCCATTTGAGGAATATCTTCCTTTCTAACACATCTTAGTACAAATGGACTAATCCCAACGTCAGTAATAATTTTATAAATACTGCGATCCGGACTATCTTCACCTTCTTTATTAAATTGCGCTTTTATCTCACTCTTTATTTTATTATGAAAATTATCAGCAAATTCTCTTCCCCTAAAAACTTTGTTAAAGAGCAATATTGTGTAAAGCATCTTGGTTTGCAGAGTCAACTCATCAGGCTCGTCATTTGTTTCAGCCATTCTTTTCCACGTTTTAGTTTGCTTTACATCTTTTCTATATTCGTCAAGTAGCCGTGCAATTTCAGTGGGATCCGACATGCCTGAAAAATTTTCTTGAAAGAAGTCATCTTTATTAAGTCGCCCTAATTCTAGACTTATTGGTTGTGGTTCTTTCGTCTCAGACATACATTTATTTACTCTGAAAATTCCTTAATAGCTTCTTTCAATTCTTTTTCCACGTCCTCATTCCACTCACCTTTCTTAATTTTTCCAAGAAGTGCTGATTTTGATTTAGTCATAAATTCCAGAAATTTCTGTTCCACATCTTTTACAACTGAAACTTCTACTGCGTCGAATAATCCCTGTGACATGGCATAAATTGATGCAACCTGTTCTTCCACTGCTTGAGGAGCATACTGTGGCTGTTTCAATAATTCGGTCATGCGACGACCGCGTTCAATGGATTTCTTGGTATCTGGATCGAGATCACTTGCGAATTGTGCAAATGCTTCAAGTTCTCGGAACTGTGCAAGTCCAAGTTTCAAACTTCCTGCAACTTTTTTCATTGGCTTGATCTGTGCTGATCCTCCTACACGAGATACTGAGAGACCCACGTTTAGAGCTGGGCGAATGCCACGGAAGAAGAGATCGGTTTCAAGGAAGATCTGTCCATCAGTAATAGAGATTACGTTTGTCGGAACGTATGCTGAGATGTCCCCTGCTTGAGTTTCGATAATTGGTAATGCGGTAATAGATCCTCCACCATTTTCTTTATTCAGACTACATGCGCGCTCTAATAAGCGTGAGTGGAGATAAAATACGTCTCCAGGATATGCTTCACGTCCTGGTGGGCGGCGAAGTAAGAGTGACATTTCACGATATGCCCATGCTTGTTTGGTTAAATCATCGTAAACAATGAACGAAGAATAACCCAAATCCCTAAAAAATTCACCAACGGTACAACCAGTATACGGAGCTAAAAATTGCATTGAAGCCGATTCTGAAGCACTGGCACAAACAACATTAG
>CAYSXR010000008.1:0-55893 GCA_964435035.1 uncultured Gammaproteobacteria bacterium
AAAATTCTTTCATTGATACTTCACCAATAAAACAAATTCCCATACTTTCTTCTTTTTGGGCCGTTGGCAAATCAAATTTTTCAGCCAGTTTCCGTACGTCACTTTTTGTATATTTCCCAATAGGAAACATGGCATGTGATAGCTGTTCTTGGTTTAATTGATGCAAAAAATAGGTTTGGTCTTTTTCGGTATCAACAGATTCACACAACCGATATATTCCTCCTCTTTTTTTCACCTCGGCATAGTGTCCAGTAGCGAGAATATCAAATCCTTTTTTCTTTACAGCTTCAAGCCATGCACCATATTTGATCAGACTATTACATAATATATCAGGATTAGGAGTCCTCCCTGCTTCATATTCTCGATATACGTATTCTAACACTTTTTCTTTATATTCTTTTCTAAAGTCTAGTTTAATCAAAGGGATACCAAGTCGTGCCGCAACCCGAAGTGCATCACGATATTCCGGAATCCAGCATGATTCACCATCAGTGGTTACAGCTTCATCTGCAGTATCATAGTTGATCATGAACGCTCCTGTAACGTCATAACCTTGGCGTACCAAAAGAGCGGCAGCAACCGATGAGTCGACACCACCAGACATTGCGATGAGAATTTTTTGTTTTTTGTTTTTAAAAATCATACCGGCGAAATACTACCAAATATTTTCTCTAATTTCAATAGAACACGGATGACACGGATTTAACGGATTGGAACGGATAAAATCCGCGTTAATCCGTGTCATCCGTTCAATCCGTGTTCTATTCTAAAATTAATAAATACACTATTTTTTCTTATGCAAACCTGCTTCATCAAACGTATACGTCCGATCAAATTCAAATCCTGTGTATGTGGCAGTACCAATCAGAATTACCATAGTCGTATAAAACTTCCAATCAGTATATATACTACTAAGCATCTTGACTCCCTCTTCACGTGGCATACTTACTACAACAAGTATCTGATCAAGGGCGAACGAAATAACAAGTGCAACAATTCCTAATAACAATCCTCTTCGAGTGGAAGGCTGAAATTTTCTAAAATACCATTTTGCACACACTAGTATTGCAGGGATCAGTACGAGAAGATATGTAACGTACTGGAATACCGGTACGTTATTAGGTGCGGTATCGAGACTGGTACCAAAAGCTACAGACATTAATGCAAATAGAACAAAACTAGCAAGATAAAACAATAAGGAAAATCCGAGGGCACGCTTGAAATGTAAGTCTTTCATATGAATAATTAATTAAAGGGTTACATGCGAATTACGAATAGTACTAATTTACGAATTTGAATTCAAGAAATTAATTCGTAAATTCGGGGTTTATCCGTAATTCGCATGTCCATACTCACTATAATTAGCATACATCACACAAGATCATCAAAACTAATTTCCTCGTTCTCATTTATTTTCTTGGGTTTTGATTCTTCTACTTGTGTTGGTGGTTGAGGTACAACAGGTGGTTCGGTAGCTCTTAACAGTGGTTGAGTAGCTACACTTTGTACTGCAGGGGGCTCACGACGCGAGTCAGTATTACTCGGTGAACTGTCTCGAGGGATTGATTGATTATTTCCACCATTCCCCATTGAAGGACTTCCACCAATTGGATTCCCTTCTGCATCCCTATTCCCTCTTTTTCTTCTCCGCCTTCGTTTTTTGGTACCCGACTCTCCTTGAGTTTGAATTTGAGATTCTGTTTGTCGTTGTTGCACCATCTGAATAGACTGTGGTCTAGGTGGACGATTTTCAGCTGGAGAATTGTTCGTCGCAGGGGACGAGTACTGTTTTTGTTGGGGACGAGTATCTACTCGTGGGGTCAGACTGGACAGTGATATTACGGTTTCTACCACTTCTTCAGACTTCTTTTCTCTTGGTACTTCCTTTTTTTCCTGATTCTGCCTTCGATCATCAGGCCTTCTCTCCTCTCTTCGTGGCTGAGGTCGAGATGGTGATTGGGGTTGAGGTTGAGATTTTGGTAATTGAGCAACAGGCTGTGCCGAAGGTAATTTTTTTAATTCTTTATTCTCGGGCAATACGATCACATCACTATCAGCTCCTGCATCTTCCTCATCCGTTGCAGAACTACTCCAACGTGCAATTTTTTCTTCCACCAGTTCGCGTTTTCTACCATATCGCTCACGTGATACACGAATTACTTTTTCTGCTGAGTCTGTAGGACTTGCGAGTGGTGGGAGGGTTGCCGCACTAAATGGCTGCGATGCAACTCCATCAATCATGAGCTTCAAGATAATCTGATACTTAGTAAGATTTACAATATCTTCCTCGGTGAATGTGGGGGTAAACTCTTTTACGAGCATTTCAGCATCAGCTCCTCCGACACGAAAAGTTACAATCGTTCCCACGTTACCAAAGACCGCATCAGCTACTACTTCATCGAGCTGTGCCACATATTGGTGTGCCATGATGAGACTGAGGCGATATTTACGTGCTTCAGATAAAATGTTTGCAAAAGATGGAGTCGCAAAGTTTTGAAACTCATCTACATAGAGAAAAAAATCTTTTCGATCAGGCTCGGGCGTATCTACACGTTCCATTGCCGCGAGCTGAAGTTTAGTAATCAACATTCCCCCGAGCAGACGACTATTGTCTTCACCAATACGACCCTTTGACAAGTTCATGATAAAAATTTTCTGAGAATCCATGAGTTCACGAACATTGATCGTCGATTTTACCTGTGCGACCATGTTTCGAATGACCGATGCTGACAAAAACTGACCAATTTTATTCTGAATCGGAGCTACTGCTTCTTTTGCATAGCGATCATCATAATTTGCGAATTCATCACGCCAAAATGCTTTGATCACCGGATCTTTCAAATTTCTCACTACACGCTTACGATATTCTTTGTCTGATAATAAACGATTAACTCCGAGTAAGGTGGATCCAGGGTAATCAAGTAATGCCAATAAGGTATTATTTAAAATATATTCCATTCTCGAACTCCACACATCTGGCCAGATTTTTTTAAACGTTCCCATAAGCCCTCCTGCAATCAGATGTGCCTGCTCTTCATTTTTTACTTCAAGAATATTGAAACCAATCGGATTATCCGTGTCTGCAGGATTGAGATATACCACATCATTCAAACGCCACGATGGAATATGATTGATAATTTTCTCAGCAAAATCTCCGTGTGGATCGACGAGCCCTACCCCATGCCCCGCATAGATGTCTGACAAGACCATATTTTCCATGATTGTAGTCTTGCCCATTCCAGTTTTTCCAATCACATACATGTGACGACGACGATCATCTACTTTGATACCAAAACGACGCATTTGATTGCGGTAATTGGTTTGGCCAAACAAACAGATTTCTTCAGCATTTTTGGGAGCTGTTCCTGGAGCTCGTAGCTGTGGAGTTGGCATGGGACGAGTTTGTTTAAAACTAACGTTTACAGTATAGCACAAAATGTCTCGATGGAGCTATTGAGACATATAATCGCATATTTCACGTATATCTTTTGGTTCTGCAGTCTTTAGAGTGTGTTGCATGGACACTGCAAGCGACTTAGCGTATTCCTTATCTCCTAATATTTCTCGGATTTTTTTGGCAAGAAAAAGCCCATCAGATGTGAGTTCGTTTACAAGCACTGCCGCACCCGCACGTTCAAGAAAGCGTACATTTTCCACCTGATGACCTGGTTTTGGAATAATAATACACGATTTACCCAATGCTGCTGCTTCGGTAAGCGTACCAAAACCACCTCGACACACAATGATATCTGCTACTGCGTATGCATCTTTCATTTCACTTCCCAAAAATTGAAATACTCGATAATTCGGGAATAACTCAGCTGTTTTCACTACTGATTCTTGTGGACGCTCTTTTCCAGATAAATGAATAATTTCTGCATGTCCCCCGAGATGAGGAATAGCTTCGGTAATCAATTGATTCACCTTGAGAGATCCCGTACCTCCGCCCAAAACCAAAACTACTGGTAGGCGCGAAGTAAGATTAAACATCTTTCGTGCACGAGTCTTATTTCCTTCAAAAATTTCTGCACGCACTGGACTTCCCAACCATATGGTTTTTTTTCTAGAAAACTCTTTAGTAATGCACTCAAGTGAGGTTGTAATTACCTTGGCAAAGGGTGCCATGATTTTATTTGCAAGCCCTACTCCTACGTCTTGTTGATGTACCCACGTAGGAATACCAAGAAGCCAGGCAGCCACATGTACCGGAACAGACACAAATCCCCCGGCTGTCACACACATATCTGGACTTTCTCTCAATAGAATTCTGAGAGATTGAAAAAATCCAATTATGACACGAATAACATCAAACAAATTGAGAAATGAAAAATATCTACGAAATTTACCCGCCGTAATTGAATAAAATGGAAGTCCGTGTTCTTCTACCAACTGTTTTTCGGGACCACTAGAAGTTCCAATCCATACGAATGACGACAATGCATCTTTTTCATGTACTACATCTTTGATTGCAAGTAGTGGAGTAACTGGACCGAGAGTACCACCGCCTGAGAAAAGAATTTTCATAATAATAGTTAAAAGTCTATAAAGTCATAAAGTCTATAAAGTCAACGTTATCTACTTTCGACTTTATAGACTTTCGGACTTTTGACTCAATGTTGTTTACTCACATTTACCACAATTCCTAATGCTGCCATACCAATCAAAAGTGCTGTGCCACCATGACTCACAAACGGTAATGGAACTCCGGTCAGAGGCATAATTCCAACCATTGCACCTACATTCATAAACGTCTGAATACCGATCCAACTCATAATCCCTAATACAAGATATCGCCCAAAATCATCTGGAGAACTATGTGCTATAGAAAATCCACGATAAATCAAAAGTAGGTAGAGGGTGAGAAATCCCACCATAATAATAAACCCAAGCTCTTCTGCTGCAACAGCAAAAATACTATCAGCATGAACTTCGGGTAAATACTGAAATTTCTGGCGTGAATGCCCCAACCCCAATCCAGTCCAACCTCCCGTACCAATTGCCAAAAATGCTTGATTGATCTGATACCCCTGCCCTTCCGGATCAAGCTCAGGATGAAGAAATGTCATAAATCGATTTGCGCGGTACGGTGCTGCCAAAACCATAATACCGAAAGCCACAATGCCGAGCAAAAAAATTGCTGTCAGATGACTCATCTTTGCTCGAGCAAAAAAGAGCATGAGTATAATGAGAGACCCCATGATAACCATCCCCCCGGTGTCTGGCTGGAGTGCGATAAAAACTACGGGAATCAATGCTACACCAAAAATTGAAAGAAACCCTTCAACACTCTTAATTCCATTTCCTATTGAGGATAAAACCGCAGCAAGATAAATAACGAGCCCTAATTTTGCCGCTTCAATTGGTTGAAATGAAAAATTACCGAGTAGGATCCAACTATGAGCAAAGGTATTATTATCAGAACCAATACCGGGAATAAAAACGAGAATAAGTAATAACACTGATAACACAAAAATAGGGAGTGCGTATTTTCTCCACACCGTATAATTAATATGAGAAGTAATCAAAAATGCAAGAACACCTGGAATAAACCCCAAGAATAATTGTCGTTTGATAAAAAAGTATGAATCAGAAAACCGATCAATACCAACTGCCACTCCAGCTGAACTCAATACCAATAGCCCGAATAAAATAATCGCTCCGGCGTAACCGATAAAAACGTAGTCAGCACTTTGAGATGTGGAAGTCGATGCTCGACGCATAGTTTATAGGTAAGTTCAAAATCAAAAACTCAAAGTTCAAATCAAATTTCCAATTCGGCTTTCAAAAAAGGCACATCCTGAAACCATTGTTTAAATGTTCAAAAAAACTACTAATATACTCGAAATGGCAACAAAGATATTCACCACAACTCCAATCGCCAGAAGCGTATACGAATAAAACCAGTCCTTGCGGTAGAGTACCCACCCACCAAAAAAGTTCGCTATCAGAAGCGCTAAGCCCATCAGCGGAACATAATAGACCTGCCCTGGTTCGCCTATCTGATCTACGCCAAATAGAATTGTGTAGTGAAGAAATACTTGCTCTGCAGTACGTGGAATCTGGAGAAGTAACCAAACCCATGAAAAGACATTGAGTAGTGCGCCTGCACCCATGAGTACTACAACGGGAATTCTCTTAAAATAGAGCTTGAGCGGGTATAGATGATATTCCATATGTCCCATAGTATACGTGGCGACGAGTGTCTTGACAAGAAAGAGGTAATAGCGTATACTCTCCAAGCGTATTACATTTTACAAGAAATTAAACCCCCTTTTATTTTTAGCCTATGGCAACCAAAAAGGCGGGTGGTGCAGTGCGGCTTGGACGCGACTCCAATCCACAGTACCTTGGTGTAAAAGTTGGCGATGGCCAGATGGTTCACCCAGGTATGATACTCGTAAGACAACGAGGTACTCGCATACACCCCGGAAACAATGTTCGTCGTGCTGTTGATGATACTCTATTTGCAGTAGCATCTGGTGCAGTAAAATTTCAGACCAAAAAACGTACTCGTTTTGACGGAAAAATGAAAACTGCAAAATACGTTCACGTTCGCGACAGCGAAGCACTCGCAGTAGCAAAAGTAAAAACAACTGCGCATGCAAAAGCGAAAGCAACAAAGAAGAAAAAGAAATAACAATGACTCCCCGTAAGGGGAGTTTTTTGTTTGTAGAGAGATTGGATGATATACTACTTTCACTAACTCAAAACTTAAAATTCAAAGTTCAAAACTACAACTAGAAACTATAAAGTTTTAAGATTTAAGTTATAGTTTTACGTTTTGACATTTGAGTTTTGAATTTAACACCATGCTCCTAGAAGCCGCCAAACAAATTCTACTCTCAACCGTAATCCAAATCGGAATCGTTTTTGGTTTATTCTTCGTTCTTGGTTTTATCCATTCGATTATTTACAAATTTACCATTAGATATTTTTCTCGTGTGTTTGGGTGGACGGGTATTATTGTAACCGGAGTTATTGGCACACCCATCCATGAAATCTCGCACTGGCTGATGGCAAAAATATTTCGCCACCAGGTGCACTCAGTGAGTCTATTTAGTCCAGACCGCGACTCAGGAAAACTCGGACATGTAGAACATAGTTATGATCGGAGAAGTGCCTATCAAACTATGGGGAATTTTTTTATTGGATCCTCCCCTATTATTTTTTGCTCACTCGCGCTTATTGCATTGCTTTATTTTTTCTTTCCCAATCCCTCCTCAATCATCACCCCCCTCATCACTCTCCCTCATTCGATCCAGGAATTCTTACAGGCATGGAGTACTTCATTTGGGAATACATGGACACAGATTGATTTAGGTAATTGGAAGTTCTGGATATTCTTTTTTCTCTCACTTTCGATTGCGCTCCACATGTCACCGAGTTCGTATGATCAAAAAACAATGTGGAAAGGTTTCTTCCACATTTCATTACTCATGCTTCTGGTAAATATAATATTGACGCTTGCCAAAGTCCAGTATACTGAATTTCTTCTCTCCCATGTTTCCCTACTCTATACCTTCGCCTGGGTACTAGTATACGCAATCGGGGTTTCACTACTTTTCCTTTTTCTCTCTTTTATCCTCTACAGCATCAAAAGAATTTTTGTTCGTCTATAATCACGATCGTACTTCAATCTTTTTGCCTATCGCTTTTTCATACACTGACAATTGCCTAGTGGTAATTTCTACGGTTTGTTCTACGTGCTGCACCGACTGTATCAACATCGGGTTTAATAAACGAAATACTACGGTATACGCACCCTCTGCCTCTGCAGTTGCGTATATTTGTTCTTTATCTATCTGAAGAGTAACATATCCTCGCTTCCACCATTCTCCCAGCGAAGATTCTTTCGGGGGGTCAAAAGAAAGCACGACACGCACGTATCCGTCTGGAGAAATTTCTTTCTTTTGAACAATAATAATACGCTTATTCGTAAGCACTACATAGGGAATAGCCACAGAAGTGACGCGATTTTTTCCACCACCAACTCCACGTTCGTATATTTTTAGAGGTTTTTCTTCAAATATCTTTTCCTCACCCACCTCATATACCACCCTACTTAATGATTTTGAGGTCTTGAACTTGAGACTCGTAAGCACAATAAATATCACGAAAGCTCCAACCAAAATCCACTGAATGCTCATAGTAATGCAAACTAAATTTTAAAGGTGTGAATCATTGAGATAATACGAGCACCTTCCCTCTCTACCACTTCTCCCTCGTATTCACCACCATGAGCAGATGTGCCTGCGTAACTTGGCTGCTTCTGGTCCAGATGTAAATTCACCTGAAAACCACCTTCATGCTCCTCAATATACGCATGAAACCTAGGGTAGAGTGTTCTCCCATTGATCATACGCATATAGCTGGTTTGACCCGTGTTTCTTCCAACCATTTTACCATACCCACATCGACGAAGAATGTATTCGGGGTTGTGTTTGTATTGTCCGTCGCAAAAAATTTTCATAACTTTGATTTAAATTCATAACCAATGGCCAATAGTTCATAGGAAATACAAATGTGTTGAACTACCCTTGAAACTCAATTTCAAACGGGTACATACCCATTCCACACGTGCCCTGCAATGTACCAGACTTCTGCTCACCCAAGGCGATATCAGTCGCTCCGGATGGTGGAAGTATTTTTTCTATATCAAGACTTGGGATGCGCACAGCAGATGAGCAATCAAACGTTCCTTTGGTATTAAATCTAAGTACAGTCGGAATTCCAGCTTTAGCAACACTTACCCTTGGTTGATAGCCACCTTTTGCTCTAATTTCAATAATCTGTACCCCATCAACAATCGTGACATTATTTGGAGCAACTTCCTCAGTGCCAGCAGGAATTCTATCCTTAAGCAAGAGAAATCCTCCGCCAAAAAGAATGATTACCGCAATAAATCCTAGTACCAATGGTTTCATAAATACAGGTATAATTGTAACGTTATTTAACAATAGTCATACCACTTGGCAACTTTTCTATGATACCATTTAGATCCGCTTCTGAATAGTTGTTACCTGAAATGTTTAATACTTTGAGATTTTTCAAATTTCCGAGTTCATTTGGTAACCCTGTTAAGTTATTATTCGAGAGATCAAGTACTTCTAGATTTTCTAATTGTCCGATTTCGGCCGGAACTCCGGTCATTTGATTATTACTTGCATTCAACACACGCAAATTTTGCAATTTTCTGATTTCCCCTTGCAATGCACCGGTTAGCTTATTATTCGACACATTCAATTCTTCGAGATTTGTCTTGCCAAATACACTATCTGGAACTTTTTGTAGGTTTTGATTACTTAGATTCAGTGTCGTACCTGACTGTGGTTCTTCTTCCGGTGTAGAACCAGTCGGAACAGGTCGTGCAGTATTGCTGTTTGTAATATTTAATCGATCAGTGAATGCACAACCGCTTATCAGGAGTACACTTGCACCAACAATCACTAAAGAAATATATTTCATATTAGTATGATTAGAAATTAAATAATGGAGGAATAAGGCCAATCACGACCAGACTATTAAGTAAGTTAAATACTGCAAACAGGATTACGACTAATCCTGCGGTCTTGAAAAATATACCTGAATATTTACTATTTTTTATACTAAGCGAACTAAAGCTGATGAGTGCAAGTACTGGCAGTGTTCCCAAGGCAAACGCAAGCATATTCAATCCTCCGGCCAGAAATGTGCCAGTCGAGAGTGTATAGATCTGCATTGACTGAGTAAATCCGCACGGCAAGAAGAACGTGAGTATACCGACCAAAAGTGGAGTTAAGCGATGATTAAGTTTTGAAAACCCAATCGCGTGGCGAGACAAGAATTTAGGCATTGAGGGTTGTAACTTACGCGCGAAATGAAACACATCGAGAAGGTTGATGCCGAGTATGAGCATCACTAATCCAATAATCACACTCAACACAAATGTTCCAGTCGTATTCAGAGCAAACACTGAGCCTAGTGCTCCAATGACTCCTCCGAGAATAAAGAAAGATACGAGTCGCCCGATATGAAACATCATTTGTGGTTTTATACGATCACCGTACTTTGCGAATGTGGTCGAAATTGAGAGCACCAGCCCTCCGACTACTGCCATGCACGTGGATAAAGACGCGATAATACCGATAGAAACGGCAGTTCCATATGAGACCGTACTCGCATCAACCAGATTCACTATTCCCATTTTCTGAAGCAGTACAAACAATACAGCGAACAGTAGTGCAATTGGAATAGCAGTTTTAAAATCTGACCAATTCTTTGCTTTTATTTGTTTCTCAACCGAGAGCGTATAGCCATGCGGTTTTAAAACTACAGATAATTCTTCTGCAATAATTTCTGGAGATTTCTCTCCAAAATCTCCAGACACTTCGACTGTTCGAGTATGCAAGCTTGATTTGGCTCCCGTGACATAGGGAACTTCCTGAAGCTCACTTTCAGTCATAAGTGTACACGCTTTACAATGCATGCCATTCACCTGAAAAACATGTTTTTGTTCCATACGATTATAATTTTTTAGTTTTTAACCGAAGTGAATTTCCTACTACCGAGACACTCGAGAATGCCATAGCAAACCCCGCAAAAATAGGACTAAGGAGCCATCCAAACAGTGGGTAGAATGCTCCGGCTGCGAGCGGGATTCCAACAATATTATAAATGAACGCCCAGAATAAATTCTGTTTGATCCCACGCATCGTAATCTTTGAGAGCTTAATTGCCTGCACGAGCTTTGAAATATCTCCGTGCAAGAGGGTGATGCCTGCAGATTCAATCGCCACATCAGTCCCGGTTGCCATAGCAATCCCCACGTCTGCAGCTGCCAGTGCTGGTGCATCATTGACCCCATCCCCTGCCATTGCAACTACTTCACCTTTTGACTGCAATTCTTTTACTTTTTTGAGCTTATCTTCTGGTAATACTTCAGCCACGACCTCATCAATTCCGATTTGTTTTGCGATAAAATTCGCGGTATTTGTATTATCCCCCGTAAGCATGACAATTTTAATTCCAAGTTTGTGAAGTTTTTGTATAGCTTCACTTGCTTCTGGTTTTATCGCATCAGCAACCAGAACCGCAGCAAGAACCTCTCTTTTGGTGGCAAGCACAATCGGTATCTTACCTTCAGTTGTTTCTTTTTCAAGTGAAGTAGTATTAAACGAAAGTTCCAGATCTTTGATCAATGTGATATTTCCTGCGTAATATTCTGTCGTATTAATTTTTCCTCTAATTCCTTTTCCTTTGATCGCTTCAAAATCTTCCACGCTCAGAAGTGATACTTTTTTCTCATCTGCATACGACACAATGGCGTGCGCAATGGGATGTTCTGATTTTTTCTCGAGTGATGCAAGAATTGCGATTAGCTCTTCGTCTGTTTTTTCTGAAACATTTTCGATTGAAACTAATTCTGGTTTTCCTTTGGTAATTGTTCCTGTCTTATCTACCACCACAGTGGTCACTGCATGGAGTTTTTCTAGTGTTGCCGCATCTTTGATGAGTATGCCATTTCTCGCTCCTTTACCTACTCCTACAATGATTGCTGTCGGGGTAGCAAGACCTAGTGCGCATGGGCATGCGATCACTAATACTCCCACGAATGAGACAAGCCCAAATGAAAGCGCTTCTGAAAAACCAAGATATCTCGAACCAATAATCAGCCATGCAGCAAGTGAGACAACCGCAATCACGAGCACGATTGGTACAAACACCGCAGAAATTTTGTCAGCAAGTGCCTGGATCGGAGCTTTGGTGCCTTGCGCTTCTTCGACCATGTGTACGATATGTGCAAGCATGGTTTCTTTCCCTACCTTGGTTGCCCGGAAGGTGAAGGATCCACTGGTGTTGATGGTCCCCGCAACCACACTATCACCTGTTTTTTTGCTGACCGGCATTGGCTCACCCGTGATCATTGATTCATCGACATAGGATGAACCATCCTCAACCATACCGTCTACGGGAATTTTTCCTGCTGGTTTTACAACAATTACATCTCCTTTTACCACTTGATCGATTGAAATTTCCATCTCTTTTCCATCTCGAACAACGAGTGCGGTCTTTGCTTGCAGATTGAGTAATTTTTCGATTGCGTCACCGGTTTTTAGTTTTGATTTTGTTTCCACATATTTTCCGAGCGCAATAAACGTGATTACAATAATCGTCACATCGTAGTATGACGCACTTACATCAATAAAGGGCACAAGCGTTTCTTCAAATGCACTCACGATAAAACTATAGAGGAATGCGACACTGGTACCAATACCAATAAGCGTATCCATATTTGCCTTACCATAGCGGAAAAATCGATATACTCCTTGTAGATAGGGCTTTCCTACGACGATAAGTGTGTACAGTGCAAAAAGTGGCAAGAGATGATGAAAAAATTCTTCCCACACACCTGGCATTTCTGGAAAATTCGTTACTTTTGACGCGATTTCCCAACCCATGACGAGTACACTAAAGATAGCCAATGGCATGACTGAATACACTTTGCGTTTCATAGTAGCAAGTTCAACAAGCTTTTGCTCTTTGGTCTGCCCTAACCCTAGATGTGCCGAATGTTCATCTTCACTCATTCCCATTTCTTTTGCACTTGGTACCACCAGCGAGTAGCCTAGTGGTTCTATTTTTTTGGAAAGTTCCTGTGCACTTGTCTCATGTTCATTAAATTCAACTTTGGCTGTTTCGGTACCATAATTTACTTCAGCGCTTTTCACTCCTTTTGTTTTTTCTAATGTTTTTTTGATCGTATGTGCACATGATGCACAATGCATTCCTGTGACCTGAAACTTTTTTGGAGCAGATAGAGCATGATCCATATAGACTATAGATTACGCGCTTAAATTATAAATCTTCATGAGCTCTTTAATTGTTTGTGCCTTATTTTCTTTGAGTTTGTGTTCGAGACAGTGGTCCAGATGTCCGAGAAGCAAATCACGCTTACATGATCGAAGTAGTCCCATGACACTATCGATCTGCTGAATAATATCGGGGCAGTATTCATCTTTTTCTACCATTGAAACTACCTTCCCGAGAGTGCCTACAGCTTGCTTCGACAACTTGAGAGATTTAGCATTTGTAGCATGCATAGTATATACGTTAAGAGTACTAACCTATAGTATAGGTTATAGGTTAATTACACACAAGGATCGGTGGTGGATAACTCTTAAAATTATTCTAATTGACCTAATTATTCTAAAAATTACATTAAATCCGTACCAATCCGTTAAATCCGTGTCATCCGTGTTCTATTAAGCGATTGAAAACAAAAAAGCCACGGTATTTGCAACACCGTGGCTTTTTATTGTCGAATATTGTATCTATTACATCTTTGGAGTGCTACAAGCTCTACATTCTTTCTTATGAGTAAAGAGAAGAACGAGAGCTGAAAGACCAACTAAAACATAGACTATGCGGGAAAATAATGCATCCATACCGCCAAATAATTGGCCGATATCCCAACCAAAAAGTCCTACGAGCAACCAATTCAACCCGCCGACTACGACGAGAAGAAAGGCTATCATATGTACTGCTTTCATGTGTGTTCACCTCCTGTCATACTTTTGAAAAGTGACTGAGTTAACGACACACAATTAGTATATACCTATTTCTCTCTTTATACAATTAAGTGTCTTTATGTAGAAGCTATTTAAGTCCAAATAAACGATACACTATCGACACCATTGGATCAGCATCTGGACCATAGACCATTCCCCCACCAAGTGCACCTGTGAAGGTAATTGCAATCAATCCAGCAAGAGCACCTATAATAATGACTGGGCGAAGAGTAATACATTTTGAAATTCGTTCCAATATTTTCCAGATTACATACATCCATTCGCGTTTACTCACCCAACGAGTTACCACAACCGTTGCTGCAACTACTGCTTCTGCTCCTGCAAGTACCACAAAGATTATTTTGGTAATTGCCGCCATAAGTTCATGCATAGCAAGCACGGTACCTGGTACAATATTCTCTCCTCCACGTGCTTCACCGGTAGTCTCGGCAATAATAACTGCTAATGTTCCACAGAACAGCAGTATACGCTTGGCAAAAATCCACTTCGGATCAGTCCAGGTAACTCTGAATGGGATTAATTCCAATACTGCATAGAGTGTCAAAAGCCCGATCGGAAAATGAACGATGACGGGGTGGAGTTCTGCGAGGAAAAGTTCCATAGTTTTCTGGTTAGCTAGTTATCTGGTTTTCTAGTTGTGAAATTTTGTTTTGCCTTTTTCGTTTTTACTTTTACCTTTTCTAAACCTCATGAAATTTCTCTGTACTTGGTTTGTATTTTAACACAAACACGAGCCAGCTCATAAAGGCGAGAATTCCGGCAATAAGAGTTGGCAGGCTCGGATGGAATGCGACAATAAATCCTGCAATCATTGGAGGAATAGCAACACCAAGAGACTGGAGAGACGCAGTAATTCCCATGATTTCTCCTTGTGACTGTTTGTCAGCAGAGTTTGAAACTACGGCGCTCATGTTTGGCATGGTGAGCCCATTGCAGATGGCGAGGAATGGCATACACACATAGATCCAACCGAGACTTGGTGCCAATAAATGTGCGGGAATTGCAAATGAAATTGCGAGCAAGGTGACTTTGATAATTTGCTCTGGTTTTTTGCGTTTTGACACAAAGCGCACCAGAGTTCCCTGCACAATCGCGATCCACACCCCCAAATAGCCGAATACAAAACCAATATCTCTCTGTGTTGCTCCGAATTTTTCAATCAGGTATACCTGAAAAAACTGGGTAAAAAATGCGAATCCAAAAATTTGCAAAAATAATACGATAAATACCACACGCATATGTTTCATCTGAAATGCGCGAATCGTATTTTTGATTCCTGTAAACGGACTAATGTGAATATTTTTATTTCTCTCAACCAATGTTTCCTTGAACCATCGGCTTACCGCGACTAAGTTCAGTAATGACAGGACTGCTGCAAACCAGAATGGGGTTGCAAAATTGAACCATGAAAGAATACTTGAATCAGACAATACTCCCCCGAGGAATGGACCAATAATAAAACCCACACCAAATGCCATACCGATCAGTCCGAAATTTTTTGCCTTCTCAGTTGGATCAGACACATCTGCTACAGCTGAATGCACTACCGCAGCGTTTCCACCGGTGATTCCATCAATCAACCGTGAAACGAAGAGAAGCCACAGTTGACCTGTGATAATTCCAATAGCAAACAAGAGATATCCAAAACAGGTTCCCGCAAGTGAGATTATGAGTACCGGTTTTCTTCCATATTTATCTGCAAAAGCCCCAATGATTGGAGCTGCAAAAAACATGGCGAGTGGATAAATCGAGGTCAAAAACCCGAGAATAATCGTTCGTGTTTCATAGCTTGTTCCTACCGGAAGCAAGTCACCCGAGAGAAGTAAGGGTGCAATAATCGGAGCTATCAACCCGATTCCCACCATGTCGAGAAGAATGACGAGGAAGAGTGAGAGAAGCGAGAGTTTTTTCTTTTCCATAGAGAGTGTTCAAAAAAAATAAGAGCCCCTAGTATACGTGCCTTACACACTAAAATCAAGGGTGCGATCAGAACTTCCTACTGTCATAAGCCCAATGCAACACTGCTTGTCTCTGACGTGGTCGACAGGTCGTATCCCCGCCCTCGCAACTCTTCTTGATCTGGGTAATATGACGTCGCATTGCCCACCACCTAGCAATTTGTCTTTTGTCTTCTTGTGGAATTCGCCGTCCCAGGTAATATCTGCAATACCACTGGAACCAGCCATGAGGATCGTCAGAATAAATCCAGCCTTTTTCCTGCCAGATTTTCAATGACTGACTCGCATCAACTTTGAAATAATTATAGTGTTTGTGTTTGGTATTATCAGGAGACAAAATAGCGCCTGTGAACCATTCACGGGGCAAATCTGCCGGAATTCCATTTTTTACACCAATAAAATATGCGCCACCAAAAATTCCGACCGTAAGCATTTCTTTTGGTGTTAGGTCTGGGCGAAACAAGGGGTCAAAATTTTTTCCCTCAGGTTCCGTTAACGTGTACTGATATTTTTTTTGAAAATTATCTGAGTAGGTAATTTTTTTGACTATTCGACGTGACATAGACTAACGATTGAGATACCAGATTGCACCATTCAATACACTAGCAAATGATACCCAGAGCAGATATGGAATGAGGAGATATGCGGCGATTTTTTTCTGTTGATAGAATAAAATTATGGTCCAGATAATACATGCCCACATTGCAATAATCACCATGAGTGCAACCCCTGTCGCGTGGAGTCCAAAAAATATTGGTGTCCATAATGCATTCAGTGCAAGCTGAAGAAAAAATACACCAAGTGCTTCTGTTCTCTTCTTACTTTTCTTCATTTCCCATACGAGAAACAATGAAATTCCCATGAGTGCGTAGAGTATCGTCCATACTGGACCAAAGAGCCAATTGGGTGGCGCAAACGACGGACGAATAACTTCAGTCAGATACCATGATTGGATTTGTGATGCAGTGAATATAGTACCGAGAATTCCTGCTAATTCACAAAGTATAATTGTGCTAATACATCGAAGTATTTTATTCATACAAATAATTTATGGTACCTGACCAGGCCAGGCTACTACCCCCTATTTGAATTCCACTGTTTGGTAGATCTGATCAACGATACTGTCGAGGTCAAAAAACTCAGCTTCTGATACACATTCTTCACGCTGCACACCAGTATATTGTGTACAAGCAGGCGTACGCACACTCAGCTGGAATACCACCACGCCATCCCCACTCTTAGTCATATATCCATAATCCTTTACCTCTTTTTCATTCAATGCATTTGATACTGTTCTACAATATTCACGTCCACCTACCATTCGTTTTTCTGTTTTTCCATTTGTTTGTGTTTCAAATCCACCTTCCACACACGTGTATGTAGACATCGTACTTTTCTCAATCACTGGTGGCCAGTATGTTGGATGTGCGTATGTCGTACCAAAATCAACTGGATATCGGAATGTAAGCTCATTTGAGGTATAGGTATGCCACGTATCCATTCCTTCTGCAGGAGGCACCGCACCTTCTTCTGGACATGCTTCGAATTCACACTTGGGTCCCGTACGCCCTACATATGATCCATCGGGACACATCATCGCGTCCATGGTACAAGCTACTGGTTCGGTACTCGTTGGGTTTACGACAATAACAGCTGAAGGTACTGCTGGTCCGTAGAGAACTTTGTCGTAGACGATGTAGCCGAGTGCTCCCACGAGTGCGAGAATAATAATGATAAGTAAGGCTTTCATATGCACCGTGCTTAAGAATGATATTTTCATTGTAGCACGGGATACTCATGTTGTCATTCTACTCTTTCTCTGTGCCATTCCGAGTGACCAAGTCTTCGAGGGAGTCGAGGAATCCCTTGCTTTAAGCAAACTCTACTTTAAAACAAGGGATCCTTCGACTTGTCGGGTGCACTCCTCGCTCAGGATGACACAAAGCAAAGACGTGTTCGGGATGACACAATCACTATAGCACGACACACCAGTATTGTCATTCTAACCCTCCCCATCTATCATCCTTACACGTCATCCCCGCGTATGCGGGGATCTTGTATCATCAGAAGCCAGGTCGTTCCAATTTTGATTTTGTTTTTCTATCAAATGTATTTTCTAATCCCTATTCCATTTCTTGATCTGTTTTTCTCGTTTAATTGCTTCTATAATAGAAGTATACGTTTCAAAATATACCAATTTGTGTACAAAATATTTTTTTGTAAATCCTTCAATAATACCCGCTTTATGTTCTTGTACTCTACGAGTGAGGTTGTTTGTAACCCCAATATACAAAACACCACCTTTCTTACTGGCTAAAATATACACATAAAAATACTCCATACCCCTCCCTTTTAGATTCCCGCTTTCGCGGGAATGACGTGGTAAAGTACTGTTTATTCTTCATCCATCATTCTTCGTCCCCGCTTCTTGTCTCCGGTTATTTTCTTTGCCGTAAGCCGACGTTCTTTTGAGGCATAAGTCCGCTTTGTCGGACGACGAATTTTGGTCGGGCGAAGTGCCACGCCTACCAGCGCATGCAATTTTTCAATCGCGATTTCTCTATTCTGCGCTTGTGACCGTTCTTCCTGTACATCGATCATCAATTCATCATCTTGATTAATCCGATTTTCAAGCTGACTCCGGATTGCTTCTTTTTCTTCATACGTAAAAGCCGTGGATTCTCCAATATTCCACCGAAGCAACACTTTGGTCTCAACTTTGTTGACGTTCTGCCCGCCAGGTCCGCCCGATCGTGCAGTATCAATCACTATTTCTGATTCTGGAATCCGCATAGTATGTTATGTGTGTCATTCCCGCACCCACTTTCGCGAGTGTAAACTCCAGCGGGAATCTCTTCACTACGGAGCAATAAGATCCCCGTCCCCGATCAGGTCGAGGACAAGCTTTCACGGGGATGACGTCTTTGTAATTACTTCTCCGACATTTCTTTCAAGAGTACGAGCGCTTTTGGCCACATGTCTGCAAACATGTCAGCATATTCTTCATTCGTATCAATATCGACAATCACCTGTGTACCGCCATCACGACTTTCAAACGTATAATTCTCAAACGCTGGTGTCCATTTTTTTACTTCATCACTCGTTGTATCTTCGACTCCATCATTAATCATTCCGTAGTGCTCAAGTGAGATAAATTCATACGGACGATTCTCGGCAACACGACTAAGCATGCCTCCAATTTTTGAGGGATCGCTCGGATTTGGTCCGAGGAACTTAATATTTGAGCCCTGATTCCAATCACCTTCATACCATCCACCGAGTTCATTGAACGCAAGTGTCCATTGACGATACGTAGCATCCTGAATCATCGTGTTCCAGACTTTTTCTGGCGATGCCTCAATAAATTTTTCAAAATGTAATTTTTTCATATGAATAAATGTATGAATAATAATTTATACTATTTTTTCTAGTTTTCCTTTTCGTTTCACAATATTCTTGTAATCCCACTGAATCGTCTTTGACTTCTTGAGCCAGCGTTTCAGTTCACTTACCTTAATTTCTTCGAGTGAGTTGTAGAAAATCGATGCGTCCTTGAATTTCCCGGTTCCCTTTTCAAGATTTGCTTCGTCAAAATCTGCACCACTCCAGAACATCAGACGAATCCCTTTTTTCTGCTTGCTATATCCGACTATTGGATTGCCATCGAGAAACCATACCGGATGCCTGTGCCAGACTTTATTCTCAGATTTGGGGATACCTTTCTCAATCTCACTTGCCAATGTATTGGCGATTTTCTTGTCTTCCTTATCGAGTGCCTTGTTATACGCGGCAATGTCTTTATGTATCATACATAAACTTAAAAATAGCCTATAGTAATAGTACAACATGATTATTTATTTGACTACCCCTACCGTAACTTTTTTCTCTTTTTCGTGGGTAGATAATTATCGGGCGTCACTACTTTTCGACCAATTTCTTTTTCCAGCTGTTTTTTTGCAACACCAGCAACATTTCCCCCACGTCTCGCGTCATCCTTGAGCTTTGGTACACCGTTACTATCTTCAATTTGGTGAATCTCGGTTGTTGAGCGCTCACCAAGCATGGTAAAGATCAGTTCAAAATCATCCATGTGATCACGAAGGTTCTCACGCTTCAGACCTTTGAGTTTCTTGTATTCTTTTGGCGTGACTCCAAATGTTGCTTTTGAAATTTCTGCAGTCAGAATTTCATAGTCTCTACCCTCTGCAGCACCGCGCTTTTCCCACTCATCGGTCAATTCTTCCCGAATCGCAATCCCGCGCATGCGCTTCTCGATCCACGTGTCCGAATATCCTTTTGCTTTATATAGCGCACGTGTCCGCTTGGTTGCTAGTTCTGGATCTTCGATCTCTTGCACCCGCTCATACCCCACTTTTGCGAGCCAACGTTTGAATGGTTCTGCTTTCGGCGAAGGAATAGACTGGATAATACGGAACAAACCTTCAGTATTGGAGCAAATCTGATCACGTTTTTTTCCATCTTCTGCTATTAATGGCAACCTATGGACAATTTGTCCATAGGTTGATTTCAAAACTTCATCACGCTGTAAAACCTTATTAAAATACTCTCTAGGATTCTTACTGTCAGTCAAAGCACTAATAATATCATGTACCGAAAACCACCATTCCCCTTGATAAAACGTCTTCCGAATCTGTTTCCCCTTAAACAAAACGATTTTAGTTCCCTCCATATAAACTAAAATTAAGAATAATACAGATACTGTACCAATTCTTTGTTTTTCTGACAAATACAAAAACGCGCGCTTTTCATCGTTTCAGTTGTCTACAAATTGTAGATAGTTAAATTCCTTCTTCAGTCTGTGACAAAATGTCACGACTTCACTTTCTCACCTCTACATACCCCTCCCGTCATTCCCGCACCCGCTTTCGCGAGTGTAAACTACAGCGGGAATCTTGTGTTGGACGGGGTAAGATCCCCGCCTACGCGGGGATGACGTGAAGAGAGAGGTCTACGGCAGGAATGACAGAGGAGAGAGATGGGGATGACGTATAGAAAAGTGTGGATGACGTGAAAAATTACTCCTCAAATCTATTTCTGGCGTTCCAGTAGGCGCAGTGGTCGCAGGTGGTGCCGGTATCGGGAATGAGGTCGGTGTCGAGACACTCTTTGATTTCCGCGAGTGTGCCCTCGACCCAAGAATCGTCGCCGGTGTAGGGAATCAGGTTCACGTCGAATTCGATACGTTTATCGAACGCAGTCCGGTCCATCTTCCCGGTGCAGTAGACAAAGTACCCGGTAGAAGACACCGGTAATCCATTCTGGCGGATGAGCCACTGGTACACTTCCATCTGTCGCTTGTACCCATCCTGCCAATCCTTATCGAGCTCGGTCACTGCCTCGTCTTTTGCGGTCGCCTTGTAATCCACGACAATATACTCACCTGCCCCACTAATCCAGAGATCATCGATCGCCCCAGACACGAGCATTCCGGTAGGCTGGTGCAGATGCTGTACCCCCGTGAAATTGTGTCGCCAAGCGTCTAGCTCGCTATGCGCCACGGGCCTGGCATCGATGCCATACTCCCTCTGCAGTGGATGCTGTTCACCCCGCACCCGATGTGCGTCGAATTCCTGCTTCAGGAGATAGTCGACTGCGCTATTGATCGAGAATGGGAATCCGGGGACGCGCTTCAGCCCCAGCTTATTGTCGAGGTAGAAGCAACGAGGGCACTCGAGAAACAGGTCGATCTTTGATCGACTCAGTTTCCAGTTTTTTCCTCCGTAGTTCCAGTCTGCTCCGCGAGTGGGGTTATAGTAGTCGGACATAGGGCTATTTAATTAAACTCCAGTTATCTTTGTACTTTGCAATATCTCTTGTCATTATGATTTTTCGTTTTCCATAAGGTTTAGCAAGTTTTATCACCTCACTACTTGGTACAATATAAACCTCAGGAATCGTTTGTACTTCTTCAAATCTATTTCTATATGAAACGAAAACGATATAATGATTTTTACTTGCTGAAACATTATTGACAATAAATGATGTATAACCTCGAACTGCTTTCACATCGATTGAAATCGATTTATCGTTTTGTACGACTCTGATATCTATGGCTTTTCTATTTCCTTGACTAATATATGCCTCGACTCCCATTCTATAAAGCTGAGAAAGCACAAAATATTCCGCTGCAATACCTGTATCAAACGAATTAGCTCTTTTATTTTTAGTCATAGCTATTACTTTTCAGATTCTTCTCGTTTTTTATAGGTCTCTCTCCACTCTTTCATTCGTTTCCGATGTTCATCACTTCTAATTCCATCTTTTCCGCATTTTGGACACAGCTCATGACAAACAGGGCAATAGTACTCATTGCAGTGCTGACAATTTAATGATGCAAATTGATGTGGCATATAACTTAATTCAATAATTCGATAAACTTTATAGCCTTATTCTTTTCCCAATCCATAATTTTTACATACCTCCCATTGTGTTTTTTTGGCCGATTATATTTACAGCCTTCACACTCATTTTTCTCAACAATGTCCGGTTTTTTTTCAAATAGAGTCCATTCACCCAAAATAATCTTACTCTCATGACGACAACTCATAGGTACGACATATTTGAGACCATCCATTTGAAAAATGTTCCAGCTGATAATTTCCGCAAATTCTTCTTGTATTTTAAGTGTTGGTCGCTTACCAAACTTATACTGATAATAATCGATAAGTGTGTACAGCAAATTCTCGCGCGCAATTAGCACATTATCACCCTGCCACTCATAGCCATAACTTGCCCTGAAAGCTTCTTTTGCCCAAAATATCCATTCTTTTTTATTTTGGCAATACTTCGATACTATTTTTAATTTTTTATCTAAAAAACCAACACGCTTATTTAAACTAATAAGTTTGCGAGTATGTGCAGTTGGATTATAACGACTCACAATAAAAGGGGCTTCGCCACAGGTAATCTCTAGCTTTATCTCACTAACATATTCTTGCCAATTGTTTTTTTTGGGTGGTCGATTTTCAACTGCTTTATTAATATGATCAACAATCTTCAATGGGGTAAAAACTTCAGCCTTGTCTTTGGTCCGCTTTCTCTGTTCCTCTAAGCTCTTGGATGCGCGGGGCTGTATAAGCAGACCAAATTTACCGGTCACCAACTTTGGTGCAATATACTTCTTTGGCAAATACTCTTTACCACGTTCTTCATATGAATCAGTTGCCCAAATAATATTCTTTTTCTTAGTTCGATCAATGAGTAAAATATCAAGTAAATTGCCGATTTGTCGTAGAGTATTTTCAAGTATGTCAATATTTGACTTAGACATAAGGGTTACTCGAAATAATTAATGATATTTTTTTCAGACTTTTGCTGTATATTTTTTAATACAAAATTTCTCACATCATTAGGAATGTTATATTTATCAAACAATCGAACTTCAAGTTGCTCAACGCTTTCATTCCACCAAGATTCTGAGTAGTCTTGAACAGGGATAGCTCCCCATGCACTTCTTGAGTGTAGTGAATGTTTATTAACATACAACAATGCACGGACAAATCGAGTCATTAAATATTTTGCATGTTTTTTTGCTGTGTCAAGATCTTTAAAATTTCCTGGCTCCGTAAATGTTTCAGTGGCTACATCCTTTGGATTAGCAATAATTATATCTGCAAATGCACCGCCTAGTCCCGCTCCTTTTGACCAGTTACCCCATGCCTCTCCAACGAATACTTTATACCTATTTAACGCTTTTGATTTTTTAGGAATTGGATAATTTTCGGGAAGATAATTTATTACTTGTTTCCTATCTTTTAGTCCATAAATTCTATAATCTTTTTTATCTCTTCGTTCATTTAAAACTGGAGGTAAATCATACTTACTGGGGTTACTTAAAAAATCCGAACTAATTCCATATGGTTTTCTATCTGTCATCATTGTTTGAAGTGATATAAATCCTGGGTAACTTAAAACTAGGGTAGCGAGTTTTTGGATTTTTTCTGGTTTGTAAACCTCCGTTTTTTTAGTAAGCAACCTTGTTATTTTAGGGTTTATACCATTCGTCAAAATTCTTTGACTACCATCTAAACCATTATCGTAGCCATGCTTCCATAAGATGATGTTAGTCCATTCAGCACCAGTAATTCCTGGAAAAACATTTTGACGATTATCAATAAAGACAATTTGAGGATCTTCCTTTATTTCTTTTTTGTTTATTTTCGTAAACTTATTGCCAGTTTTTGGTTCTTGCCATCCAGTTGGAAAAATTAGCGAAACATATTCACCAAGCTCACGACTTGCTAAATAAAAATCTGTATAAATTTGCATTTGAGCATTATCTTGATATGGAGGATTTCCTACAACGGCTGTAAACCTCATATTTTTATCTTTTAAATTAAATTTTTCTAATAACTCGACTTTTATGTTGTAATCTTTATAATTATCTTTCTGTTGCAGTTTCTTAATTAAATCCTCAATATGAATAATATTTGTCTTAATATTCTTATTATATCCAGCCAGTGTTCGGAATGTAATACTCTGTGCCATCGGGCTCTTACAAAGTACATAGATATTATTCTTGAGCACGTCGCTCCATATCTTTTGGGATACTTTCTCTTCAGGTTTTTTGACTTTTATAAGCTGTCTTGAATACACGTTGTAAGCGGCTAACAATGGGTACAAGCCAGATTTCGAATTTATCTCAAGTATTTTTGTATCGTCCTGTGACCATATACTCGTATCAACATTGTGGCTTTTCCATTCCGGTTTTCTTCCAGTTTTATCTGTAATCTCACTACAAAAATCATGACCGCCAAAAGCTACTGTCATATGCTTGTTTACAACATTCCATGGCGTTAGCACAGTTTCTTTGTCAGGATTCTTGAAGGTACTAAATATTTCAGTAATCGCTTGTATTCGTTCTGTCGGTAAAAGATCGTCACAATCAAAAGCTTTGGCGCGGATACTGTGAGCGACACCTTTAAAAACATCTTCATCGTAGTATTTGGTAAACTCCTGAAAGCCTTCCTTTGTCAGACCAGCAGGCATAAATTCTTGCCAAGACTCTTCATCAACAATTTCAATAAACTTCTGCAATGTTATATCTTCTCGTATTGACACGTTCGCACCGTACACTAACATCGGCATGCGTATACTCACAGCGCGCAAAATGCTAATAGCGGTCTTCTTTTGTTCACGAGCTTCTTTTAGTTTTTTTAATATCTCCTTTTGCTCTTCTGAAAGCTCTTGTTTCTTCTTACGTTCGGCTTCTTCAGCTTTTTGCATCTGAAGATCGTCCATACCAAGTTCGTTAATCTTGATTTCATTTACCTTTTCGCTGGTTGATTTACCAACAATTTTTTTGAGTTCATTGAACCTAGCTATATCTAGTTCACCGAGTTTTAACAATTCATCGTTATACAGCTTGGGATCATCAAAGCCATTACGCCTTACACGCTCGATAATTGCTTTTTTGAGCTGACCCAACATTTCCCCTACGTCGTAAGGTTTCATCGTTCCGCCTTTTGCAGCGAGAATTGGACAAAAGTTGAGGAATTGTCTCATGGCTTCCTTTTGCTCAGGAGAATTGATTTTTCCAGATTTGTGATTGAGTTCTATAGCCTCAGCAACTAGTTTCAGGGTACGATCTGGTGCAAAATCAAACACATAACCTTGCGTTTTTATCTTTCCATCTATTTTGGCTGGAGTTTGGCAACGAAATGCTGTTTGCAAATAAGTTGTTGCAGAGTTAGTGTCAGACATCATAAAGACTGCTGTCCACTCAGGAACGGAAGCTCCAGTTGTGAGACGTTGACCTGTAAGTGTAATGGTATAGTCGTGATCTTTAATTGCCCTAGTAACGCGATCCTTGGCGTCTTTGTCCTCCTCATCATCACGACTATCTCCAGAAATATTTGCAATACCAAATTGATTAGAGCCAAAAATTGAGTGGTCTTTCAGCAACTTTTCCATTGCTTCAATAACTTTGACACGATTTGGTAATAGCCAGAGGGAGTGTTTGTTATAGCTACGATATTCTTCTGTGGCGTATGGAAACTTTGTAGGTAATGTGTCGTCAGCTAGTAGATCCAAGAATTTTCTAACCATTGGCTCGTGCACAAACTCAGCTATATCGTTACCTTCATCATTTTTTTTTACACGGAAAAACTCATGAAATTTAAAAGCGCCATCTAAAGAATCGTGGAAATTTTCACCCATACTCCCGATGTGGCTCTTAAATGTATCTACGTCATATGTAAATATACTAAGAGCAGGTAATTCTGCATACGGATTTGGTGCCCCTGGATTTAACTCGTCCCAATTAAGTTTTGCTTCTTGCTCCATGACATAATCCCAGGTGTATATATCTTCCTCTTCGCGCTTATCTAAGATATTAAATGGTGTACCCGAAAGTAGAAGTGTAAAATTGGCCGGTATTTTTGAAAAAGTGGCATCACCAAGAATACTTTGTGTTCCCTCATGAGCCTCATCAACGATCAGCATGTCCCATGTTGTATCAAAGACTTCATCATTTTTATCAAAGCCTCTGGCCTGAGTTCCTGAAGACTCATCTTGCACTACCCGTTTCGATAAACGCAAATCTTGTAGTGAAGCAAAGTAAACGAACGACTTATCACCTTTACTGAGTGTCTTAATATGCTCCCCTGTTGTCTTAGAAGAGTATTCATAATTCGCGTCCGCTAGTACTTCATTGAAGTCATTGTACCAATCTCTACTCACACTAGGACGATGTGTAACAATGAGGACTTTTTTCATTTCATTTTCTTTGGCTACCTGCATAGCCGCAGATGTTTTACCAAAACGCATCTTTGCGTTCCAAAGAAAGTGTTTGCGATTTTTCTTGATGGCTTTGGTGGTTTTATCAATAGCATCTAGCTGGTTTGGACGAAACGGGAATTGATATTTTTGAGTAGTAATTTTTTCTTTGGTAGATAATGCTGTTCGTCCTTCTTTTGCAGCTTGAATTGCTTTCTTCGCCACTTCCAAACTAACCTCAAACCACTCAGAGTGTGAATTTTTAATATTTTCAGCCCTACGTTCGTAGCCAGAGCGCTTGAGAACCTCATGGACATTGTGGTCTGAAAAATATACACCATCATTCGTGATCGCAAGTTCTGCGTGTTCAAGGAAGTAAGATACATCAGCCGTTTTTGTTTGATTTTTTATGCGATCGTGAGCAGCAAAGTCGATATCTTCTTGTGTTGGATTTACATCGATAGTGGTCGCGCTACCAATTTTCAAGCGACCTTTATGTTTTTCATCCGGAATAGAGTAAATATAAATTACGCCGTATGAAAAAGTTTCATTTATTTCATTACTTTTATAGAGTTTTTTAGACATACTTATTTCTTTTGATAGTTTGATCCAAAAGTACGATCAGTTAACTCAGCCATTGATTTTGACTGTTTAATATCTTCAAGTTTGTAATATCTTGGTCCATACAATGACAATTCAGAATGATCACCCATCACAATATGATTTTCCAGCTCAATGATATTACCATCATGATGCACAATATATTTTCCTGGCCTGTCTTGATACGGTTCAATTTTAGTAATACGTGCATAGTATCGTATAGCATTAACCGGAGTGACTTCGTACAAACCAATATACTTAAACTTAGGTATATTATTTTGCCCAATTCGTATTGCCCACCAAGCATTTTTTTTCACAAAAGCATCAAGACGACCTGTCCCACTACATGGAGCAATTATCGTATCAAACTCTCTAATGTCTTTATCTTTCGATTCTTTCTCGACCTTTTCTAACTTATCGATAGGTTCTTCTCTAAGTTGTTCAAAAAGATTAAACCCGAGTGTGGTAATGAGTAGCTCAAAATCATTAAAAAGATCCAGCACAGCTGCGAGCTTAAATTCACCAAGATTATTCTTATTTGGGCTTGTACGATTTTGAACTTCAAAACGTCCTACCTCAATTGCCTTATTAACTACATGGGATTCTAGAAATTTTACATCAGCCTTATCCATACCCTCACCCACAGCCACACAAATTACAGCCCAACGCCAAAAACTTTTATTGAGCAAATGACCAATCACTCGATTTTGGAAATTTTCGCTCTCACCAATATACACCGTTGCTCTCTCATCATCGAAAAGCATGTATAGGGCAGGTGTAGCCAAATCAGGTCTTGTCTGAATATAATCTATTTTATCTCTCGGTACAACATACACCCGAGCAATCCCATTTGAAAGATTAGCTATTTTTACATCATCAGTATCAAAATCTTTCAAAAAGATTTGAATTGTTCGGGATTTTGCCATAGCATCTATAAATTATAAGATATTTACCTCCTCCCTAAAAAGGCTGTTTCAGTATATAACTTTCACCTATATACCGCAAATCCGCTTATTTCAGGCCATTTTACTCACGAGCGGATAACTAACCACCAGTATCATCTTGTTACAGATAGGACACGACACATCAAGCAAATCATCATAATACTCTATCATTTCACTACTCTTTGACGTTCCCTTCCACGCGCAGACAGGGCACTCAATAACAGCAGATTCATCATACTCACCATACTCCATAAGTATCGCATGATAATTTCTCATGAAATACCACTGCCCAATCCCATACAGACTCTCTGCAATCCCACGCAAATCTCCTGCCAGCGGACTATCGGGCCACCGCGTGATAATAGCGGTGATTGTTTCCAGATAATTCTTGAGTATTTTTTCCTGGGGCGCATTGAACCGATCAAATACTGCATTGCCGAGCTCCGCATGATCATCGAGTAATTCTGATGTGTTACTGATAATATCTGCAGACTTAAGCAGAAGTGAATCATGGGAGAAGGTATGAATATGTTCAATCGCTTCTCGCTTCCGAATTTCCCACGACTGATCTTTATTGAATTCAGTCACACTGGCGACGAGTGTCGCTACAGTCTCCCCAAATCGCTCTGTGAGCATCTCTCTTGTGACTTTCTTCCCTAGGGTACTATCCTCGATCGTATCATGGAGGATTCCTGCGGCAATGAGCGCTTCATCTGCACCTGCGCGAGCGAGAATAAGCCCTACGGCGAGCGGATGGGTAATATAGGGAATATCTTTCCCTTTTCGTTTTTGTTTCTGATAGACTTCGTGAGTCTTGATCGAGAATCGAATGGCACGGTGTATAAGTGTTGTATATATCATAGGACATAAATATTAGTGAATATGCTCTCTTAGATAATACTCCACTATGTGCTGACCGACCACAGCAAATAAAAAAAGCAGCTAAGAGATATGATCCAGCACAAACATGCTGAATGAAATCTCCCAACCGCTTCTACAGGGTTAGTTATGTATCTCATCTGGCTCCTCGCAGATTTCCCAAGTTGCCTATCCCGACTGAATCGGGAAGAAATACATAGTCCGAATTAAATGCACGGACTGCTTTGTTGTCAAAGAACAGAGTAACTATAGCATATATCCGAGCTCGTGTCAAAAAACCCGCCTATTTGAGACGGATTTTCGAGGGGGTTATAGGGGGTTCGCCCCCTATCAGAATCTATGTTAATTTGTAGATAGAAACAACCGAACGAGCCTAATCTCATCATACGAAAATGTATCACCCAATTTTTCCTTTACCGGCGACAATGCGGTCGTACCCGCCGCACGAAATGCTTCCTCGATTCGGAGAAATCGTTCGTCTGGGGCTTGCTTAAGATAGCTGATATCGAGTGTCTCACCTGCGGCAAGCAACTGTTCGATATGACTGACGATCGTCCCCACCTTTACTCCTCGACTCCTCGCAATGTCCTCCAACGGAAGTTTGGTATCGAGTAATAGTTTGGTTTCTTGATAGGTCGAGCCTGCTCTTCGAATGGTACGCTCTCCATCGGTCCGCACACGCCCCGGGATCGGAGTTTCACTCCGTCCATGTTCCGTGGCATAGGCGACGATTGCCGAGAGGAATGCAGGGCCGAATGTCGCAAGCTTCTGCGCACCCACACCAAAAATCCCCGCAAGTGACTCATCCGACTGCGGAATGTAAGCGGCCATTTCCTGTAGACTCCGGTCACCAAATACCATGAAGGGCGGAATGCCGCGCTCGTCTGCAATAGTCGAGCGAAGGGCGCGGAGGATCTCGAATAGTGCTTCGTCATACGCAAATGAATCGGTCTCGTCTGATTCGGTGGTTTTCTGTTCTCCTCGCACATCGGGAAGTTCCAGGCTCTCCCGATTCTCGAGCCAGGCGCGTCCTGCTTCAGTCACGGTAACGGTCTGATACATATCTCCTGATTGTGCGAGTAGTCCTTTGTTCACGAGCTGGCGCGCGATATTGCGCAAGTCTTGTTTCATAAAATTTTTGCCTACAATCCCAAATACGGACAATGTCTCATGTCCACGTTCTCGGATTACGGCAGTGCGCGATCCTTTGAGAACGTCCGCGACATATCCGATACCAAAGCGCTGACCGGTCCTGACTACGGCTGAAATAATTTTCTGCGCAATGACCGTTGCATCAAACGTATTCCTGGTCGTGGTGCAGATATCGCAATTGCCACAGGGAACTCCCTCGACTGTTTCTCCAAAATATTTGAGTACATATGCCCGACGACATTCGCCTCCTTCACAGAGATCAATCATGATTTTGAGCTTGTCCCATGCGCGGGCTTGCTCGGTCGGGTCAACTATTTGTTCGATAAAAAATCCATGTTTGCGACGGTCTCCTGAAGAATACAGGAGCACGCACTCGCTTGGCAGACCGTCTCGTCCGGCACGTCCGGTTTCCTGATAATATCCTTCCACTGTTTTTGGCATATCAGCGTGGATAACCAGGCGGATATCTGGCTTATCGATTCCCATGCCAAATGCGATGGTTGCGACAATAATCGTGATATGGTCGCGGATAAATTTCTCCTGCGTGTCCCTCCGTACGACCGGATCAAGGCCTGCGTGATAGGGAGCCGCATTGAATCCAGCTGACGCCAAGTCCGCTGCAAGTTCTTCTGTCCCCTTTCTCGAAAAACAATAGATGATCGTTGGTTTGCCTTGATGAGTCCGGAGCAGTTTGCAGATGCGCTCGAATTTCTGTTGTTTCGGTATGACTGAATAATTCAGATTAGGGCGATTGAAGCTCGCGACAAATTGTTTTGCCGTGCCCAGATTCAGCTGATGTGCAATATCTCCCCGCACTTTCTCGGTCGCGGTTGCGGTAAGCGCAATTACCGGAATATCCTGAAATAGTGTGCGAAGCTGTTTCAAATTCCGATATTCAGGACGAAAATCATGTCCCCATTCGGAAATACAATGTGCTTCGTCAATAGCAATAAGCTTCACCGGAATCGTTTGGAGGAATTTCCGAAATTCAGGTACGGCAAAACGCTCAGGTGCGATATAGATGAGTTTTGCTTCGTTGTTTTTTATTTTCTGAAACGCGACTTCTCGCTCGGCTGGTGTGAGCGAACTATTGAGGGATACTGCAGTGATCCCATTTTCTGCAAGCCCATCAATCTGATCTTTCATGAGTGCGATCAGGGGAGAAATCACGAGGGTGATGCCCTCTTGCGCTACTGCCGGCAATTGATAGCAAAGCGACTTTCCTCCGCCGGTTGGCATAAGGACCAGGCAATCCTTGCCTGCCAACACCGTCTCAATAATCTCCTGCTGGAGCGGACGGAATTCGTCATAGCCAAAATGTTTTTTGAGGAGGGTGTGGATCATAACAAATAATTTGACATTTTTCTCTATCGGGAGTACTATAAAAATAATCACGAACGGAAAAGATTACCCTATAAGGTTTCGTCCTTATGGGGCCTTTTTTATTTTTTGAGCAATAACAACACCAGCCCAATCATACGAACTTTATCCTTGGAATTACTCTCGGCGACGAGGAGTGTAAGCGCAGTGAGTGCTTCGGGTGTGATACGCGAGAGATCGAGCAGTTTTGCTCGGCGCAAAAACCACACGAATGCAAAAGCTCCTGACCGCTTGTTGCCATCGACAAACGGATGGTTCTTGATAATGAAGTATAAAATATGTGCAGCTTTTTCTTCGGCAGTCGGATACACATCTTTGCCACCAAACGACTGAAATACATTCCCAAGTATTCCCGCAACACTGTCACGACTTCGCTCAGTGCCAAATAGTTCTGTTGCTTCACCTTTGCGAATAAGCTCCTGACGTAATTCTTTGAGTGCATGATCAAGATCTGTTGCCGTAAACCGCACTTGTTTTTTGGTAACTCCAGTGGTTGGGAGTGATGCTTTGTCGTAGGCATCAAGCGAGAGCCATGTGCCGGCGAATAGTTTTACCAGTTCAAGCGCACTCTCGGCATCTACAGCTCCGCCTGAGGGAAGTAATTTCTTCACTTGTTCAACTGCAGTCAAAAATTGCTCGTAGTTTTTTGCGAGGCGTTTTTTGTTGATTGTAAAACCTTTCGTAATATGTTCCCGGAGTGTTTTGGTTGCCCATTGGCGGAATTGAGTAGCAGTTCGAGAATTAACTCGATACCCGACAGAAATAATCGCATCGAGATTGTAATATTCAATCGTGCGTTGTACCTCTCGATTTCCTTCTTTTTGAACTGTTGCATTTTTTGCAACAGTTGCCCGAATATCCAGCTCTTTTTCTTTGTAAATATTTCTCAAATGCCGAGAAATTACTGATTTGTCACGATCAAACACCGCAGCGATTTGATCGAGCGTTGCCCAAATCGTCTCATGGGAAAAATCTCCCTTGAGCTCGAGTGCTCCGGACTTGGTCTGGTAAATAATAAAAACATTACTCTTCCCTCCTTTGGTTTTCATACACGTATGAAAATTAAGAATAAATCTACATTAGGTACTGTACCAATTTTGCGAATTTCTGACAAATACAAAACCCGCCTATTTGAGACGGGTTTTGAGGGGGGGGTGGTACATTTTGTACCCCTCCTTTCTAAGATCCCCGCTTTCCTGCCTGCCGGCAGGCACGGCGCGGGGATGACGTAAAGAGAGGTTGAGTGTGAGAATGAAAAATACAGTTACTCACTCGTCGTACCATCAAAATGTTCTTCATCTGCTTCTGCCTCCGCTTTGGTCACATGCACGACTCCATCTCGATGATTCGGTGGTGCATAGACCGTATAGAGTTTGAGTGCCGTGTCACCCGTATTCACGATATTGTGTCTGGCGCCTGCAGGAACGATGACGGCTATTCCCGCGCTCATATTCCGCTTCTCACCATCAAGAATCGCCTCACCAACTCCTGCTTCGCAGCGGATAAATTGGTCGAGCTGATGCACTTCTTCGCCGATGTCTTCGCCTGGCTTCAGGCTCATAACTACAAGCTGGCAGTGGTGCGCGGTATAGAGTACAGTGCGAAAATTAGTATTCTCGAGTGACAACTTCTCGATATTGCCGATGTATCCGTTCATAGGAGGTGGGGGTTAAGAGTGAAGTGAGTAATGGATTAGCGTATTATTATTACGACTCGGAAGATACAATTAGTATTTTTATCATACCATACATTTCCTCTATGCATAAATATCGCTATGTGTAGGCAAAGTGTGCTAGTATTGACACTAGGGGTCTTTTGTAATAGAGTCGTGTACTTACCTGAAGTTTGGACAAGCATTCGCTTGACCGCAGAGTAAGTGACGCGACAGCTGTTTCTGATACGTAGGAGTCTACTATGTCTGCTGACTACGATATTCGTCGGGAGCGTGAGCTCGAATACCAGATGCCCTGCTGGAGGCATCCCAAGATCATGCTCACGACCAAGTCCCCCCACTGCCCCAAGTGCAGATGGGCGGATGGCGTTCAGATCCACTTCGGCAAGATCTTCTCCAGCCGACCGCAGGTCTACCTCCAGCTCGAGGCGCCCAAGCTCCTCGAGTACCGAGATCCGCCCGGCGAGGAGGACAACAAATGACGTTGGGGCGCACACAGGCCCCACCCCGACCGAGATATTGCATTCGTGCACATATCTCGGTCTTTTCATTTTATAGCCCTACGTCTAGTGAAAAACTCGACTTATCCCCATACATACCTTGCAATACATAGTACCTTATACTATAGTAATGCTATATGGAACACTTTGATATCAACAAATTTATAGAGAACAATTCTGCACAGATGCGTAAAGGCAGTCTTGAGCTTGCGATCCTTTCTATTATTGGCAAAGGCTCGGTGTATGCGGGAGACATTATTGAAAAACTCCAGGCGAATAACCTGATCGTCGTCGAAGGCACCTTGTATCCCCTGCTCTCCCGTATGAAGCGCGGTGGACTCCTCGAATATTCATGGGTGGAATCTCCCAGTGGTCCCCCACGGAAATATTATGGGCTTACGACTGAAGGACGATCAGTCTTGGAAAGACTGGCGAAAGAATGGAAGGATATGACAGGGTCGATTACAAAACTTATTGAATAAGCGATGGTGAATTTTCTTTTTACTTTTGCCTTTTAACTTTTTACTTTGAAATATGAAAACAACCATATCAATCAATCTCGGCGGCATTGCATTCACGATCGATGATGATGCGTACCGTGAACTGAAAAACTATTTGGATGCACTCTCGAACCATTTCAACAAAGAAGAAGGTGGTGACGAAATACTTGCAGACATTGAAGCTCGCATTGCCGAAGAGTTTGCACGCAAAAAAGAAAATGGAATCCAGGTGATTTCTATTCCGATGGTCCAAGAAATTATTTCTCGCATGGGACGCATCGAAGATCTTACGGGAGAAAAAACTACTGAGACAGACGGGGTAAAAATCGAAGACCCCTATTTTGCACGTACCGATAACGAACGTGTAAAAGGCGCAAAACGATTGTATCGCGATCCAGAAACTGCAATGCTTGCCGGGGTATCCTCAGGGCTTGCAGCATATTTTAATATTGACCCGTCAATTCCTCGTATTATCTTTGTTCTTCTCACCTTCTTTGGAGGTACTGGAATTCTTATCTACATTATTCTCTGGCTCGTACTCCCCGAAGCAGACACACCCTTGAAACAATCTGAGCTTCGAGGTGAATCACCTACAATCAAAGATATCGAAAAAAAGTTCAAAGGTATGTTTGAAACTGGCAAAAAAAAAATTTCTGAAATAGATACCACGAAAGCAAAAGAATCCGTAAAGTCTGGATTTAAAACAACTGTTGATACCATGTCTCGTACCGCAGGATCAATTGGTAGTGGTCTCATAAAGGTGATCGCAATTGTTATCGGAGTTTCCCTGATCATCGCAGGAATCGCTAGTATTGCAGGAGTAACGATTGTAGGAACAAGTATTCTATTTGGCACGTCAACCATACTATTGGATGTAGCGCCTGAAATTTTACTTCTTGAAACTCACCTTATATCCACCCTGGTGATTTCAGTATGGTCAGTAGCTATTATTCCTCTTATATTTCTTATCAGTATTGGTGCGGCGATTGCGGGACAACGAAAACTGCGGTTTGGTATTGGATTCGCGCTACTTACCATTCTCTGGATTATTGCAATTTCAGTAGCCGGAACATTAGTAATTGGTTCGATATAAAAACTAACATTACAAAAACATCCCGACTCAGTCGGGATGTTTTTTTACTCTTACTTCGATCTTTTCCAGGCGAACAGTGCTTCGAGCATCTGACTTCCGATGATTGCGAGGATAAGTAATACACCATATCCCACCAGTAATTCAGTAAAAGAATATGGAAGTGATCGAAGCGATCCGAGAATAAATGCACTATACCACGACACCATTGAAATGGCACCGAGTGCAAACGCGAGACGTCGCATAGGTCTCTTCTTGGCATTCCACCCCAATTTCCAATCAATTCGCATAAGCTTCGGAGCGACAAGCGAATTCAAGGCAAAGCCATTGAGTGAAACCACTGTCACAACTATTGCTTTCAATAAAAATTTTGATGAGTGTGAATACTTTTCAATGTCTGATACAAATAACAAAATTCCACTGACCCAAAGTATCGCAAGCCCGACCCATACGACCTGCGATAACGCGCTAAGGACGGTATGTTCTTTCTTACTAATCCGAAAGTCTGACAAAAATCTAAAAAACATAATATCAGCAATCGTGGCTCCACCCAACCCAAAAATAAATCCAATCATGTGGAATGCAGTGAATACCGAACTATAATTGGTAAGTATTTCAGAAATCATATGGTATGAATTGGCATATAGTGTACCATAAAAACAAAAAAAGTCCTCCGATTTGGAGGACTTTTTTGTATCGAATACGATTATCTCATCATGAGATTACTTGGCAGTGCTCCACCTCCGAGCATTGCTCCGACAAAACTTGCCATAAATTCATTCATCGTTTTAGGTGCCACAGGCGCTTCTACTACCACTTTTTCATTGAAATTTCGAAGCTCGAGTTCTACAGCGATAGTTCCGCTTGTTGGCTTAGCCTCAGTCTTTGCAAGCGTTACTCCAAATGAAGTTTTGTATAGATAATAATCTTTGGTACCTACCCAGATTTCTCCATTAGTCATTTCAGCTCGAGCAAAAAACTCAGTCATCTTCTTCTCTTCTTCGATTGAAGGCGCTTTTCCATTCACTTCAGTGTTTACTGCGCGCACGACTCGCATCACTTCTGCTTCGTTCAAAGTCACTTTATAATGACGAGCTGAAATTCCACCGAGACTCACTTCACCCAGATCTTCAGTCACCTGGAAATACGAGCCACCACTCACAATATCTCTTACATTTTCAGCAGTCTCTTCGCTCATCGTACTTGAGGTCGCCGTTACCGCAGTCGTGGTTGTTTTTTTAGCATCAAGCTTTACCCACATATTCGTGAGTGACGTTAGATTGAGCTGTCCAAGCATGGGGATCGTATTGAATTTGAAATACCTATCTGCGCCCATATTCTTGAATTCAATTTCAGCTGATCCATTGTTTGCAAATTCAGGTGAAGTCAATACAAATTTGGTATCTGACTGCATTTTTTTCCAATCTCCAAATTCTGATGTACCACTAAATGCGAGTGAAAACGCTACTGGTTTATCAGCATCAGCTGCACTTGCGCCAGGAAATGATGCGAGTGGATTCTCACCACCTTCGATATTTGCAGTCAACGTACCTGCAAATTCCGCAGACTCTACCCCAGACATTGAACGTGCCATTCGATCGATAACACCCTCAGGCGTCGTAGGCGCTGACCCACTTCCCACTGATTTCACAATAAAATAACCAAAGAATAATACCACAATTACTAATATAATCTTCCCCGCTGGTCCGTTTTTTGGAACCGCTGCTGTAGCGTCTGCCATAGATGTAGATAATAATAAATAACGTAATTAATTATACACACCGCAATTGTCTAACTTTTCACGAATACTGTCAACTACTTCTTTTTCCCCCAGCCATTTTCGTAATTATCGATAAAGGCATCCACTGAAACTTTTGTGGTGAGCTCCGCGATCACCTCGAGCGAGATATCTTCAAGCTTTTTGAATTGAAGACATGATTTTCCCATACGCAATTTCTTTCCTGCCTTTTTCCACGCATCCTTGAACCAATTCTCCATCTCTTTGTTTCCGTAGTTACACACGAGATACAGTGACATATAGTTTTTCTGACTTGCGAGTGCCATATACATCAGGGGCTGTTTGTTGTACGTATTTGGATATCGTTTGAGAGGAATTTCATACGTTATCATTCCCCAATTTATCACTTCCACATAACCTTTAGGTATATTTTTCTTGATCACTTTTCGAACTTCAGTCAAAGATTTCTTCCGATCAGGTGGCAGACTATTCAGATATTTGACAACTGTTTTGGCAGTAGTTTTCATATTAATTATTCAAAATAAAGTTTTTCGTTTTTAAATGGAATCAGGGCCATAACCACTGCGATCGCGTTTGATGCAGCACGATCCAAGGCATCTCCGGTCAAAATACCAATCACTCCATTTTCTTTTGCATTGTTTTCATGTAACACACTATTAACTGCATCATGCAAGACGCACCCATTGATCACTAATTCAGCGATTTTTCTGGGTAAAAATAATTCCCCACCTTTTCCTTTACCAATTCGACCATCTTGAGACAAAACCACTACCCAGGTTGATGCAGAAACTTCCCCATCTTTAATTTCAATTCCACCTTCAAGCCCCACCCAAAAATTTGCATCCTGAAATTCACGCATGGCATTTTGTGCTCTTTTTGTTGCTCCACTCAATGTTTCTTCACTACTTACTGGCTGTTCAGATACCCCCGAAGAAACTGAAACTCCTACATATTCAAAATTTTCTCCTGGAAACATTCTCTCAAACCCTTGTGTAACAGCCCTCATCTTCGCAGGATTTTTGGACGCAACAATTACTTTCTTCATACACTACGAATCTATAGTTTCATCAAGAATAATTCGTTGTTCAAATCCTCCCCGTGCTTCTCGTTTTTTTAATCTCATTTCTTCTAATGTATCTTTATCAACCCCTTGATATTCGCCAATCGCATACACAACTTCAAGAATATCTGCGAGTTCTTCTATGGTGCGATCAGAATTATACTCTATTACCTCTTCATCTAATTTCTCAATCAATTTTTCTTCGTATTCTTTGTCTTCCGCAATATGAGTGACTACTTTTCCACCCTTTGATTCAATGAGTGTAGGGATATTATCTCGAACAAGTTTATGGTATTTCATATATAAAAAAATAAAACCTGGTTTCATCATACCAGGGGCGTATACTAATTACAACTATATAAAACATGAAGCCGCCCTGTTTTACGAGTGGGCGGCTACTCGGCTGTGGGTTAATGTACTTTCACGGACTTGGTGCAGAAAATTTCCCAGGCACCTTCACGGCTGATCACCTGGAACGTGATTCCGCACATCTCCAGCGTCCGTCTGGTGTGTGGCTCGAGACAGTAGAGCCCGTCCTTACACACCATAAACCTGGCATGCTCGAAGACGTACCCGATCTTCTCCACGCACCGTGCCGGATGCCCGAACACGCTGTTCAGAGCGAAGAAGACCTCTCCATCCTCGAGCTTACGGCTGAGGTTCTCGAAGTCGTTGGATGCGAGATCTCCGCTCGCAATCCAGCTCCCCGTACCATCGAACCATCCAGCACCCTCGATGACCATCTTAGAGGCAGGACGCACCTGCCCGGCGTCCATCGAGCAGCGACTCCAAAGCGTAGCAACAGACAGTCCAATATGCATAGCCCCCCCTTCCTTGATCCCTCTGAATTTTATACACACGGCGCACGCACACAGTTCACAGGAATGACGTAGTACTCTATAGTATATATTACATTTTGTCAATACCAAAAAGCCTCTCACAAAGAGGCTTTTTATGTTTTACCCAACTATCTATTTTGCGTTTGGGTCTGCTTGGTGGATTCCAAATACATTTCCTTCGCAATCAAGATAATACCCTTGCCACGCCATTCCAATCAAAGCCATCTTTGGCATTGCAACCATTCCACCATGAGCCAAAATTTTCTTTTCTATGTCATCATAGTTTTCTACCACCACCGTACAGGTGAACGCATTCGTACCGCATTCTGGTGGTGGTGTTTTGGTAGGACGTCTCAAAAGTCCTCCATTGATACCTGGTTCAGTACTATCTTTTGGAGCCGTCATAACTATCCAATATTCCATCTGACCACCTTCCCATTTGGTAATTTCCCACCCAAACACATCACGATAGAATTGCGCTGCGCGCTCTGGTTCGTCTGCCTGAATTTCGAAATGTGTGATTCGGTTCATATGATTTAGTTAAAAATTATTTCTTATTTTTTAGTCTCGTATTTTCTTGCACCCGAAACTCTACAATTTTTTGTATTAATCCAAATGGTATTGGTTCACCAATTGGAAACTGTACCGAACCTTTACCACTTGTATATTTCGATAATTCTTTTTTGAACTTTGCAGTACCCGATGGTGTTGGATAAAATCCAATGTGTTTTTCATATCCTGCAAAATATACAAGTGGTTTGCCATTGAGTTTGTACGCAGGCATTCCATAGCTGATTGATTCCACAGCATCAGGAGCTGTTTTTTGTATGATCTCCCGGATCTGTTTCAAACTCAACTGAATATCTTTTGAAAATAATGTGATATAGTGATCAATTGTTTTGACTTGCGTATTTTTCATACACGTATATCAATCTGTACAAGTATCTTTTTTTCTGCTAAGATTCACACGTTTTTATGGAAGATTCGCATAGTGGTCGAGTGCGCCGCCTTGGAAAGGCGGTATATCCGAAAGGGTATCGAGGGTTCGAATCCCTCATCTTCCGCCAGTAATAATAGCGTGACAGTGTTTGATAAATGTAACAAAAAAGACCTGCTTTGTACAGATCTTTTTTTTAGGATTCTACTTCTTCAATCCTACACTCACTTTTCTAAAATCAGTAACGATCTCCATCACTGCATCGACCGTATCGACAATTTGATACAATTCGTCATCTTCATTATGAATCGTCTCATATTGATGTACTAAACTCTTCTTGATAAATACATGCAATGGTTCCCAAAATGAATGATCAATAAGAATCACGGGGACTTTTTCCATTTTTCCCGTCTGAATCAGAGTCAAAATTTCAAACAATTGATGTAGTGTGCCAAAGCCTCCTGGGAAAAATACGAATGCTTTTGCAGGAGCCGTGATAATTAATTTGCGCGTAAAGGGAAATTGGAATCCGATCGAGCGTTTTACATATGGATTGATGCGTTCTTTTGATCCAAAACGCATATTGATTCCAATCGATTGTCCACCGCGCTCAAAACATCCTTTGTTTGCGGCTTCCATAATTCCTGCTCCCCCACCAGTCATGACTGAAAATCCTGTATCAGCAAGACGTCCGCCAAGATCGTAGGACATGTCATAATATTTGGAATTTGTATCAATCATGTTGGTACCAAATATAGTCACATTTTCAATTACCCCGGTAAGGAAATCAAATCCTTCAACAAGTTCTGCCATGATACGGAAAATTTTCCAGTCCACTGCCTTGCCGCATTGAAAACTATCGGGATCCAGTTCGCAAATCGGTGGCTTCTCGCCCGTGGGTTCAATAAAATTAAACGCATCTTCTGCAGTGTCCACCACTTTCCACGATTCAATTTCTTTGATCGACGCAGCACCAATCTCTGCTGACCTGGCTTTCAAAAAACCAAGAAGCGGATTCCAAAATTCGCTATTAACGAGAATGATTGGCGACTTGATCATCTTACCCATTTCCATGAGATCTACAATCTCAAAAAATTCATCCATGGTTCCAAATCCACCTGGGAACAAGGCAAATGCATTGGCCGGACTTGTAAGCATTACTTTGCGCGTGAAGAAATAGTAAAACGCAGTTGCTTCAGTAACATAGGGATTGATACGCTGTTCAAAAGGAAGTTGAATATTTAGTCCTACTGATTTACCACCCGCAGTATGAGCACCTTTGTTTGCAGCCTCCATAATACCGGGGCCCCCGCCGGTAATCGTAGTAAATCCACCACGAGCAAGAAGTTCACCCAATTTTTCTGCAATTTCATAATCTTTTTGCCCATCAGTGAGTCTTGCTGACCCAAGAATAGTCACTTCTTTCTCCATTCGAGATAAAAACTGATATCCTTCGACAAACTCAGACATGATACGAAAAATTCGCCATGATTCACGAAAATCACCAGATTCATTGATTGCATGACTATAATCGACAATATTTTGTTTTGATCGACTACCTTTGACAGAAGGCATAAAGAAAAGTTCAAAGTTCCAAATTAAAAATTCAAAGTTTCGAGAGCATGACCAAGCTGCAACACGCGCGCCTCTTGGAGTCTTGACCCAATAATTTGTACTCCCACAGGTAATCCCTTACTCGTCATTCCACCATTCACACTAAGTGCTGGAATTCCTGCAACCGATGCAGGGCTTACAAATATATCTGCCAAATACATAGCGAGCACATCGCCTTTTTTCTCTCCAATTCCAAATGCAGGAAAAGGAGAAGTTGGTGTTATTAATGCATCAACATTGGCAAATACCATTTCAAAATCTTCAATAATTTTACTTCGTACTTTCTGTGCTTTTATATAATATGCGTCATAATACCCACTAGATAATGCATACGTACCAATCATGATGCGGCGTTTTACTTCTTCAGGGAAACCATTTGCACGTGACTGTGCGTATGTCTCATATAATGAATTAGCATTAGTCTGCGTTCCATAACGAATTCCATCAATACGACCTAGATTTGAACTATCTTCAGAAGGAACGATAATGTAATACACCGGAATTGCGTATTTGGTATGTGGCAAACTAACTTCAACAATTTCACACCCCGCAGTCTCCAGTACCTTGATTTGTGATTCCACTATAGAACGGACTTCACTATCCATTCCGGTCTGCTCCATATATTCTTTGGGAACTCCAATTCGCGTACCCTTGATTGGTTGATCTAGTAATTCACTATATTTAGGAACCACATCATGCACTGTAGTCGCATCTTTTGCATCACGACCTGCCATTACTTCCATCAAGTACGCGATATCTTCCACGGTACGCGCAATAGGCCCAACCGTATCAAGCGAACTCGCCATCGGCATAATACCATAGCGAGAATTACGACCGTAACTTGGACGAAGTCCAGCAACTCCACAAAGACTTGCTGGTTGACGAATCGATCCGCCTGTATCTTCTCCGATTGAGAATATACATTGCCCATCAGCAACTGCTGCCGCTGACCCACCAGATGATCCACCAGCAACTTTACTTGTATCGTACGGATTTTTTACGGGACCATACATTGAATTTTCATTACTTGCACCATGCCCGAATGCATCGCAGTTTTGTTTTCCAACCATTACTGCTCCCGCATCTTTGATTCGCTGTATCACCGTTGCATCATAGGGAGCCACATAATTATCGAGAATAGTTGCAGAAGCGGTCGAACGAACATCTGCCGTACATATCGCATCTTTTACACCAAATGGAATCCCTGTCAGAACTCCTGCCTTGCCCTGAGCAATCATGTTATCAGCAGTTGTTGCAGCAGCCCTCGCGTATTCATGAGTAATCGTAATAAACGCATTAATTTCTTGATTTCTCTCTTCAATTTTTGATAAACACGCGTCGGTCAATTCACGCGAAGAAAACTCTTTATTCAAGAGCCCGGTATGTGCCTGCTTTATCGTAAGTTTTCCCAATTCAATCGACATACATCTTTATTGATCTTCAAATACTCGCGGAACTGACAACATACTATTTTCGGAATGTGGAAACAATGCTACTATTTTTTTTCTTGTTTCATCACTACTATTTTCCGCAATGTCCTCTCTCATTACATCTTCAAGTCCGGTGACTTGCGTAGTTGGTGCAACACCATCGGTTTCAACTTCATTCAGCATATCAATATACGACAATACCACCGAGAGCTCCTCGGCATAGCGGATTTCTTCTTCTCTAGTGAGGGATAATCTTGCAAGATTTGCAATCCCCTTAATATCTTCTCTAGTGAGTGACATATAGAGCCTAGTGTATCAGATAATCTACAGACTCTGCAACCGTCTAGGAATACCCCCTCTATTGACTTTTTCAAATGTATTGTCTACACTCCCATATACTGGTCTGTAGGGTTTTTTACACGCGAAGGCCTCCCCGTCCGTAGCGGTAATAATACATCCCTCAGACCAGTTCCTATACACCACACACTCGGCTTATTGCCGATTTTTTGTATCTTAGCATCTCTACACTGTTGACTTTTTCGTATTTTTTAGTATACTTGACCCCGAACTGGTCTGGTACGGCTTTTTGCGCCTCTTTGGACATGAGCGGCGTAGACGTTCAGCGCACCACTTTCATACCACCTCGGTGAGTCGAACCAGACCAGTTCACCTCACTCTTTATTGAAAGAGTTTTTTTATTTTTGGGCAAGTAATATACGAAATACTTCCTCATCAAGTATGGTGACTCCGAGCTCCTCAGCTTTGTGTAATTTACTTCCAGCCTCACTTCCAGCTACCACATAATCAGTTTTTTTGCTTACCGACCCTGCCACATGCCCCCCGGCTTTGCGAATCATACTAGTCGCCTCATCACGAGACAATGTCGGAAGTGTTCCCGTGAGTACAAACGTCTTACCACCAAGTAGGCTATTTATTTTTTTGGCACAATCAGGATATATGATTTTCACTCCACGTCTCAAAAGATCGTCTACATGTTTTACTTCTCGTGCATCAGCAAAAAATTCAGCAATTGATTCTGCAACACGCGGACCGATATCTTCAACTTGCTCAAGTGCTTCTTTATTAGCACTCATTAATTTTTCAAGTGTTGCAAATTTTTCTGATAATCTAATCGCAGTCTCTTCGCCCACATGACGAATACCAAGCCCAATAATAAACCGATCAAAGGGTACTTGCTTCGATTTTTCAATTGCTGCAATCAAATTTTCTGCAGATTTTTCTCCAAATTTTTCAAGGTTCGCAAGTTCATCCTTTTCAAGGGTAAAAATGTCAGCAGCTTCCGCAATCAATTTTTCATCCATTAATTTTTCTACAATTTTATCTCCCAATCCTTCAATATCAAATGCATGCGTCCCTGCAAAATGAATAATGCGCTCGCGTTCCTGTGCAAAGCATCGTTTATTGGAACAAAATAACCCGGCGGAAGTTCCTTGTTTTTTATCAACAATTACTCTGCGCTGAACAACTGAAGAACAGATAGGACATTTTTTTGGAATGACTACTTTTTTTTCATTACCCGTACGGAGCTTATCGAGTACTCGAATTACTTTTGGGATAATATCTCCGGCTTTTTCCACCACCACCGAATCCCCAATTTTCACACCCAGACGTTCAATTTCATCAAAATTATGCAATGTTGCATGGGTTACGGTAGTTCCTGCGAGCTCGACTGGTGCCAAAAGAGCGACCGGCGTCAGTGCACCAGTTCGACCTACTTGCACATACACATCTTCGACCGTAGTTGTTCCTTGTTCTGCTGCAAATTTGAGTGCAATTGCCCAGCGAGGAGCTTTTCCGGTATACCCAAGCGCGTTTTGATATTTCTTCTCGTTTACTTTTATCACCACCCCATCAATCCAAAATGGAACACTTTTCTTTTTCTCTCCCCAGTGTTTCCAAAATGCAATAATTTCTTTAATTGAGTCAACTTTTTTCCAATGAACGTCAGTAGTAAATCCAAGGCGCGATAATTCTGTTAGCTCTCCCTCTTGAGTCCCCGGAGCTTCCCCTAATGAAATATCATAAGCAGTAAAAGAAAGTTTTCGTTTTTCAACAATACGTGAATCGAGCTGCCGGATCGTTCCCGCAGTTGCATTTCTTGGGTTGGCAAACAATGGCTCTTCGGTCGCCTCCCTCTCGTTATTTAACTTTTCAAATTGAACTGTGCTCATCCACACTTCTCCTTCAACAACTAGGTCAACCGACTGTGTTAGTTGCAATGGTACCGTATGAATCGTCTTGATATTCTGCGTCACATTTTCACCGACCACTCCGTTCCCCCTCGTTGCAGCATTTATCAGTAATCCTTTTTCATACGTTAAAACCATGTGTAGCCCATCAATTTTAAGCTCACACACATATGAAAGGTCTCGGGGCGCATGCCCTAATTCTTTGGTAAGCATTTTTTCGATACGAGTTTGCCACTGTACAATATCTTCCTCATTAAACGCATCATTAAATGACCACTGAGGTACTTTGTGTGTAATTTTTTCAAATTTATCGAGCACCGTTCCTGCAACACGTTGTGTAGGCGAATCAGGCGTAAGTAATTCAGGATGTTCTATTTCGAGTTTTCGAAGTTCATGCATTAGCGGATCATACATGGTATCCGTAACTTCTGGATCATTCAAAACATGATACTTATGACGAAGCTCATCAATTTGTTCACGAAGTTGTTTGACTCGTTTTTCTATGGTACTCATACAAGTCTTACCATATGTAGATACCACGGTACGATAGAATTTCCCCACATAAGTGCCAAAACCGTACCAATCATCAAAAATGTTCCAAAGGGAATTTGATCTTTTCTATTTTTTTTCTTCAGCGCAAGTAGTGCGATTGCATATGACGCTCCTACTACATAAGCGATTCCTAACGCAAGAATCGTATGACTTAATCCAAGTGATGCTCCCATAAAAAATCCAATCATAATGTCACCCGCACCAATCCACCGGCCTTTTGACACAACGTATTGAAACAAAAACCAACTTACACCTAACACTATGCCACATAGTATACTTTTCCACTCAACTGGAATGGTTAAGATGTACATCAACCCTACCAACACCCCGGCTCCGATCGTCACCCCTGGATGAACTTCCATATAGAGCGCGTCATATGCAAAAATAAATACTGCCGAGGTAATAATAATCCAATCCCGTATAATAAACAGATTAGGTATCATCGGAAATTCGCTTTGTTTATAAAGTGCACATACGAATAATACCGTAGTTACTAATTCAATCAAAAAATACCGCACCGGAATTTTTGCACTACATTTCTTGCACCTCCCCTTCAACAACAAAAAACTTAGCAGTGGAACAAGCTCACCTAAGCCTAATTTTTTATCACAATGAAAACACTTTGAGCCGCCAAACACAATTGAAGTCCCCTCATGTAGACGATGTACTAGCATGGTAATAAAACTCCCCATACTTGCACCCAAAAGTGCTGTCCAAATGTACCACACCATATGTTCCATAGTGATAAAAAGTATACCATATATGTATACAAAAACTAGCCCTCCAATAGAGAGCTAGTTTTTAATCGATTACATTGAATACTCTATTACTGCCCGATCATTCCTGATGGTGTAGCTGTAAGAGCTCCTGCTGCGAATCCACCTGCTCCTGCCTGAAGTGATGCAGTGATAGTATAGGTAGTGGTACTTCCCACATAGCTATAAAATTCTCCTGCAGTCGGACCTTCTGGTACGAGACCCATGTATGGAGTAGAGCAACCAGTAGTACTAAATCCAGTTGAATTCAAACATGAGTAGTTTGCATCTCCCAAATTAACTGCTGATGCAGCAATAGGGTAAGAATTTTGATCCGTGTAGTAAAGTTCGAGAGCTGTCTGAATCTGCTTGATGTCTGACAAACGTTTTGCGTCATTTGCCTTCTGTCGAGCTGAACCAAGCGCAACTACTGCGAGCGTTGAAAGCAAACCAATAATTGCAATTACAACGAGTAATTCAATCAAGGTAAAGCCTTTTCTGTTTTTGTTCATAATGTCTCACCCCCTTCCCAGATGTGAACCATAACTATAGTGCTAGTTATTTCATTTTTAAAACTGACTTCACTTTATTCACCGCTTCAGAGGGTTTCGTGTGTGCCTTGATTAGATAGTCCACCGCCCCCATCTCAAGCCCTTTCTCTACATCATCTTTCTGCCCCAAATTAGTCAGTAAAATCACTGGGATTTTTTTGGTTGTTTCAATTTTCTTAAGTTCTTCCAATACCGCAAAACCATCAAGTTTTGGCATGAGTATATCAAGCAAAATGATGTCTGGATTCTTCTTTTGAGCCATATCAAGACCAACTTCGCCATTTTCAGCAAGTACCACCTTGAATTTCTCCATCTCAAATTTCGTCTTGTAGATATTTGCCAGAAAACTATCGTCCTCCACCAATAGTACGCTCACCACTCTATCTGTCATAAAGCTAGAATTTATAGACTCAACACATACAGTATACCAGACACACTTTCTTTCCCCAAGAGTGACTGTGGATAGGTTTGGGATAAAAACTAACAATGAGCAATGAACAACGAATACAACCTTTTAATCTTGTATTGTTAATTGACCTACTTAAAAGTGTCTCAACGCCAACCCAATTGATACTGCCATGCGGGAACCAATATCTCGAAGCACGGGTTTCAACCCTGCCTGATAAATTACTCTCGCCCATGGATCCCCTACAAATACTTTCATTGGAAAAGTTTCGCTGAGGTACGTTGCAATTGGAGCAAACAGTGCGCCTCCGCCAGAAAGGATTATTTTTTCTGGAGTTTTCCCTTCATTTCCCGACTGCTGAAGATAGAGGTCAAAACTATATTGAATTTCTTTTGCCAAAGGATCAAGAAATGGCATAAAACGATCATGGGGAATTCTACCCCCTACACTCGACACATCTTTTTTGATTTGCCCAACCAGAGCTCGATCAACACCGAGATGCTCACCTAATATTTCATCAACCGTATTTCCACCTAAATGCAAACTTCGATGTGTCATTGGGAGTCCATCTTCAATAATGAAAAAATTAGTCCGCTCTGCACCGATATCCACAACCATCGATACTGCGGCATCTTTTCCAACAAGTGAACGTGCAAGTGCAAACGCCTCAGTTTCTAACTCTTGAAGTTCAAGTCCGGCTTTATCAAAAATTGCAGTATAAAAAGCCACAAGAGCTTTTGGCGCTGCAGTCACCAGTAGTGTCGTATAATTCTTTTTTGCCCCTTCTTTTGCTGGAACTTTCTGATATACAATCTGCATTTCGGAAGCAGGACGTGAAATCATTTTGGTAATCTCAGCCTCTACGATACGCGGCAATTCTTTTTCCTCAATATTTGGTAAATTGAGTACCGCATGAAATACATAGGATACAGGGAGACTCGAAGTTACTCGTTTTCCTTCAACACGAGCTTCTTTTACTAGAGCTTTGAGCAAATCAGCATACACTCCAATACGCGATTCATTTAAAATAAAATCTCTCACTGATGCAGGTTCTAGTGCCGAGGATTTCTGATCCATTGGACTAGGAATCTGACTTTTTTGATACGCGGAGTTCAGTGTTACCTTTGGGATATGGACATCAAGTTCTTTATCCAAAATTCCATACGTCCACAGCTGTGGACGAGTCTTATTTTTTTTGAGCTCCACTAGTTTGATGCCGTGAGCCCCAATATCAACACCAATAAATGATTCTTGTTTTGAGAGTAATCCCATAGTGAGAATAGTATAACATATACGAAGTTCAAAATCCAAATTTCAAAGTTCAAATAAAATATCCAAATTGGCATTTTTTTGAACTTGGGGCTTTGAAATTTGAACTTTAACCTTTTCTATCTCGCTGTAGTAATTACATAAGTCAAATTTGTAATGTTGAGCGTAACATCTCCCTGTTCATCCGTTCTCCATACCGTACTCGATACGCGCTCCAGACGCTTGATCACTCGCCTGCTTGGATGTCCATACTTATTATCCTTTCCCGTTGAGACTACTGAGTCATACGGAGTGGTGAGCTCCAAAAATTCTTCACTTGTTGAACTATCACTACCATGATGCCCCAATTTCAAAATATCCACATCCAATTCTTCTCCATATACTTCTACTAAATATTTCTCCAGAGCATCTTCAGCGTCTGCCATCAATAATACCGACGTACCGCCGTGCAATACTTTTATCACTATTGAGGTATTATTTGATCCTGAATCTTTGGTAAGACCTGGAATTTTGGAATCCTTCGAAATTTCATGATCAGGATACAAAAACTGTAGCGTCGTTGAAGCAATCGTCCATTCGAATGGACTTATAATCTCTACGTACGCATCCTTAGCATGTGCTTCGGTATTAAACGATTGCCACATCTTACTATCTTCTTTTTTCAGACCATTGTATACCACTTTTTTTACCTCAAATCGATTCATCACTTCCTCACATCCACCGTAATGATCGAGGTCGGGGTGCGTTACTACCAAATAATCGATTACTTTATCATTCCAATCCATTACACGACCTAATGCCTCAAGAATTCGCCCATCTATTGCACAATCAATCAACATGTCTTCCCCGTTATGGAATTTAAGATACGTTGCATCGCCCTGCCCAATATCAAGAAACGTAATCTCCAAATTACCCTCCACACCTTCTTTAATACCTTCCACGTGTGGATCATTATTTTTCGGCACCTCGAATAGATAATTTATAGCTACGACCAGACCAAATACTACTACATACAAAAGATGTTTCATATTTTCTTTACTTTGTGTAATTTAAAAATCATTACAAACAGCAGTATATATAATAGTACCATACTAACTGAATGTATCCTTAGTTCAACCGAGGCAAATGAAATATGTGCACAAAATCGCACGATTCGTATAATATATTCCATGCCCACGTAGCCCACAAACCCTAGTATTTTTGCCAAGGTGATCGAGACAAAACTTAATCCAACAGTTGCAGCTCCCGCAATCATAATCCATGGAATAATCCAGAGAATAAGTATATTTACGAGTGGGGCAACAATTGAAAGTCGACCAAATTGAAACAGTATCAAAGGTAATGTCATAATAATTGCTGAAAGTGTTGAAATCAAAGATTCTTTGAGTCCCAAAAAATTTGGAAGTTTGGTTATATATTTTTCAAGTATCGGTGATAAGTAGACTAACCCAATCGTCGCGAGAAACGAGAGTTGAAATCCTGCATCCCAGATAAACACAAATGGATTATGCATAGTCATGAGTACCGCGGTAAGTACGAGCACATTTCCAATTGAACTCTTTCTCCCTCCTTGTCTTGCAACCAACACAAGCACCCCCATAATTCCCGCACGAACAACAGATGCACTCGCTCCCGTAAATATTACAAACAAAAAAATTCCGGTGATAATTACCCAAAATGCTTTTTTTCGAGGGATATAGACTGCTTTACATACAGCGATAAAAATAGTAGCGATAATCGTAATATTGTATCCTGAAATTGCCACAATATGTGTAACCCCTGTTACCGCAAATAACTCATTGAGTGAGCCCAATCCGCCACGATAACCATACAATAAACCTGCGACGAAACTTGCATATGGTTCGTGCCAAATACGTTCAATTTTATCTGCAAGCTTTTTTTTGAAAGAAAATATAGAGGTGTAAAATACATTGCCTTTCATTTCCCCCGTTGGATTAATCTCCGGATTTTTACAAAGTGCATAGATATTCATGCGTGAAAGATACCGATCATAGCGAAACGTCGTCCCTGTTTCTTCATCTTCAATCGGCTCAGGTTTTTCTACCTGGCATTCAATGCTCAACTGTTCGCCATACGTATAACGTGGATACAAATCACTCTTCATATATACTTCGCCACCTATTTCTATGTCTCTATCCGTCAAACGTTCTACGTACACTCGGTATCGCACACCATCTTGTCGAATATCTGGTTCAGATGAAACAAAGCCTACAAATGAAACTTTATTTTCTGTATAGCTATGAATATATTTAGAAGTATCTGGAGGAAATACTGATTGATAACGAATGAAGCCGAGAATAACAAATAGTACAGACAAAATTACGAAACGAGCAATAGTATTATGCTTCCACAAGAAGAACGCAACTAATAGCACTCCTACTATACTTGTCAGATACCAGAAAGAAATAAATTTCTCATTCAAAGAGATAAGTGTCACACCCAAAAGAAAACAAAAACATAACACGAGAAATGTTTTACTCTTTGACTGTACTATTTTTATGAATCCCTCCTTGAGTTTCATATTATAATGGAACACGGATCTAACGGATTAAACGGATCGGAACGGATTTTTTAAATTTATTTTCAAATATCTTTCTTTTAAATTCTGGCTTTTTGCCAAAATTAAACAACAACCCAATCTCAATAGGTGTAGCTCTTAGGTAATTTGTTAATTGAGCCTCATGCTCTTCTCGTAATCCTTCAGCTGCTTTAATTTCTATAATAACTATTTCCTCTACAATAATATCTGCAAAATATTCTCCCACACGAGTATTCAAATCAAACACGTCTATTTTTACTTGACGTCTCCCATAAATTTTTAATCTTTGCAATTCAAGTATCAGCGCATTTTCATATACTTTCTCCAAAAAACCAAAACCAAGCCTATTATACACATTATAATAAGCTTGGATAATTCGATTTGTTAGCCCCTCCTCTAACATATCCGTTAAAATCCGTTAGATCCGTTCAATCCGTGTTCTATTAAATCAAACAACAATATTCAATATCTTCCCCGGCACATAGATGATTTTCTTCGGTTCTTTTCCTTCAAACCATTTTGATATTTGTTCATGTGATTGTGCAATTTTCAAAGCTTCTTTTTCTGTTGCATCAGGTGCAATCTCAATTGTCCCTCGCATTTTTCCATTAATTTGAACTGCAAGACTAATGGTATTCTCTACCAACTTTGACTCATCATATACAGGCCAAACAGCCTGATGAATACTTCCCTCACCTTGGAATACCGTATGATACAACTCCTCAGTAAGATGCACTGCAAATGGTGCGAGTATCCGATTGAAGCGTTCCAGTACTGATTTCTGAATTGTTTCTGACTTGTTCAATTCATTGACCGTAATCATCATTTCCGAGACTGACGTATTGAATTGAAATGCAGAAATATCATTCGTCACTTTCTTAATCGTTTTATTGATTAATTTTTCCTGAGATTCAATTACTTCATCCACTAATTCTTTTTCATACAATCTCAGATATCGCTGAAGGAATTTGTATACACCTTCAACCCCATTCGTATTCCATGCAGCAGATTGGGTAAATGGACCAATAAACATTTCATACATTCGGAAACTATCTGCACCATATTTTTCAATCACATCATCAGGATTGATTACATTATTCCATCGCTTACTCATCTTCCGCCCATCTTCCGCCATGATGAGACCTACATTAATAAGCTTATGGAACGGTTCGTCAGTCGAAACAACGCCCTGGTCAAACAAAAATTTGTGCCAGAATCGAGCATATATCAGGTGACGAGTTGCATGTTCAGTTCCACCTACATACAAATCTACCCCATTCTCCCCCATCCAATATTTTTCTTTCTCTGAGTCGACTAATTTCTTAGTATTTTTGGGATCAATATAGCGCAAATAATACCAACTACTTCCTGCCCACTGTGGCATCGTATTGGTCTCCCGTTTTCCACCCGGAACATTCACCCAACTTTCAATTGACGCTAAGGGTGATTCGCCAGTGCCCGTAGGTTCATAATGTTCTACTTGAGGGAGTTCTACTGGAAGTTCTTTATCTCCGACAACTTCAATAGATCCATCTTCTTTGTGAATAAATGGAAATGGTTCACCCCAATAACGCTGTCTCGCAAATACCCAATCACGAAGTTTGTACTGTACTTTTCGTGTACCTTTCTTATTTTCTTCCAGCCATTGAATCATTTTTTCTTTAGCATCTTGGGTTGAGAGGTCATTCAAGAAATCGGAATTAATCGCAATTCCATCTTCTGATATACAGTGTTTGCTTTCCACATACCACTGCCAAAAAGTTTTATGATGGTCTAAAGTTAACATTTTTTCCACTTCATTTTTTTTCGCCCACACCACTTCATGCATTCCTTCATCTTCTTCACTCAGCTTTTCTCTTTTATTACTATGGAGCTCAACAACATACACATGTTCAAAATCATAACAATTAACATCTTTTCTAGACTTAAATCCGTGACTAAAAGAATTTGAGAATGGTTCACCTAAAGAAAAATCTACATATCCTGTTTCTTCAATAATTTCTCGCTCTACTGCTTTGTCTGCAGACTCACCTTCTTCAATTACGCCTCCAACCAAACCGCACTCTCCTTGTGGCCATTTGAGAAGTAAATATGTGTCGTCCGATGGATTGTGAATAATTGCTGATACTACATTCTTTTTTCTAACCTCTTTACCTTCTTTTGGCTCACAAATTCCTGTCAAACGTAAATACGGTGCCACGACTTGTTTTGAAGCTAAATCAAACTTCTTCGCAAATTCAAAATCCCGCTCATCATGTGCAGGCACGGCCATAATCGCACCTGTTCCATATCCCATCATCACATAGTCTGCAATCCAAATAGGCAAAGATTCTCCAGTCACTGGATGAAGGACGTTAATTCCTTTTAGTTCAACGCCGGTTTTTTCTTTGGTAGCCTGGCGATCGACATCAGTCTTTGACTTTGTTTTTTCGATATAGGATTCAACTTCATTCCAATTCTGAATTTCAGATTTCATTTCTTCTACTAATTCATGTTCTGGCGCAACCACTACATACGTAGCACCAAACAACGTGTCTGGACGTGTGGTGAAAACGGTAATTACGCGTTGTAATTGTTCTAGATGTTGAACCTGTTCTAATTGATTTTCGTTTTCAACATCTACAACATTTTGAACATTTACAACAAATTTGATTTCCGCCCCCTCACTTCTCCCAATCCAATGTCTCTGCATATCCTTGATTGAATCTTCCCAATCAAGTCGATCTAGCCCTTCAAGCAATCGGTCTGCGTATTTGGTAATTTTAATCAACCATTGTCGAAGTTTTTTCTTTTCAACTACTGAGCCACAGCGTTCACATTTTCCATCTTCTAGATCTTCAAGAGCAAGACCTGTTTTACACGTTGGGCACCAGATGATGGGCTCATACACTTCTTCCATGAGTCCTGCTTCGAACATTCTCGCAATACACCACTGGGTCCATTTGTAATATTCAGGATCAGTTGTATTGATTTCTCGAGTCCAATCAAAATTAAACCCAATCTTTTCAAGCTGTGATTTGAATACTTCAATATTTTTTTCTACTGCAACGCTTGGATGGACTTTATTCTTGATTGCGTAATTTTCTGCAGGTAATCCAAAAGCATCCCAACCCATAGGGTGGAGTACATTGAATCCATTCATTCGTTTGAACCGAGAATAGATATCTGTTGCAATATAGCCTTTGGGATGTCCTACATGAAGACCAGCCCCGCTCGGATATGGGAACATATCGAGTACATAGCATTTAGGCTTGTCTGTCGTATCTTCTACTCGGTAGATACCCGTTTCTTCCCATTTTTTTCTCCACTTAGCTTCAATTTCTTTCGGATTATACATTTCCATAGACACAATACTAATTTGATTCCTATATACTAGCCCAGTCATCTATTTTCTGCAACCTTAGGGCAAAGTCTCACTGCTTGGACTATCCGAAGGATCTAAAGATGGCTCTTCATTATTATTTATTTCCTCTTGGACTTCTTGTATCAGTTGATCAAGAAAAGTTGGAGTTGCATCAACCACTTCTTCTGGTGGTACAGAATCTGATTCAAGCTCAACTGGGATATCAACTTGAGGAATACTCTGTGATGGGGATTCTTCAATCACGGGCTCTTCAATAGGTTCTTCAGAAACAGGAGATGAACCAGATTCTTCAGATACTGGCCCCGGTACCATTAATTCACCCTGTTCATCACAATCGCCTGGTAATTTCTCCCAATCACCATTGGTAATTCTAATACAATAAACTTCACCTGTAGCACTATCAACCATTTCCATTTCTTCGGTACGAATTTTATCAAATACCCCGATAACTGCAGTCACCCGCTCTGCTAGAAAATCCTTAATCACACTAGCTCCATCTGAGAGTCTATTAATGAGATAGGTCATCGCTGACGCAAGCGGTCTATTCGCAGCATAGAGTAATTCTTCTTCTGATGTGGTACGAGGAGTAGACGAGTTTACACCAGCATTTGCAAGTAAGAGTCCATCGATTTGTTGTTGTTGCGATTGTACGGCAGAAATAAGTGGAATCACGAGACGAGCATAATCGACTGACCGAGGAGTGGTACTACTTGGTTCATAGATCACCAAATGTTTGTTGATGAGATCTACTTCTTCAGCTATTAACCCGAGTTCTTCTACACCATCATGATTACGTTTGTAAGTGACGGGTCGGAGTTCGAGTATCGTTGAGAGCCCATCATTCCAAGTCTCAATATCATGCTTGAAGCGTTCAGATGATACGGTACAGTTACCTGCTTGATGAGTGATTTTTCCTCCGGTATCAAAACAAAGATAGTCACTAGTTGCACTGGGAGCAGTGAGGCTAGGCATATAAACCATCTCTCCTCCGACCGAGAGCCCTCCATCAATCTTCACTCCTCCTCCACCTACCCCGAGACCATTTGAAATATATGCATCATTTGCTACGGTAAGATTTTCAGTAACATTAATGTTACTTGATTGCAATGCACCGATGTGTGCAGCAGGTGAGTCAAAACCACCAAGATCAAGAATTCTAAATGATCCTCCTGCCCAATTTGCGACATAGGCATACCTTCCTGAAACATATACCGAACGAGCTCCATACAATAATGAATCATTTTTTATTCCACCCACAATTGAGGGGGCGGTTGAGCTTGAGATATCGATGATACGGATAGAGTTATCGTCTCTTGCAGCTACATAGGCATATTTACCAGACACCTGTACTGAACGAGCTCCGTTAAGTAATGAACTATCTTTTACTCCACCCACAATAATGGGATTCGTCGGAGTAGAAATATCAATTACCCGAAGAGAGTCATCACCTTCACTTACCACATATGCATATTTGCCAGAGACATAGACTGACCATGCGGCATTAAGAGCGGTTGTTGATACCATTGATCCTACGATCGTAGGGCTAGTGGGATTTGAAATATCGATGATCTGGAGAGAATCAGAATTTCTGTCTGTAACATACGCAT
>CAYSXR010000009.1:0-50534 GCA_964435035.1 uncultured Gammaproteobacteria bacterium
CTGAGCTACATGCCCATAAATTTTGCTTAACTAACAAACTAATCTTTAAACAACTTCAGCCAACTGCCTGCCCGCCGTAGCCCGTAAGGGCGGAGGAGGGAGCTACATGCCCATATCTTAATTATGGTGGGAAAAGTATAGCAGAAAATAAAATTTTTGCAAGCCTTCGCAGAAAAGGCTCTCGCGTGGGTTTAAGAGGATTCGAACCTCTGACCTCTACAATGTCAATGTAGCGCTCTAACCAGCTGAGCTATAAACCCTTAAAAAAGCTATAGTACACCACATAATACCAGAAAAAGAGATACAAAGTCAATAATAAAACTCTCCCCTAAAGAGAGAGTTTTATATGAAAAAAATAATTCAAGTTAAATTCCAAGATCATCAATCGCACTCGTATCTACATCACCCAATGAACTAGTTTGAGTTGCGTGAGGCGCTTCATCTCTCATAGGACTTCTTCGTCCACCTTCTGGTTCATTGATTTTAAGGTTTACTAATGCATTATTCTTCGCACCTACCACTTTGAGCAATGTTCGAATTGCACGGACAGTATTACCACGTCGACCGATAACATATCCGATGTCTGTAGGTTCTACATCAAGTGTAATAAGAACTCCTCGTTCATCTACGGTACGAGTTACTTTTACTTTGTCTGGATGATTGACGATCGCTCTGATAACGAACTCAGTAAATATTTCGTCCTGATGTTCTGCCATATCATGAAAAAATTACAAATAAATAAATGGAGAAACTGTCGACTCCCCTCAAATTCAGAGAGGCAAGTTCTCGAAAATACTGTACCAAAACCAGGCACAATCGTCAATGCGAATAATAATACCTGTCCACAATAAACCCGGTCGAATGACCGGGTAATTGTTTTTGTGTTGTGTAGTAATGGAAGCTTACACGACAGGAGCAGCATCAGCGACTTTTTTTGCCTCTTCGGCTTTCTTTGTATCAATCTTAGCCTGTCTCTTTTTGGTAACACTCACGGACATCTTCTTCGTGCCTTTTACAATCTCGTTCTTCAAAAAAAGATTGAATATAGTATCAGAAGTCTGTGCACCTTTTGAAAGCCAATACTGAACTCGTGATACATCCACGGTAAGCTTTTTTGTAGGATCAAGTGGATTATACGAACCCAAAATCTCAAGACTTCGTGCATGAGGATCTCTTCCTTTTTCAGACACGATCACACGATATGATGGTCGCTTATTTTTTCCAATTCTCTGTAATCGAATAGTCAACATAATTATATATTCAGATAAAAACTGTCTTAAGTTAGAGCGTTTAGGACGGTTAGTTTCGGCTTCGAGTGTACCATGACTCATGCACTCTGTCAAGAGTAGAACACCCACAGGATCCTCTAGGGTTTTAAATCTTTACACTAACCAGCTTACTTACTCCCCCATTACCCATTGTAACCCCATATAATACGTCTGAGGCATGCATGGTCACCCGATTATGTGTGATAATAATAAATTGCGACTGGTGAGAAAGTTCATGTAAAATTTTGGTAAATCGAAGTGTATTTGCCTCATCAAGTGCTGCTTCCACTTCATCCAATAATACAAACGGAGAAGGGTTGGTATGAAGAATGGCACACAACAATGCAATCGACGTGAGCGTACGCTCACCCCCAGATAATGCGGCAAGATTATTAATTTTTTTGCCTGGAGGACATGCAGTCACTTCAATACCTGCTAACATATTTTTTTTCTTCTGATTTTCAGTCTCATCAACTTCATCATCAACTTGTTCCAAAGCTTGTGCAGAAGAAAGAATAGACTCTTCTTTTTCATCAGAAACAAGAGCTCCATACACTTCAGACAGTTCAGCCTTACCACCCTCAAACAAAATTGAAAAATATCGAGAAAATTCTTTTTTAATTTTCTTAAATGCTGTCGAATGTTTCTTTTTCATGAGTAGATCAAGCTCCTCAATCATAGTGTACAAATCAGTAGCAGCTTTTTTCAAATCATGTAATTGAGTTTTTAATTGTTCATAGCGAGTATTAGTTTCCTCGTACTCCTTCAACACTTCTTCATCAATTCCACCGATGAGACTAAGCGTGTATTTCAACTTCTCAATCTCAACTTTTGCATGATCAAGTGTTACCGTAAGTGGAGGAATACCTTTTTCTTGAATTGAAGCAAACGGTTGTTTGAGTTCAGAATAAATTTCTTCCTCAAGTCCATCGCGATGAGTGGTATGTTTTGTTTTTTCAACTTCAAGCGCGTGTTTCTGATCAGCCACTTGATTAAGTGACTGTTGTTTCTTTTGCATATCATCCTGAAGCGCAAATACGCGTTTTCGTTTTTCTTCCTCTTCATGATTAAAAGCCTGTATTTTTTCCTGAATACGGGTAATTTCGAGGTCGACAGTCTGTATATCTGCTTCAAGCACTTCACGTTCAGTAAGAAAACTCTCCATCATACCACCGTACTCTTCTTTGGTCATCGTATGTAATTTCTCCTCACTCGACAATCGGGAAATTTCCGAAGCATTTTCCAAAATGCGTTGATCGAGAGCCACAAGCGAATGCGATAAAATTTCTGATTCAGTATGAAGCGCAGTTGCAGAAACTCGAATCTGTTCAATTTCTATTTCAAGGGTGGACAACTGTGTTCGAATTCTTGTTGTTTCTTCAGTCACATCATCAAGAGAAACAATAGGCAATTGATCTGCTTTTGCAGCGAAGGTAAGTCCATGTGTACGCTTGTGTCGGAAACCACCTTTCATTGACCCACTCGTTTCCATAACATCTCCATCACTCGTTACCATGCGCACTTTTCCAATACCAATATGCCTAGCAGTATCAATATTTTCGACAATGAGAGTCGCTCCAAATACATATGAAAAAATATGATCAAACAATGAATCATGAGTGACGAGATCTGCCGCAAGCCCATGCACACCTGTGCGAGTACGGAGAGATTCAATATCATGAGGCAAGTATCGAGGCTTAATCGTATTTAGAGGCAAAAAGGTAGCAAATCCTAGATGGTTTCGTTTGAGAAAATCGATACACGCTTCAGCAACCCGATCATTTTCAACTACCAGTGATGCCAAATGTGCACTTGCCGCGACCTCGAGCGCTACACGATGCTTATCTTCTACTTGTGCAAGTTCTGCCAAAATCCCATACACTCTTCCGCCAAATGTGCGCAGTGGTTCATTGAGTATCGCATTGACTGCTCGAAGTCCTTCCAAAGAAAAAGAATCCCGTTCACGCACAATATCTCGCATTGAGTTTTCAAGGCGAGTTAATTCTTGTTGCAACAAAATTTTCTTACGCTGTTTTTCCTCAACCTCATGATTTCGCTCCTGCAAATGAGTACGAAGTACAGTCAATTTTTTTTCTTGCTCTGCTTTGTTCAATGAAAGTTCAAGTTCAACCTGCCTAAATTCAATAAGTTTGCTTTCGATCCATGCGACATTCTGTTTACCTGCTTTTCCATATTCACCCTCAAGCTTTGCTTGGAGAATCGCTCGATCTTTTTCTTTTTTATTTTTCTTCTGCTGAATCTCATATAATTCTTTCTGCAAAGATTCAAACACATCGCTTCGAGATTTTTCGTGAGCAAATTGTGCAAGCTCAGTCTGAATATACTGAAGTTCATGTAGCTCACGTGTATACGAAACGTCGACTTGTTTCAATTCCCCTTCGACTCGAGTAATTTCTTTCTGGAGTGATATATACTGAGAACCAAAATAGGCTTCTTGTAATTCACGAAGTGCACGCTCCACCTCTTGTCGCTGTTCAAGTTTACTCACCTGTCGCTTGAGTGATTTCAATCGTGGCTCAATTTCCACCATGATCGTATCAGCTTGAGTCATATTGTCTTCAGTTCGAGCAAGCTTGAGAGATGCATGATGTCGTTTGATTTGAAATTCTTTAATTCCTACCGCTTCATCAAAAAAATCTTTACGTTCAGCAGGCGATTGCAGAAGTAATCGATCAATAGTTCCCTGTCCAATCACCGAATATGATCCTTGTCCAAATTGCGCACGTGCCAAAAGAATTTGCAGATCAATCAATCGAACTTTATTTCCATTCAAAAGATACTCACTTTCACCCGATCGATACAACCTGCGTGAGATCGCGAGTTCGTCATAGGGTACGTCAGCACGCTTATCAGAATTATCGAGAACCATCGTGACCGATGCGAGACTCATTTTACCTTTACCATCTCCCCCTGCAAAAATAATATCTTCGCTTTTTTTCCCACGAAGATTTTTCATACTTTGTTCACCAAGAACCCACCTAATGGCGTCAGCCACATTACTCTTCCCACTTCCATTAGGACCAACAATTCCGGTCACTCCTTGGCGCCCATCAGAGAAAGGTTTTGGAAACTCAATAACTGTTTGTTCAGCAAACGATTTAAAACCATTAATTTCAATCCGGGTAACAAACATAAGGTAGGAAGTTCAAAATCCCAATTTCAAAGTTCAAATAATGTGAACCCCACATACTATTTTTGAACTTTATTCAACAATTCAGTATTGTTCAACTGAACCATATTTTCTCACATATATCCCTCTCTTGACAATAGCCCCAACTTCCCCTATACTCCCCTGTTCTTATGAATATATGCCACATCGAATAGCCAAACAAATACATGAACTTCTGACAAATTGCGAACGTATACTCCTGATTCCCCACAAGAATCCAGATGGAGATGCATGCGGTGCTGTATCAGCGCTCGGTCTCTACCTACACAATCTTCAAAAAAAGGCAGATATTTTTTGTGGAACATTAGTACCAAAAGAATTACAAAACTTACCACTCATGAACACGGTCGTGACTAATCCAGATATTTGGGAAAACTCCTATGATGCAATCATTGTGTGCGATTCAGGAGATCCAGTGTATGCCGGGATAGACTCCTACCTAAAGAAAAATAAAACAGCAACCGTAATCGTCATCGACCATCATCCCACTAATACTTATTTTGGAGATATAAACTTAGTGTCACTTACCAATTCATCTACTTGTGAAATGTTGTACGAATATTTTGCATCCAACAAAATAGACATCACCTCAGACATGGCAACCTCACTTTTATGCGGAATTATTTACGACACTGGGTCATTTAGTAATTCAGCAACATCAAAAAAAAGTTTAAGTATTGCAGGATCGCTGGTAAAAAGTGGAGGATCAATGAAAGAAGTGGTGCGTTGTCTGTATAAAAATAAACATATGAATACCCTGAAATTATGGGGTAAAGCGTTAAGTAATCTACACTACGATGAAGGACTTGATATTGTTTCCATGACCATTTCAATAGAAGACATGATTGCAAGTGGTGTTGACGAAGAAGGGGCCGATGGAATCGCCAATTTTATGAACGCACTTAAAGACGGAAAAGTGCATATGGTATTCCGTGAAAAACCAAACAATATGGTGAAGGTAAGTATGCGTACCACCAAAGAGGATGTAGATGTAGCACAAATTGCAAAAGCATTTGGGGGCGGCGGACACAAGAAAGCTGCTGGCTTTACCATTGAATCATCTATCAACTCTGTATACGAAAAACTTCTACCGACCTTGAATAAATGCTTAAAGCAGGTATAATAAGAAAAGAAAAAAGTACAAAGAATAAAAGATAATTAGTCTCACTTAATGTATCATATGAATAACCAATTTTCAGAGCTAGAACCAGTTACTTCACAAATCCTCATCCCTACAGTCATCGAAAAAACAACGTATGGCGAGCGTGCCTATGACATCTACTCACGCCTGCTCAAAGACCGAATTATTTTTCTAGGCACAGCGATCGATGATCATGTTGCAAACATTGTTGTCGCCCAACTACTCTTCCTTGCGAATCAAGATCCTGAACGAGATATCAAATTATATATCAATTCTCCCGGCGGATCAGTAACAGCTGGACTTGCAATCTACGACACGATGCAATTCATCCAGCCAGATGTATCTACTATCTGTATTGGGATGGCAGCATCCATGGGATCAGTACTTCTCGCTGCCGGTGCAAAAGGCAAACGATTCTGCCTGCCAAATAGTGAAGTCATGATTCATCAGGTGATGGGTGGAACTCAAGGACAAGCAAGTGATATCCAAATCCACGCAGAACGAATTGTAAAAATGAAAAAACATTTGAATGAAATTCTTGCAAAACATTCAGGCCAATCACTCGAAAAAGTAGAAAAGGATGCTGATCGAGATTACTTCATGAGTTCACACGAAGCAGTAAAATATGGCCTAGTGGATAAAGTAATTGAATAGTCATGTCTACACGTATTGAACAACTTACTGAACAGGATAGAAAAATAATATCACAAAACCGACTAAAAGATAGTATAGGAATTGGGGTTATGGTTGTGTTTTTAGCCTTAATACTTTGTGGACTGTATTATGATACCTACAAAAAGATTGAACTCACAACAAAATTAATTACCCAGAATGGTGCATCTAAATTAATCGCCGGCATGATAGTAGTGATCCTGGTTTTTACGATTTTAAAAATGAGAAATATAACAATAGACTTACAAGAAGGCAAAAAAGAGATACGTACAGGCAGTATCACCAAAAAAAGAGGAGATAAAAATAACTCAAAACACTATTTCGTAATCGACAATATAGATTTTCGTATCCCAAAAAAGGTGTTTAATCAGTTTGAAGAAAATGAGGTACTCTCAATTGAGCAAAGCCCCAAATCATATTACTTCCTGAATATATATCGTGAAAATCCTCCACAAAAAAATTAAAACGTATACACAAATAAAAATCTCCCCCTAAGGGGAGATTTTTTATAGTTAAGGGTTGAAACCTTACCCGTACCAAGAAGATGTGTTAAAGGAGAAGACGAGCCGAAGCCTGAACTTTCCTTCGACACATCCCCATGCTTGTCGTGGTACAGGTAGCACGTATTGAATTATCAATCAGTACTACCCATACACGAGACCACAGTGGTGTCGTTTATTTACATGACGTCATATAATACCACAGATCAGCTTTTTTGTCAAGAGCTACAGGGTATAAATGCACAAAAATGGCTTATTTAAGCCATTTTTGTGGTGTATAAAACCTTATTTACCCCTCCAAAGGAATACTTTCTTCAGTACTTGGTGGCGGTACATCTACACCATCTTCAATAGGTGATAATTCCTCTTCAGGAGCAGTTTCCTCTACTATTTGAGGAAGCTCCTTACCAACCAAACAAGTTTCAGGCAATGGACGATAATAACTAGAATATACTACCTCTTTTTTTTCACCATCAGGCATTTCACGAACATACGTAAAATATGCTTCAGCCCCAGGATATGCATGTTGACATTCTTTTTTACCTGGTGGTAATTCGGTAGTTTCCACTATTTTTGTAGGTCCTGTAGGAATTCTTCGAACAAGTGTGGGGGGAATATAATATCCTTTACGACCATCACTCGTACCCCACAGGGTAAAGAACAAATCTCCAGTTGAATTCACCAATTCAGAAGTAATTAAAATATGATGCCCTGTATCATTCTTAAATTTAAAATCAGTCCCAGGGTCGTAAATTGTCGCATCAGTTCCTGGAAGTCCATTGGTAAGATCATTGTAGTATGAAATCATGAGTGAATGATTTCTTCTCTCAGTAATTTCAAGACCAGCATTCATCGCAGCACGGAACATCGTCGTACCAATCTGACATAATCCCCCACCAATTTCAGGAACCAATCGATCGCCCTTAATCGCAAGCTCGGGTAAATAACCACCTGCCAGAGTAAAAGGTTTTAGAGCATCGAGCAATGAAAATTCTTCACCAGGTTTAATAATATATCCGTCTAATTTATCAAAAGCAGCATGGCGAATATTCTTGTATCGATTTCCTGGACTACCTTTGAAAATAGACTGTCCTACCCCAAGCACCTCAGTAATACCAAGATCATTCACCTCACCAGTTTTTATTTCAGGCTCTACTATTTTGGTCTGAACCACAATTTTTTGAGTACTCGTCGTATCATCAAACCTTCCTATAAATACATCCCGCAACAATTCGTAGGTCTTTTCAACATCAACTGTTACGCCAGGATGAGAGCCTTTGAATTCCGTCACCTTTTTATCATCACTAATAGCAAATTTTGCATTCTGAGGTAACACATCCACGGTAGGTGCAACTACATTATGCAAATACGCATAGGTAGATGAAGAAGAAAGTCGAAATACAAATTGATTATCAGAAGTTTTTTCAACCTCAATCATTCGCGAAAGTGACGCAGGGGTTATCTTCCACGCATACGGGCGTTTGGTCGAAGAATTAAAATACTCAAGAGAGAGTACTCCTTCGTCAAATGCATCTGATAATGTATCAATAACCCCCTCCACATCAGCTTCAGTAATCAGAGGATCAACTTCTTCTGTTTCAAGATACATTTTAGGCTGCTCCAAATGTGACCAGCTCTCTCTAACCGTTTCTGAAATATACTCATAATTCAATGCTGTTCCTCGAGAAGATGAAGTAATCTCATATTTTAAAGGAGAAACCGAACTAATGCGCACTCCAGCATTCACCATTGGATTCACAAAGGGGGCGATATTCTTATCAATTTCAGAAAACAATTGATCTTCATAATAAGTAATAGCACCGACTTCGTAAGAGGGATGAAAAATCAATGAATGTAGTGCTCTAAAAGAATCAATGAAGATATTCCCCGTTTTATTCTGCGCAACCAATACTTGTGCCGCAGCGTGCGGATCAATTTCAACAAATTCAATTACAGTTTCTTCACTAAGAGAATGCGGAGGATATACTACAAAATCTTTGGTACTTGTCCCAGTATCAAGTGTCACTTGAACACCCTTTGCAAGAAGCTTCCCATACATATCAGCAACAAATGTACTAAGCTCTCCCTCAGTCATACCACCTATATCAAATGAGCCAATACGAGTTCCTGGTAATACTCGATTTCTAAACGATTGCCCATAAGCTACCCCAATACCAAGTATACCGCAGATAAGCGCAATAACAATTGAAAAAATAATAATCTTTCCCTTATTTGTTTTGTTCTGGGAATCCAAGATATTAAGTTCTGGTGTGCGTATTTCGGTCATAATTATTCTTCAACTATCTCGACTGAGATTTTTCTATCTTTAGTACGTTTGGGTACCGTAATTTCAAGAATACCATTTTTATACTGTGCTCGTGCCAAATCACCATTCACTTCAACAGGCAAAACAATCGTACGGGAAAAATGTCCCCAAAAACATTCAGTATGATAAAATTCAATAGATGAATCCTGTGTAATCGGATTAATACGTTCCCCTCTCAAGGTAAGCAAATCATTGTGTATATATACTTCAAGACGATCCGGTGAAGCACCAGCTACAGTAGACACAATATATACGTTTAGATCATCATGTGCAACATCTACTGAGAGCTTTCCTTCTTCGAGATTCTCATGCCAATCTTTTGTTTCAACACGAAAAGAAGTTGGAACTGCCGTAGCTTCCACTTCATTATTAGATACATGCTCGAGAATCATCGCAAACGAGGGCGAAGGTTGTTTTCGCTTCATACTAAAAGGAATTATACAAAGTATACATCAATTAAACAAGGGGCGTGCTATAGGTTGACTTTTATATTTTTTTAAGCTACACTATTCGAGTATTTCAAAAATTAAAACTGGAGAGGTGGCTGAGTGGTTGAAGGCGGCAGTCTTGAAAACTGTTGTAGGCTTCGGTCTACCGCGAGTTCGAATCTCGCCCTCTCCGCAATGGGATATACCCAAAGTGGTTAGTACTTGTCAATTTAAAATTTTCACAATGGAGAGGTGTCAGAGTGGTCGATCGTACAGCTTTGCTAAAGCTGTGAGGCTTTACCGCCTCCGAGGGTTCGAATCCCTCCCTCTCCGCTATACGGAGATCACACAAAAAAAATTTATTACAATGGAGAGGTGGTTGAGTGGTTGAAAACAGCAGTTTACTAAACTGCCGGATCCGTAAGGGTCTCGCGAGTTCGAATCTCGCCCTCTCCGCAATTCGCAAAAAGTGAGTTCAAAAGCTCACTTTTTGCTTTAATTAATAAATTATGAAAGATTGTCCTGACTACGTCAATTAAAGTATAATATAAATTCAATATAATTTTGCTGCTATGAAATTCATCGCACTACTTCGTGGAATAAATGTGGGAGGAAATAGAAAAGTAAATATGAAAAAACTTAAAGAGCTATTTGAAAGACATGGATATACCGATGTTTTAACCTATATTAACTCAGGTAATGTTATTTTTAACTCAAACAAGAAATCACATTACCTTCGTCACGAAATCGAAAAAAAACTAAAAAATGAATTCGGTTTTGAAATTCCAACTCTCATAAAAACAGAAAGAGAAATGAAGAGTATTATCAATGCATTACCAAATGATTGGGGAAATGATACAACACAACGAACCGACGTTGCATATCTATTTCCTGAAATTGACTCAAAGAAAACAATTGACGAATTACCTGTCAAAAAAGAATTTATCGATATTCGCTATACAAAAGGCGCAATATATTGGAATATTAAAAGAAAAAATTACAACAAGAGTCATTTAAACAAAATCATCAGTCACAAACTTTACCAATTCATGACCATGAGAAATATAAATACGGCTAGATTTTTAGCAGGCAAAAAATAAACCATTTATTTGTTCAATCACACCCATACTGTCAATTACACACTAAAAAATACTAAAAAAGAAAAAAACTCTGTAGCGAAAGAGTTTTTTTGAACCACATATAGATATTTTTATTAATCTCGCGAAATATCTTTTCCTTGTTCATCTATGATACGGATAATACCAACAGGGCAATCTCGTGCAGCACATGTATTTGCAGGCACTTCTAGATTACTAATTTCAGATATATATATCCCATCCTTTTCTACAGATCGCTTGAGACACGCCTTACCATCAACACCAATCTCCCAATTCCCCGGAGAATGTTCAATACATGAATTACATCCAATACAATTATCTCGAAAATGAATTATTTTTTTTCGTTTTCCACTCATACGTTCCTATCACGAATCACAAACAAACGATCATTCGGACGAACACGCTCAGGGACCACAAAAGTAACTACCTCACCCTTTTTTACACACTCCACAGGTATCCCATTCACTGTCATATGTTCAAGTACAAGCTTCATAGTACCTGTCGTATCACCTGTTATTACAATTTGTTCACCTTTTCTAATTTCACCCGTTTCAATAACACACTCAACAACTAATATCTTTCGAAAATAATTAGTCACCCGGCCTATATGTTCATTATATTTGGTAGCATGTGATCCATATTCCCCACTCCATTCTCCAAGTTGTTTGCCAAGATAATAGCCACCGTGCCAAAAACCACGATTATACACAGTTTCCAATTCAGCAATCCACGCATCAATTTTTTCTTTAGTAAACGTGCCATTTTCTACTGCATCAGCAGCTTCGCGATAACATTTGGTCACTGTGTACACATAGTCCGGAGAACGACCTCGACCTTCGAGCTTGAGTACACTTACACCAGCAGCTAACAACTGATCCAAAAAACCAATAGTACATAAATCTTTTGGCGACATCACATATTTATTATCGAGTACCAATTCATCACCTGTTTCTTCATCGATAACGCGATATGAGCGACGACAATTCTGAGTGCACGCACCACGATTGGCTGACGCATTTTGTGTAGCTAGACTCATGTGACATTTTCCTGAAATAGCCACACACAAAGCACCATGGGCAAAAATTTCTATTTGGACTAATTTACCACTCGGTCCAGTGATTTTTTCCACTTCGATCTGTTCGATAATTTTTTTAATTTGATGCAATGTCAATTCACGGGCCAAAACAATAACATCAGCAAATTTAGAAAAAAAACGTACGGCCTCAATATTACTTACATTTTGTTGAGTGGATATATGGACTTCCAATCCAATCGAATACGCATATTGTAACACCGCAATATCAGAAGCAATTACAGCCGTGACACCGCTTTTCTTTGCAGCATCACAAATTTTTTTCATAAGCACCAAATCGTGATCGTATAGTATGGTATTCACGGTTAAATAAGTTCTCACTTTTTTTTCACCACAAATCCGCACCACCTCAGGTAAATCTTCAATAGTAAAATTATTGGCAGCACGAGCACGCATGTTTAATTGTTCAACACCAAAATAAACCGAATTAGCACCTGCTTGAATTGCACTCTGTAATGCAGCATACGATCCTGCGGGGGACATTATTTCAATCTTTTTCATAGTACTTTACAGACTACTTTTTTTTCTTCAAAATGTCAATTTTATAAAATAAATCGTTTAATACACAAAAATTATTACGCAGTACGACTTTCGACTTTATTTCCATAAATTCAAATATTACGCATAAATCATTGTATACGTATTCAAAAAAGACACTCTGCTATTTGGCATGGTGTCTTTTATTTAGTACACTAGAATGTACCTTCAATTAATTTTAAATCATTATTGCTATGAAAAAAATATCACTCTTATTTTTCGCCACATTTATTTCGCTATTCAGTCCCTATCAAGCACGTACAGAAACCTGGAACCCGAGCTCCCCTTCAGATTACCTACCAATCACCTGGGTATCGGGCACAGGAATCAAAAGTTTTATCAAAGTTCCTGAAAATTCAGGATATATTGATTATCTCACTATTATTCATCTCCCCAGTGCACAAGTAAAATTAATTACCTCAGACACTCCTCGAATACTAAAAGGTTCGGCTACCACTCCATTCCCTGAAGATAGTGCAGAAAATTGGGCGTTTGCAAAATCAATTGTCGAAACATTCAAAGTTTCAAATCCGCAAGTAAAATTTTTATGGAACGCACCTTTTTTCAATATTAATACTCCCGTAACCGAACTGAGTCTGGGGCTTAAATCTTCTGATGCACAAGGTACGTATATTACTAGCGGATCCAGACCCGCAAATGATATGGAACAACCTAGACGAATGCTCATTATCGATAATGCGAGTGGAATTGCAACAATCACTGATTTTAATGAAAACATCTTTATAAAAGAAGGTGATCAAGCCGTTGAAGGATTTCACCCATTAGGCAGTCCAAGTGTAAAATCTGAACAAACCGCTCGTGTATACCTCGGAGTTCGTTCTGAAGGAAAAGAATTGCTCGTATTTTGTAGTAAAAGTGCTTCAAATGAATGGGCAAGCAACGCACTGGTGAATGCAGGCGTACCCATTGAAAATCAATTACAAGTAGACGGTGGTGGAAGTGCAACCTGCGCATACAATCTACCCGGACAATACTTTGTGGAGCCAGGAAGAGCGCTCCCCCACATCATGGGAGTAATACCCAAACTTCCCAAAGGAATAACAACCATTGATAAACTAAATGTTCGAAGTGGCCCGGGAACTACTAACAAAGCAATAAAAAACTTACCTCTTGCTAGTTCAGTTACCATTTATGAAGAGAAAGGTGGATGGTATCGAATTAGTGAGACTGGAAACGAGTGGGTATCTGCAAACTACATTAAAAAACCTACCACTCTCCCCTATGATGCTACCATAACAATCAACCAATTAAATGTACGATCAGGTGCAGGAACCAATTTCCTAGCTACTAAAAAACTCCCCATAGGTACAGTGGTCAAAGTATATGAAGAAAAAAATGGTTGGGTACGTATTGGAGAATCAGAGTGGGTATCAGCGCAATATATCAAATAATAGTCACGAAAAGTCTCCTCCTCAGGGAGACTTTTGAAATCAACCAAAACCCTTTCCAAAAGACATTTTTTGGTATACTGTGTACGGTGCAGCAACCAGTATACAAAAATTAAAAACCAGCATCTGACGCCTGTATGAATTTTATTGAAATCAAAAAAAAAGTACTTGAGCGAACACCACACCTCAAAAAAACTCTTGAACATAAAGGAGACCTTAAGCTCCTTACTTATTTTGAAGAAAGCGTAACATTTTCAAATCCAGTATCCCTTGAAAGACAAGAAGAATTATTGCGTACCGTAAAAGAAATGATTGAAAGACTCATTAACCCCGAGATAGCAGAGACCGCGATTACACAATTACGAAAACACTATTATGCATCAACAGCTGATCATCATGGACCAATCACACACCCCTTCTTTGTAAACAGCCATCTTGCACAATCAGTGGCATACCAAAAACACCAACTCAAGTATATGTTTGTATTTTCTTGTGGGGGAATCTCTCTTAATAATTCTTCCCTACCGCGAGGTATACTGTTTCACGATGCCGAACTCAACAAAAAACAACTCAATTTCATAAGCTTGAAACATCGACACCACCCAGTGTTTTCATTTCCTGCGTACACGAAAAAAGATATAGACACAAACATACCAGAAAAATTAGGTACTATCCTCGGTGACGTGTACACAAACAAAAAAGTACTAAACTGTACAAAGTACTCAGATCAAATCACGTATTCCAATTATCTGCTCTGGAAAAAAATTCCTGGACAAGAGCATATGAACCTCATCTATCTCGAACAAGAAGAAATAGTGAATGAACTACTTCTGAAATACCATCTAGATACCCCCACATTCCTTACTCGCCTACTGACCGATGAATCAGTATTAGACATATTTGAAGAATGTTTTGATGGTATTCAGGGAGCATTTTCTTCTGAGACACATACCGGTACCACATTATTTTGGGCAATTCACAAAGGAAAAAGAAAACAATTGAAACGCAGAAAAAATATTCTTGAATCACTGGACGGCCTATACCAAGTCTCTCTAACTCCAGAAGGAATTAAAGAAGCAATAAAAAAACAGGAACTCATGCCAAGCATGGCACTCTCGTTTATCGTGCTTAGTTTTTACTACGGACTCACCTGCGGAGGTGGATTTCTGCAAGTGAACTATCTTACGTATTTAAAAGATGCCTACAAAAAATTACTTGCACGTATTGAAAAAACTGATGAAATTAAGCTGGTTAATCTAATAAAAACTGATTATTTCTGCGGTGAATTTGTGTTTGCAAAAATCAAGGGAAAACGCATTGCTTATGCCTCAAGTATTGATCTAATTATATACAAAAACGAAGATACTGCTAGAAAATTGCAAGAATTAGCCAAAATAGGTACACTGGGTGAGGCAGTCGACCATATGATGCCAAAATTCTATAAAATTCTGTATGGAAAAGAAGCTCTGGTAGATATGCCAGAACATACCTTCCCACCCTGTATCTATGTCTAAAAAATGCATCGACTGCGGCAATAACCCAACTCCTCACCGACTCACCTGGCTTTCACAATCATTCGTGATTGTCATGAATCCGGTTGGTAGACTTATTGCCGGAGGATTTTTATCACGTGCGTTATCCCATTTTTCAAATTGGTTTTTTCAAGCAACGTTCAAAATTCTGGATCTTTTTGGAGCAATTGAACAAAATAGTGATAAACAAAAGGTAGTAAGTTGGCGAGGTAAAGCACTATGGGACGAAGCAGAACGTCGAGGAATTCCTATCAAAAGTTTTATTGTATGGAAAAAACCAGTGGATATTTATGAAGTAAAGATAAAAGGAAAAAAAATCAGATTCAATGGCCTGCCACGGCCCCCACATAATGAAAGCGGCGCAGACTGGTGGCTAGATGACAAAGCGGTACTGAAAAAAAAGTTACAGCGTGCAGGAATTCCCGTAGCACAAGGCGGAGCATTCACGCGCTACGAACCGCTTCGACAAATGTTTCAAAAATTACGAAAACCAGTGATCATCAAGCCTCGTATTGGTTCTCGTGGACGCCACACTACTACTCGTATTTCTACTGAAGAAGAATTGAAGAAAGCATTTGATCGAGCAAAACAACTCTGTCATTGGGTAGTCATGGAAGAACATCTCGTAGGTAGTGTGTATCGAGGAACAATGATTGATGGGGTATTTGCAGGAAATCTTCGTGGTGACCCCCCACGTGTTACGGGGGATGGCATCCACACCATTGAAGAACTTGTAGTAGAAAAAAATAAAAAACGCAATCCGCAGGTAAGTGAAGTGCAATTACACGACGGGCATACAAAATTCCTCGCGCGAACTGGCAAAAAAAATACCGACATTCTCCCTTCTGGGGAAACCATTGACCTCTTAGAAAAAATTGGTATATCCTATGGAGGATACAGTGCAGAAGTCACTGATATTACACATCCCGAAATCAAACCTATTCTTGAGCGTGCAGCAGCAGTAGTACAAGATCCGATGATTGGATTCGACTTTATTATCGAAGATATTTCCCGATCGCCACACGAACAAATCTGGGGTATTATAGAATGTAATGGTGTACCCTTTATTAATCTCCATCACTATCCTGTTGAGGGCAAACCCAACCATGTAGCGAAATATGTATGGGAGTATGTGGAGAAAAATATAAACTTATTCTAATTCGCAAATTCGTACCATTCGTAATTCGCATGTCATATGTTTACAGGAATAATCACCGCAACCGCAAAAGTAGTAAAAAAAAATCTGAATACAAACGGAATGATTTTGGTAATTACGCAACCAAAAAAATGGAAAGTTAACATTGGCGCAAGTATTACGATAAACGGAGTATGTTCCACTCTCAAAAAAACTCAAAAAGGACTCACCTTCGAATACATGCCTGAAAGTCTGGATCGGACCGCTCTTTCAGATCTTGTCGTAGGATCAGTAGTGAATTTAGAACAATCCATGAGAGCGGACGACCGACTCGATGGGCATATTGTTCAGGGACATGTTGATACCATTGGAAAAATCATCTCAATTACTCCCGAAGGAAATTCATATACTTTTACAATTGAACCGCGTGATAAAAAATACCTTAAAATGATCGCAGAAAAAGGGTCAGTTGCAATTGATGGGATCAGTCTTACAGTAACAGCAAGTGGGGAAAAGAATTTCAAATTTAAAATCATCCCCTATACCTGGGAACATACCAACTTGTCGACTAAGCAGACTGGTGATATGGTAAATATCGAAATCGACGTGTTAGCAAAATACCTTAACCAATTCCTGACATATGCAAATACCAAATAAATTTTCACCCACTATAGACGCGCACGGCATAAAAGTATGTATTGTCACCGCTCGTTTTAATACTGAAATTACCGAAGGACTCCTGGAATCAGCCATGAGCAAGCTCTATGGATGTAAGGTAGAAGAGACAAACGTTACGACCGCGCACGTCGCAGGCTGTGCTGAAATTCCCTATGCCCTCCAAAAAATGGCCCTTACCAAACGATATGATTGTCTGATAGCTCTTGGCTGTATTATCAAAGGCGAAACACCACATTTCGACTATGTATGCAAAATGGTGCAGGAAGGTGTACTCCGAGTTTCGCTCGATCAGCAGATTCCTATTGGTTTTGGAATAATTACCGTCAATAATCAGAGTCAAGCAGTAGCCAGAAAAACACTTGGTAGTGATGCTGCACTCGCAGCATTAGAACTTGCACTACTCTAGCACAAAAGAGTGACAATCACCCTCTCGCAATACTCCAACCCGATATTTCTGGTACACCAGCTGATTTAAGTGCGGAAGCACACTCTCGGAGTGTGCTTCCTGTGGTATATACATCATCAACTAATACAATATTTTTTCCTGAAATAATTTCTACATACTCTTTTTGCACCTCAAATGCATTCGATACATTCGTTTTTCTACCTTTCCGATCAAGCGTCGCCTGTTTTACCGTATTTACTACTCTTTTCAATGGATTGAGTAATGGTATTCCAGTTTGAACACTGAGTATCCGCGCGATACGTTCACTCTGATTAAACCCTCGCTCAACATACCGTTTTTTATGCAAAGGAACAGGAGCAATATAATCCACAGAAGAAAAATGATGGGTATCTAAAAACCTAGCAATAAGCAATTGAAGTATAGATTCCAAACTCTCAATAAAATCATACTTATATAAATGGATAATCTGATGTATTAAAGACGTCTCTGTAAGTGGCAACATCGCAACATGCCTAACCAGTGGAGTCTTATCTCCACATCCACTACAACAATTTCCGCCCACACACGCTACATGACACACGGGACAACAAAAAACACCCGAGACTTCGAGTGTATTCATACATGTATCACACAAAATGGCTCCTTCTTGTTCGCACGAAATACAAAAAACTGGAAAAATATAATCACAAATACTAGACCACGTGCCCTCCAACACGTTTGACATAAAAAAATTAAAGATTAAAGAATAAAAATTAAAGATTAAATTAGAATCACAATCTTTAATATTCAATCTTTTATTACCAGATAACTAGACAACCAGCAAACCAAAAAACTATTCCAACCACAATCCAGAAACAAGCCACTTCTCCCCCACCTTTACCAAGTCAACCTTTGCAATAATATTTTTTATCTCTTCACCGTCTGCACCACGAGTCGTCTGCCGTGCACCAATTTCAACCGTTACAGCAAGCGTTGAATATGACAAGATTCTTGAACTAAGAACTTCAGTGGTAACTCCAGAATATTGAAGACTCTGCTCTTTTGCCTGAGAGTCAATCCAGCTATGCATAGAATCAACAGAAAGTGCTCGAGCATCATCAATATGCTGATTATCATTCTGATTTGAAAAACTCCAAAAACGTTCTACAAAAATTCGAGCACTTTGTTTAGCATACGTCTCATCAGGATTTGCAGGATTTGGTGCGGGCTGGGTTGGAATCGTATCTGGTCTCCGATAATCTACCGTGGTAATAGGATCAATCACCACTTCATCTGGAGTTCCAGAGATTATGTCAGTCGGAGGAGTAGTTGGAACTTTTTTTCCAAAGAACACCCATAATAAAATTAAGACAACGACTAGAGCCACACTCCCTATGAGTAAGAAAATTCGTTTTCGAAGAGAGAGCATATGAGAAAATTATTCTAATTAACCTAATTATTCTAAATCACATTACATATACTACGTACCAATTTTTGATATGTACTATGTAACACGGGCAACTATTGTTCTTTCTTAAATTCATTCTGAAATTCTTTCTTGGCACGTTCAATTTCCAATAACTGCTGAGGATTTGAAGTAACCAACTGGTCTTCAGTATAAGACGCCACGATCTGAATCGCTGCATGTCTATTTCCTGCAAAAAATATTCCCTGCCCTACACCGCTATCAAGCAATAAATATTTTTCCCCTTCAGTCAACATAAATGTCTTCTGAATCATATCAACTGCTGACGGTGATTGTCTAAGAAGTAATTGTAATGCAGAGTTATTTACAATTGCCTGACCATAGGGCGAGCGCAAGAAATCATTCACATCCTGAGTGATCGTCGTGACCCCTAGATAATACTTGCGGCATCTTTTTACCAATGCATACATAAATTTTGCACTATCTTCATGAAGCATGAGCCACCATGCTTCATCAATTACGAGCAATCGTTTCTTACGCTCAGACCGGACAATATTCCAAATATAGTTGATAAGCGTATAAATTGCCATCGGACGAAGTTCATCTTCAAGATCACGAACACTAAAGATAACTAACTGATTATTCATGTTAACATTTGTCGGGGAATTGAAGAGACCTGCAAATGTTCCATCAGTATATTTTCTGAGCTTCAGAGCAAGTGTATCCGCCCCATCCATTCCTTCAAGCACATCAAGTAAATCTTGCATAATCGGTGCCTCAATAGTTGAGAGATCAGACGAGGTCGTAATATCTTTTTTTGCATATGCTTCAAGTACAGCCCGATCAAGAATCGAATCCTCAGATGCAGTAAGTGTACCAAACATGATACGAAGAAGCCCTTTCATCGTAATAACCGCACTTCGAATCACATCCTCAGTCGAGATTTGTTGTCCTACTGGCCTTGGCAAATCAAAAGGATTTACTTTACTCTCTGATGCAAGCGAAATATTGATATAGGTACCCCCAACTGCTTCTGAAAGATGTGCGTACTCCATTTCAGGATCGATAACAATCACATCAATTCCCATCATCAAACTTCGAAGAATTTCAAGCTTCACCGCATAGGATTTACCCGCACCAGACGTCGCGAATACTACCATGTTGGCATTCTGGAGAGAAAATCGATCAAACAAAATCAAACTGTTATTATGTTTATTAATACCATAGAGAATCCCATTATCACTCGTAAGCTCAGTGGAAATAAAAGGGAAAGACGCTGCAATCGGACTCGAATTCATGTTAAACGAAATCACCAGCTCATCGATCCCCAAAGGTGCGGTGGAATTGAATCCCTGCTCTGACTGATACAAAACATGTTTACTATGAATCAATTTTGAGCCAAAAATATTATGAATGTCCTCAGTCACCCGATCCAATTCTTCTTTGCTAGATGCATACAACGTAACATAAAACGCAAATTGAAAAAAATGTTCAATTCCTTGAGTCAAATCATCACGAAGTTGTTCCACATCTCGAAGCGCAGTTTCCCGCATCGGATCACGCGGTGCTCCTTTTTCCGTATCCTGACTAATTTGTGCCTGAAGTGCTCCCACTTTTTTCTTGAGTTGTTTGAGAATAATTGAAGCTTCGACTGGATAAAAAAACATACCCACATCCATCGTGAGATTGAGATTGAGAATAGGACTAGACCAGCCAATTGAAATATAGCGTGGATAACTTACCACAAAAATAGTACGCAAAAATATAGACCCCAACTGCAAAAAGTTTGACTCCACATTAAAAGCTGAAGGCGCGATCAAATCGCGAAGGGATACGGTTCCCTCACGATAGACACGTTCTTCCTCAAGCGTGACCAATGTTTCATCCATTTTCTTTTTGTCTGTGGACGAAGTCAATCGTTTATTTTTTGATTCAAATGAGACAGGTTGAAAAGGCATAGATACAAATTAACCCAATTGTTCTAATTACTCTAATTATTCTAAATAATTCAAAGATTTTTTCCTACTTCAGTATTTGTTTAGAATAATTAGGTTAATTAGTATAATTAGAATAATTTTTTATAATGGTAAGTTCTCTTCAATCTGTTGCGCCCCCACATCCCCCATCTGTTCAGCAAATGAAATATCCGGATTATAGGTACTATAGTAGAGCTCAATCAAAGCTTGAGTATCAAGTTCTGCAACTTCAAGACCCATGTTGGAAAGACCAGAACTAATCTGTCGCACACGAAGTTCGAGATCTTGTTTGCGGCGTTGAAATTGATCTTCTTTGAGTTTTAAAGTAATCACTGGAACAATCACCTCTTTAGCCCGTGCCCAAAACCCTTTTTTCTGATTATCAAGCGGTGAATAAGGTACCACGACAAAATATCGTTTGGTCATGATTTTTCCAATATCAACAAGCTCTTCAATAAATAACCGATAATCGGCAATTTGTACACGTAAAAGCTCATTTGCCTGATCACGTTCAAGTTTGGTTAAAGTTTCCAAATATGGTTTGATCTGGAGCTTTCTCGACTGGATTACAATCTGAATTGGAAAATCAAGCGAATTCAAAAATCCTACATACGCCGAAATAATTGCATTCTGTTCATCTTCTGATTTCAATGCAAAATTAATACTTGAAGTCAAAAGTACCTTGCGCATCGTTCCATCCTTTAATACCACTACCCCATCCTTAATTTCCGCAATCGGAAGATGCGACTGAGTATTGGATTGCTTTGCTCTTTTTTGTACTGCTTTTTTATCCTTCATATTTTAGTATTCTCCCTCCCCTCTTAGGGGAGGGTTGGGGTGGAGTCGAACCTAAGCACAGTGACACTACTACTAATCATCCTCAGGTCTATAAAACCCTCCCGTATTTACCAATAATGACAAATCTTGAATGCGTTCACGTTTTACTCGTTTTACTTCTTCTTTTATCACAACTGCCTCAGGTATATACTTTCGAAGCATCTCAAGTTCTTTTTTGGATAATGTCTTATGCCATACCCGACGTGAAGGACGACGAAGTGTCTGCACAATATTCAAGAAAAAGTAATGAAATGCTTGTCCGTTCACCTTTACAAATGCCACGGTTAAACCACCAATGCCAAAAAAAATCAGACAAAAAATAAATAATGCAAAATCACCAAAACGGTATGACAAAAACACAATCATCCCGACAAAGAGAAGAATAACAAATTGCCGAGTAGTGATCGGCCCCAAAATCTTATCCTCTACTTCAATAAATTGTGGGACTATAAACTGTTGCATAATCTTAGTCAGAAAGTCAAAAAGTCCATAAAGTCGAAAGTTACACATCTATAAAATCCTAAAGTTATTTGTATTTTATTTTATAACTTTATAGACTTTACGACTTTCGACTATAATCAGTCCATCTGCCCCAACTTCCGATTCACCTCTGCAATCGCAAGATATTCTTCATACGTCAATTCACCACTCTGTAACACTGCAGTGATCGTGAGATTTTTTTCTACAGCTTCAGTTGTTTTTTCAATATACAATCGAAACAACGGACTGGTTCTCCAGCTGTCACGTACCTGTAAGTATAGCAAGTATGACTCGTCTTTCCAACCACTAAACTTTGCAACCACCATCTCACCTGCAGTTTTTGGCACTCGTGAGAGTCTACGAAAATCCAGAATACTGAGAGACGCTGCTTCTTCAATAGGACCCATCACTGTCGCAGCGTCTCTTGTAGGAGCAATCTCACGAATAAGTGTCGTAGAATTTGGAATGTGATTGAGTTGTGGTTTTTTTTGTGACGGGGTAGAAACTGAAGAAGCTAATGGAACCGGATTAGGCGCAGGCGCAGATCGAGACTGTAGCTGTGGGCTCCCCAGTGTCGCAAAATGTGAAATCTCTTCAAATAATTTTATTGCATCCACTTTGGTAAGCCCCAATCCCCCTTCAGACGCAGGTTTTGCTGCATACTCTATAAATTGATATTGATCCCTAATTCCTTTCTTCCATGATAAAATCAACGCATCGGTGCGCGCTTTCAAATCTTTTGGAATTATGACTGAACTAGAGAATGATACCGAAGCAGCCGGAGTATGACTTACCATCTGCCCCTTTTTTTCACCTATTGCCCGAATCTCAGAATCATCTTCGTCGAGAAGCGACTGATGATCGGAAGCTTTTCCTCGTGCAGTATCAGCTAATTTTTGAGTAATAGGATGCTCAAATACCTTGGTTACCGGTGTCGCATTCGTTATATGCGTCTCAGTTTGGATCACAGGAGTAGTCGGAAGAATCTGCTCGCGTTTTCTCTCTACTCTCTCCCCGTTGTTCATTATTAATTGTTCATTATTAATTGTTTGTTCCTCCTCTTCCACCAATGGAATCACACGACGAGGCGGCTGTGGTGCTACAGGCTTAGGTATTAGCACTTCCACTTCTTCAACCAAAGGAATAACACGTCTTGTTGGAATTTGAACTTTGGAATTTGAACTTTGAACTTCTGATGCAGTCTGCGTAGGAGGCGTCTGACTAGCAATTGACTTCATCTCTTTCCGACGCTTAAACTCAACTAACGTAATACGTTCAGTCGTACCATCAGCTTTTTTCACGAGAATTGTAGGTTGTATTTTAACGTCTGCCATAATATATGTAATTGTATTCGTATTTTCTCGATTCGTAAATTCGTACCATTAATAATTCGCATGTAACCCCTCACTGAAATTACTCACCGCCAATCAATTCATCATTCCAAACAAATTTTTCCGCCTGTTCATCGTAGTAATATAGATCAAGAATACGTGGATCATTTTGTTCAACTGAAAATTCCTGTAATTTACCCAATACAAAATCTTCAAAATCTTCAGTAGTATTTTTCGATTCAGCTAAAATTTGTTTTCTAATAACTTGAAATTTATTCAGCGATGGTACACGAACCTCTGAAGTTTTTGATCCAAAAATCTCTCCAATCTGTTCCCTATCTTCCAACAAAGTTTCCCCAGTCAAAAAACTATCAATTAAATTTTTGGTCAAATGAGGAGCAGTCTTCACATACAGTGTTCTAAACTCAATGATTGATTTTGGATCAGATAAAAATCTGATATATTCAAAAATATCTTCAATTTTTTTCAATTTTTGTTCAGTCGTATAAAAATCAAAACCATCCTCAAATAAAAAATCTTCAACTTGACCATACAATTGAGACCGTTCAATCGAACCTAATGAATCTATTTTTTTAAGTTCTTTTACTAATGTGACCAAGTCCCTACCTGAATGGTAATCAAATGGAAGTGAACTATTTAAAACCTGCCTAGAAATAGAAGCGTGTAATTCATCTTGAATTTTTTCATCAGGAATAGAAGAAACTATATGATTCGCATACAGACGAGGTACATTAAATTCCATTTTACACGCCATCATAAACTGAACAGGAACCACTTGAGATAATATTTCTTCATTATGCGCACTAAAATTATACCACGTCACAATCACATACCACTTCCAATATGAGTTAAAGAATTTTTGAATCAATCCGAGATCAAAATTATTGGTAAGAAAAAATGCATGCCAAGACTTAAACAAAGAATATGAAGTGGTTTCATTATACAAAAATTCAGAAACTTTAGAATCTATCTCTTGCAATTCAAAAGGGTCAACAAGCAAGACAGAGGATATTTTCTTTATATCAAACATAATACTCTATTATAATCATACTTTTCAGACATGTTATCTTCTTGACTTTGTAGTTGCAAACACAGACCCAAATGGTAATAATCCACTATCTGAAGCTATAGTCACTAATTTACTAGCATCCATAGTAGCAGTCTTTTTAGGATCAACACCCCACTGGGTATACAATTCTTGCCATCCATTCAACACACTAGTTTTAACTGAAGATTGTATTTCTGGATTTTCCAAAATCTTCTTCCATTCATTGAATACAGGCTGCCACTCTTCCTGAAAAACACTAGGAACACGTTCAAATTTATCTGCACCGTTCCACAAACTCTCATTAAAACCCGCAGCACCAAGCAGGGCTCTTAATTTAGGTGTTCCTTCTTTTTTTACGGCTTCAGCACCACGAATACGTGTATAGGCTGCTATCATACCCTTAGCGTGCGCTTTCAGACCAACAACGGTTTTTTTTGCTTTAGTTTTAGGATCTATCTCGACATGTGTAGTTGTATACGAACGCCCATCCTTTGAAGAAAAAATACTATGGTCAGGTAAGGTATACCAACTCATATCCTGTTCAATAACCTCTAGACCATTTTTCGTAACATCTCCCGTTCCTATTATTTTTCCACTTCCAGCACCCGCTCTCATACCACCTGCGATACCGAGAATTTTCGTACCATTACCATCAATACCCTCTCGTACATTCCCCGTGAGATGGACTTGTCCATGTGTTTGTGCCGATTCATCAATACCTTTTTGCAAGGTTCTAAAAAGAATTCCTGCTTTTTCTTTCAGTCCTTTTCGATATTCCTCCTGAATCTGTGCAAAATACTCCGGATTTTTCAAATCTTTAGTAGGATCTTTACTATTCCTAAACGACCTACCGGAAAGCATTCCTAGCAGTAGCATACTGGATGTATCTTTATCATCAGAGATATCTTCATAAGAACTGTCCAAATCTTTGAGCTGATTCACCATAGCAACATGAAAACCACGATCCTCACCACTCGCTACCGCACGAGCCTGATTTTGTCGAGTATTTTTCAATAAATCTTTGTCAGATACAGAAAGAGAATCTTCACCTCCTAATAAATCAATTTTTTCATTTAATTGTTTTAATATTTTTTGATTTTTAGTAAACTCATTCATAAATTCAGGAAAACTCCACTCACGCATACCTTTCATTTCCTCAGCAATTTTTGTACGCTCAAAATTTCTTATTTCATCCATCACCTTTCCTTGTACACCGCGCAATACGTCTGAAACTCGCAACGAAATAGCATCAGATTCACCTGCAGCTTTTTTGGTCTTTTGTTCTGCTGCACGTGTAGCATAAAAAGCTTGAACTTTGAGCCATGAAGGATTCTGTATTAGTACACTTTCCATAATTAAAGCTCGTTCCTGTTCAGAAATATGTGCAATTGCCTCTTCACGAGTGCCATCCTTATCTAGAATTTCGTCTCTAAATTTTTTATTATCATATGCGAGATATACTTCTTTTTGTTTTTTTATATCATCTACATGTGCAGTTCTATCAAAACTTGTTCCCAACGTCTTCTCGAGCTCCTTGATTGCAGCAATTTCAGCCGCATCATCTTTAATCCTTTTCTCTAAAGCGCCATTTATTGCATCTATCAAAGCAGACTGCTCTCCCATAACATGAGACAAGTCAATTTCACCAAAAAATTTATTTTCAATACCTTTCTGTTTTTCTTCCAATTGTTTATTCTTAGTCTCAAGCAGACGTGCCCGAATATGAGGAAGCCCTTCGGCAGCCTGGTTCTCTAACTCTCGACGCTTATTCACACCAGCATCTTTTCCAGCAGCTGCCATTTTTCCCTCAAATTTAGACATTTCCTTATTTCTTTGATCTTCATCTGAAATAGCCATTATTCTATCATATTCAGCTTTATCAGCCGGACCGAGATAAGTAGACAAAAGATCATTATTTTTTTTCTCAAACTCTCCTTGTTCACGCACAAATAATTTAGCTCCCACATCTATCTTCATATTCAACTCCTGTTGCTGAAGCTCATGCTCAACACCATGTTCATGAAGTTCATGCTCAGTGAGATGTTGAAATCGATCTTTTTCTTTTTCAAAAAGAGCCTTGCTTGCATCCGCCTTTGCGCCCGCTTCAACAGAATGCAGTTCTCTCTCAGCAAGTTTAGTTTTTGCTTCTTGTTCTGCAATCTTTTCATGGGTCGGAGAAAGCCAACCAGCCAATCCTTTTGTATCCTTAGAAGCCTCAGCATGTAATTGAGCTTTATACGCCTTCTTCTTTCTCTCAAGTGCAGACAGAGCCTCTTCAAGATTTATAGAAGATTTTTTCATTCGATCATACCCACTGATTGTTTTTGCAACTTTTCCAAATTTTGTCTCCCCCAAACGAGCAAGCCCTAGTTTTCCATATGCCCCACCCACTTCTTTTCCTTTTTCAATTGCTGCCCCAACCAACCACCTACCCGCAGCATATCCAGTCGCGATAGTCGCCACATTCTTGGTAAAATCAATTGCACCACCTACGAGCCCAGCCCCGGTAGCCCCAGTCTCTTCGGTCTTTTTGATACCTACCCACAAAAAACCAATTCCAAGAAGGAAACTAGCAAAATTCTCCCAGGTAGAAATTTCAAGTACCGTCACCGACTGTTTCTCACCAGAAGAATTTAATTGGATTACATTCGGATCACTCTGAATTTCAGAAATAATTTGCCCCGTACCCAATGTGGCAAATGCCAACCACAAGAAAAAAACCATGATAGGAGCAACGATCACATGCTTACTAAACTCGCTCCACCATTCATGCGCATAATCTTCACCTTTGGGAACCGCATAGAGCATGAAAGCAAGAGGAGAGAGCACGATGAGCGCCCAGAGTACCACGATACGAAAAATCATCACAACCAAGTATGCACCAATAGTGAGGGCCGCCAGAAGAGCAAATATAAAAGCAAGCACACTACCCGCAAACAGGGTAAGACTAGCAACGTCTCGAGTCGCACCAAGTTCACTTGGAGAACTCTGAGCAAGTTCAAGAATCTTATCCATCTGGAACATCGTAATCAGATTTCCTCCTGCAGTTGCAGAAACCGCATTAAGAAATGTAATAGTAAAAATATGTGCAACATCAATCACGAGTTGTGCTATTAAATTACTAAAATTAATCAAGATTGCCATGAGCACAATCTTTACCAATCCGTGTTTCCACTCATAACTCTCAAAACCTAAGATTGTCGCAAACGCAATAACGAGAAGTCCCACGATAAAGAACATGTTTGCAACATCTCGAACCATGACCCAACCCAATTTCACTACACTTACATCAATAAAATTATTATAACTCGCAAGTGTAATAAATGCGCGCAAGAAAAATATCGTCAAAAATATACAGAGTTTCGAAAGTTCAATAAGAATGGTCGCAATCATGTCTACCAGCCCATTAAGTAATGACTCAATAACCACAGCTTGGCCATGTGCAATTCCCACACCCATCGCAGCAATCAAAAGCACACCAACGCCAAAAACCGGCCACCAGGTCCGTTTTTTGAGCGTATTCGGAAACAGTTTTGTATACGCTTGGCCGACACGAGCAGATACCCGTGCAAAAAAGCGCGTCATGTAGTAAATATTAGAAATACTAAGCGATAGCTAGTATACCATAAATAAAAACCACACGCTATAAAAACGTGTGTGTATTATTTACATTCTTGAGCGAGGAAAAGGTATTTGTATTATTCCTCCCCTCTTAGGGGAGGTTAGGTGGGGTTGTAGGACGAAGAAACTGATTTCGTTCTTCACAAACCGTTCGTAGATTCTGCAACATACTTTCTCTTTCAAACAATACTTTATCATTAGTATAACGAACAACCAATAAACCAACTTTTTCTAAATCCTTAGTTCGCAATTCATCATATCGCTTCTGTTCTGCATGAATTGGACCATCAAGTTCAATAACCAATCTTAAATCTCTACAATAAAAATCAACAATATAGTTTTTAATTTGAAATTGTCTTCTAAATTTATACCCTAATTTTTTGTTTCTAACTTCTTGCCACAGCACTTTTTCTGCTTTTGTCGAATATAAACGAAGACCCTTACGTCGTGAAGTAAAGTCTGTTGTATTTGAATGCAAAGCCGCATGGCTCATACACACCCCTCCATTAGAACTTAATCCTCACTACTTAACTCAACCCCACCTGTCCTCCCCTAAGAGGGGAGGAACGCTCTACATGACTTTTTTTGTTATTTTAGCGACAAAAAATCCTTCGATCTGACTATTCGGTAAAATTCTAAATACATTTTTTCTAATAGACTCACTAATCACCATATTCTTGAAAGAACTTGCAATAGGAGCTGTATGGAGTTCAGGTAATACAATAGGCAGAAGTTCTGCATCAGGAATACGCTCAAAAAATTTTTGTAATTGAACTTCATTTTCTTCAGGAGCGAATGTACAGGTGGAATATACCAAAACACCACCGGGTTTTAGCATATGCCACGCAGCTCGAAGTAAAATCCGCTGTGTATAAGCCATTTCTTTAATTTTACGCTCACTCCAATACCCAAAACTCTTAGGATCTGTCGTGTCAAACCGAGCTTCCGCGCTACAAGGTGCGTCAAGCAGAATTTTATCAAAATAATTCTCATACTCCCGTGAAAGCTGCGCCCCATGCTCCATCCTTAGCACAAACTTCCAACCCTCCTTAGAGCCAATCGCATTTCCCTCCCCTTGGGAAAGAATGGGGTCATCAGCGACTCCCAAAAGCTCCATATTATGCTTCAGCTTAAAAAAACGCACTTTATTCTTATCATTAGCCACCAACTCCCCCTTTTTACCCATCATAGCCGTTATCTGGCTTGTTTTGCTGCCTGGAGCGGCTGTAAGGTCAAGAACCCGCTCCCCTGGCTTCGGATCGAGTACTACGGGCGGAACCATGCTTGCAAGACTCTGAATATACAATTTTCCTTCGGAATACAATGGTAAATCAGTGAGCTCTCGTTTTGACTTGTTCAATAATACAAAAGCACCAGGATACCAGGCAATTTTTTGCACTTTAAAACCATTCTCTGACAATATCGGCAATACTTCAGTCGAACTTGATTTCAGCGTATTAATACGGAACGTAGTTGGTCTACCGACAAATGTTTTTTCAATTTCACGAAAACGTGAAGCACCAAAAATAAGAGAAGCCCGTTCAATAAATTTTTCAGGTAGTTCTTTTCTAAATCCATTTTTTCCACCCTTCTTTTTTTTCTTTGCCATAATGTAGATTTAAAAAATCCGTATTTATCCGTATAATCCGTTAAATCCGTGTTCCATAACGAATATTGTAAATAGAACACGGATAACACGGATCTAACGGATTGGAACGGATGTAATCTCAATCTTTTGCCTTTTTACTTTTAAACTTTAACTTTTCTACGGTCTTACTCGATTTACCAATCGTGGAAAAGGAATACACTCGCGGATATGCTCCACCCCACTCATCCAGCGAACCATACGCTCGACTCCAATTCCAAACCCAGAATGCGGTACACTGCCATATTTTCGAAGATCGGTATACCACGCATACTCACTCTCTGGTAATTTTTCTTCGCGAATTCGTTCAAGCAATAAATCAAAATCATCTTCGCGCTGCGAGCCTCCAATAATTTCCCCAGACCCTTCAATTCCAATCAAATCATTATTCAATACACGAGTTGGATCTGTTGGGTCAAGCTTCATATAAAATGGCTTAATACTCTTTGGCCATTTATGAATGAATACAGGAACCTGACTATCTTTGGTAAGCAATGCTTCATCATCATTTCCCAAATCTTCACCATGCTTAATATCACTCCCTCGTTCTTGTAACCATGGGATAGATTCCTCATACGTTAATTTTACAAACGGGAGCTCAACCATTTTTCGAATTGGTTCTGGATCACGCTCTAAAATTGCAAATTCTTGTTCACACTTTTCTAAACATGCTCGGGCAATAAATTTCACCAACCCCTCCTGAATCTGCATATTTTCTTCGTGCTCAACAAATGCAGCTTCAGCATCCATCATCCAAAATTCAGTAAGATGTCTCTTGGTCACCGATTTTTCTGCACGAAACACCGGTCCAAAATCATAACAACGCCCTACACTGGCAATTGCAGCTTCAATATAGAGCTGCCCCGATTGTGACAAATACGCTTCACCCAAATCAAAATACGGAACTGGAAAAAGAGTAGTCGTTCCTTCACACGCATTGGGAGTGAAGATTGGCGAATCTGTTCGTATAAATTTTTCTTGATGCAGATACTCATTAATCGCCGTTTCTACTACATCTCGAATACGAAGTATTGCCCACTGTTTTTTACTTCGAATCCATAAGTGTCTATTTTCAAGTAAAAAATCAGGACCATGCTCTTTGTGTGCAATAGGATACTCAACTGCTTTATGGATAAGGACAGCTTTTTCAATCGCAAGTTCATACACCCCTGGTTTTTTTGGGTGTTCTTTTACCATTCCTGTAACCTCAAGCGACGACTCTTGAGTTGCATCAGTAAGTGATTTCCATGATGCAGTATCAACATCTTTTTCTGATGCCACACACTGAATAAATCCCGTACCATCCCGCACTTCAATAAATGATATTGAACCTGAAGAACGGCTATTGTACACCCAACCTTTTATTTGAACAGTCGCACCAACATGTGTGTGTGCCTCAGAAATAAATATTCGCATACAAATTATACTAATTATTCTAATTGACCTAAGTGCTCAAAAAAGCTCAAATATTTCGACATTTTATTGGAACTTTGAAATTTGGATTTTGAACTTAAAACCTCTAAATAAAATACAGATATGGACAATCAACATCCTACTACAAGTCAGAAGCTAGCACAAGTATGCGCCCAATTCCCTATTTTTGCCTCAGTTTGGTACTGGAGATGGCCCACGAGAAGACTATGCACCGAAGGAACAAAGCCAGAAACCTCTGAAAGCTTATAAGGATCTTCTAGTGAAAGACGGGATAGCTCTTCAATAGTCTGAGGAGAAATACGCAACAAAGAATCTCCCTCAAAATTATTCGTAGAGCAATTAGTACAAACTACTCCCCCACCTGAAAAAGACCAAAAACATAAATTATCATCCTTTCCACACCGAATGCACACTGAATAGGTAGGTTCAAATCCAATAACCCCCATTAGCTGCAACATAAACCAATCCAAGAAACGACAGTCAGAGACATCGGTGACACTATCAAACATCTGTAACCATTCGGAAAATAAATCAAAAACTCCGTACTCCAAATTTCCAGGCCGAGTAAGTCGGTGAAGCGCATGTGCTGCAAATTCAGCTTGCAGACTTTTAACATAATGTGTCCGCACGTGTTGAAAAAAATTAACAGCAGATACGTTAGTCAAAATCATCATTTCCTTTCCTTGCACAGAATCAAATGATACACGAGAAAAAGGTTCTACGTGTGGAGAGAGCTTGCTCGTAATTTTTTTGACACTTTTTGCAAGCACATCAACTCGACCAAAATCCCGGGTAATAAAAGATATTACTTCATCATATTCACGTAGTGGAGTTCGAGTAAGTACGATCCCCTCGGGCATAAAAAATTATTCTAATTGATCTAAGTACTCTAATTATTCTAAACAAATACAATGCTTTACGCCAATTGAATTATTTAGAATAATTAGATTAATTAGAATAATTGCATTATCAAAAAATTTACCTCTCTTTCAAATAGTCTGACAAAATTAACATCGCCGATTTCTCATCAAGACTCGCATCTCCTTCCATAGACTGAGCTTCCCGAGTGGTAAAGCTTTCATCAATAGTTTCAATCGGCACTGAAATGAGTGACGCGAACTCTCTGATAAATAAACGAACACGTTCTGAATTTTTTGTTTCCTCACCATCTGGACCATACGGAATTCCTACAAGTACGGTTCCAATTTTTTCTTCTAAAATCAATTTAGGTAATTCAGTTTTCCAATTTTTCGCTTCGACACATCCATAGGGCAATACCACATCAACTCCTGATCCCACCCATGCAAGACCAAGATTTTTGGTACCAAAATCGATAGCAAGTATGTTCATAAATTATTCTAATTGACCTAAGTACTCTAATTATTCTAAATAAAATACAATACTTTGCACAAGTGAATTATTTAGAATAATTAGGTTAATTAGAAATTTTCCCCCGGTCTCTTCGTTGCAATAATTGGTTTTCCTTCCGTGACAATAATCGTATGTTCAAAATGAGCACTCATTGAGTGATCAGCAGTGCTAATACCCCACCCATCTGAAGCAGTTTCTACTTTATAGCTCCCGAGGGTAATCATAGGTTCAATTGCTAAAACCATTCCTGGTTCAAGCTTAATTTTTTCCAAACTCGCATCATAATAATTAGGTACACGTGGTTCCTCGTGAACCTGATATCCTACCCCATGACCTACCAAATCTCTCACAATTCCATATTTGAAAGGCTTGATATATTCTTCAACCGCTTTACCAATAGACGCAACGGTATTTCCAACCACAGCCGCATCAATCCCCCTCTTCAATGATTCATACGTACGTTCAAAAAGTAACACCGTATCAGGGGCTGCTTTCCCGACCAAAACAGTAAGCGCTGTGTCAGTAAAAAATCCATTTCCAAATCGACCGAGACCACTCTTAACCGGATATTCCATTCCAATATCAATAGTAAAAATATCTCCATTTTTGAGAACTTTTGTTTTGGTTGCGATACCATGAACTACTTCTTCATTCAATGAAGCACAAATGGTCGAAGGGAATGGCGGATCACTTCTTCTTGATCGGTAACCTTTAAACGAAGGTCTACCCCCAGCCTTCCTGATACGTTCTTCAGCCTCACCATCGATATCATATGCCGTTGCTCCAGATACAGCCAAGGTACCCAAATATTCAAGGATTTCGCCTATGACATGACCGCCCTCTTCTATCCATAATTGTTCTTCCTTGGTTTTGGTATATGACATAGAGAGTATCCTAGCAAAATTGTCTTAATTTGTGAAGAACCTAAACAATAACCAAAAGAGTGAGGAATCCAATAAGAGTTAAAGCAGACGCAATGACATGATAATGTTGATGTCGAATTTGAATAAAAATTTTAAGTATCAGGGCACACGAAAAGAATACAATCAGTCCAATAAGCACTCCCCGGGAAGCAGGTGATATGGTTCCAAGCACTGCTGGCACTTGTTTTGAAAGTTCATATTTTTGAATAGAACCCATAGGAATCGCAGGGATCGTCTGCCATTCAATCGAAGAATTGGTCACTTCCTGGTCCACCCACACAATCACTATTTCTGCAGGAACGACTGACGCAAAAAAATCTTCAAGTGATTCAGAAACCGTAATAGTCCCCTCCCATACTCCATCTTCATGAGTGTCATATAATTCAAATCCATATCCTTGTGCCGTAACCGTTATCTGACTTACAGGACCTACTGTTCGTGTGTGTGCATGAAGTGTGATTTTGTCACCCTCTTTTTTCCACGAGACATACGAAGCTCCAAAATCATAATAGGGTGAAACCGTATCGACACCCTCAGTAGCCTCAATAATTCCTCGCACTCGTTCACGAGAGTCGGAAGCAATAGCAAGTTGATCCGATGGTTGTCCAAAATGTTGTGCAACATATACCGCAACATTGTCACCGTACATACCGACTGACGAACCAATACCGATATCCTTGAAATCAGGATCAATCAGATTAGCAAAATGTGTTGGACTCTCCACCCATGCCTCTACCATTGCTTCAGGTGAAGAAAATCCGACCGCAAGATTTTCACCAGCAACTGAATACTGGTACCCAACTTCTTTCAAAAAATCTCGTAATCGTTTACCCTCGGGATTAATATGTTCAAAGTACCCAAGTTCAGTCATATCAACAGCTTTATTCCATGATGACTCAGCCAAGGGTTCAGCATACTCTAAGAGAGCAACCCCTTCACGCAAACGAATTTCATTGGTCAACTCAATAACCCTCTCCTGTTGTGCTACCAATACTTCAGGCACTACATACGCTTGTGCTGGCAAAAGTAATGCGGTGACCACTACAATCATCTTTACCGCAATACCAAGGAAACCATAAAAAAGCACTCGCCCATGATGAAGTGCATGCGGGTGATAATTATTTTCTTCGTGAGGAATGAAAAAATGTTTTAAACCTACAGACATACAAAAATATGCCATTAGTATAGCACATTATAAAGTCGAAAGGGAAAAGTAAAAAGTCAAAAGAAATTATTCTAATTAACCTAAAAAACTCAAAAGAACGGTGTGCGACCTTAAAATAATTAGGTCAATTAGTACAATTAGAATAATTAAATCTATGGCAATATTTCAAAACTCACTCCTATTCAATAACCTTCGCTATTTCAGCTTCTATCTCATCTATCCCCTGATTACCATCAACAATACGAAGCAATCCTTTAGCCTCATAATATTCACGCACCGGCGCAACCGCTTCATTCCCTTGTTCTCTCATACGCTTTTCTACTGTTTCAGAAGTATCATCACTTCGTCGCACCAATGTACCACCACATTTTTCGCAATTAGTCAGTGTATCATTATGTGGTGTATATGGAATAATAAATCCACACTGTTCACACACTTTTCGTTTGAGAATACGCAATGTACCTTCCTCATCAGTTAATTTAATTTCAATTGCAACCAACTCAGATGTTAATTTTTTTGAATCAAAATAGTGCTCGTATCCATGTGCTTGACTCTTGGTTCTAATTGCTCCATCAAGTACCACTCCCTGTCCATGTGCAAAATAAGTATCAATAGCCTGAAATGCAAGTTTATAAATCAATTCGTCCGAAACTAGCCGACCTTCTTTCATTTCTACAAGCAATGCCTTATCTTCAGAAGATGTGTTAGGATTTCTTTCAAATGCGCGAAGTAAATCTCCGGTAGAAATATGCCCATAACCGAAGCGCTGAGCAAGACGTTTTGCTTGAGTACCTTTTCCACTACCTGGAATTCCGAGAAGAATGATTACTTTCTTCATAATATAATAGTAAATTGGTTTACTGAAAATTAAACAAAAGGATACAAGGTCGTAAAATTATAATTTTTCTATTTCATATCCAATCTGGTAATCTTTTAATCTTTCTCAACGAACAAAAAACACGCCTTCGAAGTATAGCAGAAGGCGTGTTCAAAGATACATATATTACACATGGTCGTATTCATGCATCTTGAGTTGTGATTCAAGCTGTTTCGTAGTTTCTACCGCAACTGAAACGACAATAAGAAGACTCGTACCGCCAATTACCAATCCTTGTGAGCCAGTAAAGCCCTGTGCAATAAGCGGAAGAACCGCAATAATACCCAAAAATAATGCACCTGAAAAAAGCAGTTTAGTCATGGTTTTTTGTAAATATTCTTCAGTTTGTTTTCCTGGACGAATACCCAAAATAAAGGCACCTTGACGTTGCAAATTCTCAGCCATCTTATGTGGATTGAAAACAACTGAAGTATAAAAATAAGTAAAACCAAATACTAAAACAAAATATACAATTCCGTAAAACCATTGATTATTGAAAACCGTAATAATAGTATTTGCCGCAGATCCAATAAACCCTCCACGATTTACAAAAAATTGTGCAACCATTGGTGGAAAGAGCACCATGGAAATAGCAAATATGATTGGTATTACTCCTGCCATATTGATTCGAAGTGGTAAAAAATTGGTCATACCACCAAACGAACGCGTTCCTTGATTTTGTCGTGCGTAGCTTACTGGAATATTCCGCTGACCTTCATTTACATACACAACACCAACGATCGTCGCAACCGAAATTGCAGCAAATAACAGATATAAATACAACTGTGAAGAATCATAATTGATAATTGCAGTCTGAAGAGTGGTTGGGAGTGATGCAACGATACCTGAGAAAATAAGTAATGAAATTCCATTTCCAACATTTTTTTCAGTAATAAGCTCACCGATCCACATAAGAAAAATACTTCCTGCAGTGATAGTGATCATGATCGAAACAAATTTGAACGTCGTCAAATCACCCATGATAGCAAACTGTGACTGATTCAAAAGTTTAATCGTACCATATGCCTGGAGCAAACCCAGCGGAACTGCTGCGATTCTCGTATACATATTGATTTTCTGTTGACCACTCTCCCCTTCTTTTGAAAGTTCCTCAAAATAAGGAACTACGAGTGTTAGAAGTTGGAAAATAATCGAAGCAGTAATGTATGGGGCAACACCAAGCATCACAATAGAAAAATTTGCGATAGTGCCACCTGAAAAAATATTAAGAAGACCTAAAATCTGATTTCCAGCTAAAAATTGTCGTAATCCTTCAGTATTAACACCTGGAACCGGGATATGTGCTGCTAATCGAAATACAACAAGCATGGCAAATACAAAAAGTACACGGTTGCGGATATCAGGAATAGTCCAAATTCGACGTATTTTATTCCACATAAAGAGTAGATGATTGAAGAATAAAGAATAAAGAATTGATAAGCCGTAAGATTGGTTACAATATTAATCTTTTGATCTTCCAATCTTTAATCTTAAATTATCAATTTCCCGCCCGCTTTTTCAATGGCTTGTAATGCAGTTTTAGTAGCGAGACAATCGTGCAACACTACTTTCTGTGTGAGTTCACCTGTAGCTACAATTTTTACTCCAGCACGTACATTATCAATGATACCATGAGCTTTAAGCACATAGGGAGTGATTTCAGAAACAGTAGAAGCAAGAGTGTTAAGCTGAGTCAGAGAAACGGTTTCAGGTTTAAGAGCACTCGATGTAAAACCACGAGATTTCGGAACTTTCTGAAGTTGTGCTTTAAAAGCACGGCGCATAATACCACTCGCACCTGTTCGAGCTTTTTGCCCTTTGATACCACGTGCAGAGTAGCTTCCCTTTCCACTGGAATTACCACGACCCACACGCTTGGTGTTTCGCTTGCGACCTCGTGAACTGATTGTTGAAGGGGTTAACATACAAAAAAATTATAAATGCCTTATACTAAGCTACTGATTCAGCAGCTTTCTTTGGCGCAGCTTTCTTTCCACCAGATACACGTGTTTTTCGTTTAGCAACATCTCCTGTCACTGCCACAGAACTCGTAGATTCAGAAATTACAGGGGCAGAAGGAGCTGGTGCCTGGCGAGGTTCTTGTGAAAGTGTTCGAACCGCTTGTTTTTTGAATTTTTTCAAAGCTTCAAAAGTTGCTTTTACGTTTACTACTTTATTATTAGTTTTTCCTAAGATTTTTCCTGATGCATTTCCTACTCCTGCTAGATCAAGAACCATACGTACTGCACTTCCAGCAATAATACCAGAACCTTTTGGAGCTGGTTTGATCATAATTTTTCCAGCCTTAAATTTTGCTTCAACTCGATGAGGAATAGTGCCGTTGAAAATAGGTACCGTTAAAATATTTTTCTTTGCTTGATTTACTGCCTTATCAACCGCAATCTGAACGTCTTTTCCTTTTTCAATTCCGTAAGCAACTCGTCCTTTGCGATCTCCAATAAGGACACATGCTCGAAAACTCATGTGCTTTCCACCTTTGGTAACACGTGTTACGCGCGCAAGATCAACAATAGTCTGATCGAACTCAGGTTTTTCTTTTGGCATGCGGCTGCCACGTTCAGTACGTTTTTGATTAGACATATAACTAGTCTTATAAATGGTTAGAATGTGAGCCCGCCATCTCGTGCCCCATCTGCAAAGGCAGCAATGCGTCCATGATAGGTAAATCCTCCACGGTCAAACACTACCTCAGTAATATTTTTTTCTTTTGCTTTGAGAGCAATTTCGTGTCCAAGGAGATATGCAAGTTTGGTCTTTCCTTTTCGATCTCCTGCATCAGCGGTGGTTGTAAGTGTACCCGTACTTGAAACACCCGCAATAGTAACACTCTTGGAGTCATCAATAAGCTGTCCGTACATACTAAGTAAACTTCGATACACCGAAAGACGTGGTCTAAGAGTAGTACCAATTACTTGTTTGCGGATTCTTTTATGGCGACGATTGCGATATGCGCTACGTGTATTAGCTTGTTTCATATACTTGAATATTATTCTTTACCTGCGCTTGCAGTCTTACCTGCCTTGCGTCTTACAACCTCATCAAGATACTTGATTCCCTTACCTTTATAAGGTTCAGGTTTTTTCAAAGCGCGAATTTCTGATGCAGTTTTACCAAGCATTTCAACATCAGAACTTACCAAGGTAATGATATTTTTTTCTACCGTTGCAGTAACTTCAGAAGGCATTTTATACACCACTGAATGTGAAAAACCAATTTCAAGCTTAATATCTTTTCCTTGCATTGCAACTCGAAAACCTACTCCGTTTACTTCGAGTTTTTTTTCAAAACCTTTAGTCACGCCCTCAATCATATTTTTGATGTGTGCCGCAAAGGTGCCCCACAATGAGCGTTCATATTTTTCTTCAGGTCGTTTTACAGAAACACTTACCACTCCATTTTCAATCGTTACAGTAACGGCTGAGTGAAGTGTTCTCTCAAGTGTACCTTTTGGTCCTTTTACCAACACTTTATCATTTTGAACACTCACTTCTACTCCCTGAGGAATGTTGAATTGTTGTTTTCCAATACGTGACATATAAGTCTAAATAGTTGCTGTTAGTATACTGAGCAAAGTACTTCTCCACCAACACCTTTTTTCTGTGCATCTTTTGCAGTCATAATTCCATGACTAGTTGATACAATCGCAACACCAAACCCATTCAATACTTTTGGTAATTCTTCCGCTCCTCGATACATACGGTGCCCTGGAGTACTTTCGCGAGTGATAGAAGTAATTGCAGGAGATCCACCCGTATATTTCAAATCAAGGGCAAGCATTTTTGGCATTCCTTCTTCGGTAGCTACTGCATCAACATAGCCCTGATCTTTGAGAATTTGAGCAATCGCAAATTTTACCCGAGAATAGGGTACGAGCACACGTTTCTTTCGCGATTGATGCGCGTTTCTGATTCGTGTGAGCATGTCTGCGATAGGGTCAGTCATCATACGTAATTGATAATTAGTTTAGGTATAGAGTCAGGCTTACCAGCTCGACTTTCGGACGCCAGGGAGCGCTGCTTTATTTGCAAGCTCTCGAAAACAGATTCTGCACAATTTAAATTTGCGCATATATCCACGCTTGCGTCCACAATGCCAGCATCTGCGTACAACGCGGGTGCTGAATTTTGGTGTTTTTGCTGATTTTGAGATTTGTGCCTGTGTTGCCATAACCGTAAATAATTTATTTCTTTCTGAAAGGGAATCCGAGCTCCTCAAGTAACGCCCGACCTTCTTCATTTGTGGTAGCAGTAGTCGAAATCGTCATCTCAAGTCCGTGAATCTGGTCTGCTGAATCTCCTCCAATTTCAGGGAATGCGAGATGTTCCTTGAACCCAATCGTATAATTTCCTTTTCCATCAAAACTCTTTGGATTAAGTCCTCGAAAATCACGCACACGAGGGAGTGTCAAATGAATAAGTTTGTATAAGAAATCATACATATGTTCTCCTCGAACAGTCACTGATGATCCAATCTCGGTCCCTTCTCGAAGTTTAAAATTCGAAATAGATTTCTTCGCTTTATTACGAACTGGCTTTTGACCAGAAATTCTTCGAAGGGTCTCCTCAACTCGCTCGATGAATGCATTTTCTTTTGCACGTTTACCGTATCCCACATTAAGCACAACCTTCGTGATACGAGGAATCTGCATTACATTAGTATATCCCATTTTTTCTTTGAGTTTTGGGACTACTTGAGTTTTATAGAGTTGATACAGTGATGATTTCATATACAAAATTATCCGATAATTTCATTACTTCCTTTTGCAACACGTTTTTTAGTATCCCCTTCAATCCGATATCCTACACGTGTACCTTTATTGGTCTTAGGGTCAATTACGGCCACAGCACTTGCATGTATTGGAGAAGGTAATTCAATAACCTGTCCTTTTTCTCCCTGTCTACCAGCTCGTAAGTGTTTTTTCAAAACATTGATTCCTTCTACCACCACATATGATTGTGCGGTTGCCTTGTTGCGCAATACCTGAACAATCTTACCGGTTTTACCTCGATCTTTTCCTGATAATACGACTACATTGTCTCCTGTCTTTATTTTCATATAATTTTTCTGAATTTAGAGGACTTCTGGAGCAAGAGAAACAATACGCTGATATCCTTTTTGACGCAGTTCACGAGCAACTGGTCCAAAAATACGTGTTCCTTTTGGTTCACCTGATGCTTTATCAATAATAACACCTGCATTCTCATCAAAACGAATATAGGTACCATCGCGGCGTCGCAATTCTTTTCTCTGTCGTACAATAACAACATGTACTACTTCACCCTTCTTCACCTGAGTACGTGGAAGTGCTTCTTTTACACTACAGGTAATAATATCACCAATTTGTGCAAAGCGTTTTTTATATCCGCCAAGTACGCGAATACACATGAGCCGTTTAGCCCCGCTATTATCCGCTACACTGAGAATACTTCTATGCTGAATCATATATACAAATTACAGGAGTGTTTATGAACGTGCTCGTACCAGAACTTTAACCAATGTCCATCGTTTCGTCTTACTCAATGGACGACATTCTTCAAATAATACAATGTCCCCTACGTGTGCCTGAGCATTTTCATCGTGTACTGGATATTTTTTATCTCGGCTGTACTGTTTGTCGTACTTAGGATGAGTTTTGATACTCTTAACCTTCACGTGGATAGTTTTGTTTTCTTTGGTAGAAACCACTTCGCCTTCAAAACGTCGGCGTTGTGCGGTTTGTTTGGTTGGTACAGTAGTCATAATCTAAAATGATATTATTTTTTCACGCTGTCGGTCTTCTTTGCGCTAATTGCGCCAAGAATACGTGCAATGTCTGATCGTACTTCACGGATAGATCGTACATCCTTCAATTGATTACCACTCACTGAAAAACGGAGGGTACGTAATTCTTCCCGTTTCGAAGAAAGGCTCTCATGTAGTTCCTGTACACTTTGTGATTGTAGATCTTTCGCATTAACCATACTAACGAGAATAAATAATCAAGTAATTATCGTTTAACAAATAGCGCTGTAACCGGGAGCTTGTACGCTGCCTGAGTCAGTGCTTCACGTGCTTCTACCTCAGTCACACCTTCCATTTCAAACATGACAACTCCTGGCTTAATCGTACATACATAGTGATCAGGAGATCCTTTTCCTCCGCCCATCGGTACTTCACTTCCTTTTCTAGTTACCGGTCGGTCTGGAAAAATACGAATCCAGATTTTTCCTCCACGCTTCACATATCGGGTCATTACACGACGAGCTGCTTCAATCTGTCGACTTGATACCCATGCGTGTGAAGTTGACTTCAAGCCAAAACTTCCAAACGCAACAGTAGTCATGCGTGAAGCAACACCCTTATTCATGCGTCGTGGTTTGTGCCACTTTCTATGTTTTACTTTTTTAGGAACTAACATATTAATTCTTTTTGCGTTTAATTGACTCAGTTTTCTCGGCCAATTTATCAACCTCTACAAATGATTCGCCAAGATAGATCCATACTTTAACTCCAATCGCTCCGTAAATAGTGCGTGCAGTGTAATCAGTATAATCAACATTACTTCGGAGAGTTGCCAAAGGAATTTTTCCAGAAGACAATGTTTCTCGGCGTGCAATTTCAGCTCCATTAAGTCGTCCTGATACTGAAATTTTTACCCCCTGTGCTCCAGCTTTCATGACGCGCTCAATAGTTTGCTTCATGATTCTTCTGAATGGAATACGGTTTTCGATATCTTTTGCAATCATTTCAGCAACAATTGGTGCTGAGAGTGATGGGCTTCGAACTTCTTGAACATTCAGCTTAACTACAACAGCCATTTTCAAAAATTTGCGCTCAATATCTTTTTTCAAAACTTCAAGTCCTTGTCCACCTCGTCCAATTACTACTCCAGGCTTTCCTGCAAAAATAGTAATGGTGATATTTTTTGGGCCACGCTCAATAAATACAGAATCAATCTGCGCATCCTTGAACTTTCCTGATAAGTACTCACGAATTCTAATATCTTGTTCCAAATACTGCGGGTACTTCGAAATAGAGACCCAGCGGGAGACCCAAGGGAATAGAATTCCTGTTCGAAAGATTTTGGGGTGGACTTTGTGACCCATACGAGTGAAATAAATCGTTATCTAGATATGATTATGAAACTTTTGTGCTAGTCTTTTTTGCTCGGGACTTTTTTGTAGTAGCTGTCTTTTTAACTGTCTTTTTTGTAGTAGATTTTTTAGTATCTACAGGAGCTTCTGTTGCAACCACTTCTTCTGAAGCAGCTGGAGCACTCGTTGATCCTTCACCAGTAAGCACGAGAGTAATGTGCGAACTTCTCTTGCGGAGAGGTGTCGCGCGTCCCTGTGCTCGAGGCATCCATCGTTTAAGTACCGTACCTTCATTTACAAAAATTGATGAAATAACTAATGTCTGAGTGTTCAGGTGATGGTTGTGGACCGCATTCGCAATCGCTGACTGTAATAGAGTATACAGTGGTTTTGCAGCAGCTTTTCTCGAAAACTGAAGCTGAGCTGACGCATCCTGCACATGCATTCCTCTAATCAAATCAACTACCAGTCGTACTTTCTGAGGACTCATGCGTAAACTGTTCAATTGTGCTTTTGATTCAAGCTTCATATATCGCTAAATTATTTTGCTGGAGCCGCTGCTGCAGGTTTTGCTGGAGCCGCTGCTTTAGTTTCTTCTTTTGCCATCTTTCCACCATGGCTCACAAATTTACGAGTCAAAGAAAATTCTCCCAGTTTGTGTCCTACCATATTTTCATCAATCAATACTTCGGGAAAATCTTTACCATTATGAACCTGAAATTTCATACCCACCATTGCAGGAGTGATCGTTGAGGCTCGAGCCCAAGTCTTAATTGGTTTTTTTTCCCCACTCTTAATAGCCTTCTCTACTTTTTCCATGAGCTTGGCATCAGTGTATGGTCCTTTTTTCAAACTTCGTGACATAAGGTATCTTTATTCGTAAATTCGATTTATTCCCCACTCTAGGCGGGTCCGCCTTGGGCGGAGTATGTAACTGGTATTACTTTTTCTTCTTTGAACCTCTTCTCGAGACAATAAACTTATCACTTGCCTTTTTCAATCGAGTCTTCACACCACGAGCTGCTTTTCCCCATGGAGTTCGAGGTCCTCGTCTCTGCCCAATCGGAGAATGTCCTTCTCCTCCACCGTGTGGGTGGTCAACCGGGTTCATGTTTTTACCAATGACTGTTGGTCTGATTCCACGATAACGCACACGTCCAGCTTTTCCCCAGCGAATCAGCTTGTAATCTGCATTTCCTAATTGTCCCACAGACGCAATACATTCTTTTTTCACCAATCGAACTTCAGAAGATGGCATTTTCAGTTGTGCATATTTTCCTTCAATAACCATCAGCTGTACTCCAATACCTGCTCCACGTCCGAGCTGTCCACCTTTTCCTGGTTCCAATTCTACATTGTAGACAAACATTCCAGCAGGAATATGCTCTAATGGCATTCGGTTCCCAACTTTTGGTTCAACTTTTCCTTTTGAAGAAACAATAACATCTCCGACTTTGATTCCCTCATATCCAAGAACATAAGACTTCTTTCCATCAGCATATTCAATGAGAGCAACACGTGGTCCACGGTTTGGATCATATTCAATCGCCACAACAGTTGCAGGTACATCAAACACCTGTTGTTTGAAATCAACCATTCGATAATATCTCTTTACTCCACCACCCTGATGTCGTACCGTAATTTTCCCGGTATTATTTCGACCAGAATGTTTTTTCAATGGAATAATCAATGATTTTTCTGGATTATGCTTGGTGATATCAGAAAAATCCTGAACACTTGAGTTCCGTCGCCCTGCACTGGTTGGTTTATGGATTTTGATTGGCATACGTAATGGATTCTTCTAAAAAATTTGTTTAGGTTTATACCCCTTCGTGTACACGGATAGTGTCCCCTTCTTTGAGAATAACAACTGCTTTCTTATAACTTGATCGTCTTCCATTGAAAGTTCCGAACCGTACACTTTTTCCTTCTACTCTACTTGTGCGAATTTTATAGGGAGCTACACCATAGACTTGTACTACTGCGCGTCTAATGTCTGCTTTGGTAGCACGAGTACTCACGATAAAACTATACGCGTGATGTGATTCAAGAAGTGCAGCTTTCTCACTCGTGATTGGTCGGAGAAGGACTCGGAATGCTGCTCCAGTCTGCTTTCCACCTGCAGCAACAGCCTTTGATTCAGCTTTGTTAGCTCGTGCTTTTGGAGCACTTTTCACTTCAGAAGCCTCTGCAGTTTTTTTTGAAAATTTCTTGAGCAAACTCATATAATTATTTTACAAATCGTTTTTCAAGTACGGATACAGCATCTTTTGATGCAATGACATACTGATGATGCATTAAATCAATTACACTCACATCAGCTGCACGCACCACATCAAGATTATGAACATTGCGCGTAGCGTTAGTCAATTCAGGAGTAAACTCTGACACCAAAAGCATCGTAGTTCTTCCACTTCCTGGAAGCACGCTTCGGAATTTTGAAACAGTCTGAGTTTTACCTTTGAAATCATATGATTCAACCACGACCAATCGATCGTTCTTTACCTTATCTGAAAGACATGATTTTACCGCACCTGCTTTCATTTTTTTATTGATTTTTTGTGTATAACTTCGTTCGCTCAAAGGTCCGAAGGTAATACCTCCACCTCTCCACAACGGAGATCGGATAGAACCGTGTCTGGCACGTCCTGTACCTTTCTGTTTCCATGGTTTTTTTCCACCACCACGAACATCTCCACGCATTTTGGTATGTGCAAATGGCGCTCGAGCATTCGCACGCATTGCGACATATACCTGATGAATCAAAGATGAATTTGAAGCTACACCAAATACAGCTTCATTCACCTGAAGTTCAGATTGTTTTTCTCCTGATTGGTTGTATACAGCTACCTTAGTCATACAAATATAAATGGCTCTAAAAAATTATGCCGTAACTGTCTCTCCCACTGACGTATCAGCTACTGGTTCGAGAACTGGTGCTTCTACCACAGGCTCTTTGATTTCTTCAACAGTAATACTTCCGTCATTGGTAGAAATATAGAGGAGTCCATTTCGTGCTCCAGGAACCGCTCCTTTAATGAAGAGTTCATGTGCCTCAGGATGTACTTCAACCACTTCCAAATTTTTTACCGTAACCTGATCTACTCCCATATGTCCTCCCATGCGCATGTTCTTGAAAACTCGCTGTACACCACCCGCTCCAATACTTCCAGGCATACGAAGGTTGTCTTTGTGTCCATGACTTGCTGGACCTCCGGCAAATCCATGACGTTTTACTACACCTTGAAAACCTTTTCCTTTTGACATACCGGTAACCTGTACTTTTTCTCCTGCTGCAAAAATACTTGCATTGAATTGATCACCTTTTTTAAGATTCTCTGATTCAGCTCTGAAATCTTTGAGAAATCGAACAGTTGCCTGTGGATCATTGTGTGCAGAAATTCCTTTCAGGTGACCTTTTTCAGATTTACTCAAACGGAATAGTTTTTGACTTCCAAAGCCAATCTGAACCGCACCTGGTTTTACCTGGGTTACTACACATGGACCTGCTTGAACACGAGTCACAGGAACTACAGTTCCATCAGCTCGAAACACCTGTGTCATGCCAATTTTTTTACCAATGATGAATTTCATACCAGTTTTTGATTTTTTGAAAACATTCTAGTAACCTCTGCTCGCGAGCAGAGACACCACGTGGGGTATTAAAAAACTAGAAGTAGCGGCGCCACCTTACACACCTGTGTATAAGTGACAATGCTGCTTCTAGCCTCTAAAAACCATAGTACCTATGGAGTTATCTAAGGCGTTGTGGTGAATATGTAATGAATACGAACCTCTTCTATATACATCTTGTTTCAGTCCAGATGTTTTCCTTTTGTATGGATCTTATCTGTGTAAAACCAATGTATCTATGTATTGTGTGGCCTAGTGTATCCAATTTTTAAACTTCTGTCAAGGGTAATCAACGAACAACGATCTATAATCAACAGACACACTTTTTTTCGTTATTCACAGGTCGTTGTTCGTTGAAACTATCCCGATAATCTCTGTCTATTTAACCATGCAAAGCAAGGTTGACAGACGTATATTTTTACATCATTTTGATCTCTACATCAACACCACTTGGCAAATTAAGATTCATGAGAGCGTCAATTGCCTTAGGACTTGGAGAATGGATATCAAGTAAACGTTTGTGCGTGCGCATTTCAAATTGTTCTTGCGCAGTCTTGTGCACAAATGTTGCACGATTCACACTATATTTCTGAATATGTGTTGGAAGTGGTACTGGACCTACTACTTTTGCACCATTACGCTCAGCTGTATCAATAATAGTCTTCGTCGCACCATCAATAATCTTGTGATCGTATGCTTTGATTTTTACTCGTACGCGTGGTCCAACTTCTTCTGTTTTTTTATCTGATGTAGTAACCATATATGAATGAGCTAATAAAAGGACAACCCCACCCCCTCTCGAGGGGGTGGGGTAGTTTAAAAGTTAGGTAATAATCTTAGTTACAACTCCTGCTCCTACGGTTCGTCCACCCTCGCGGATAGCGAATCGCATCTGCTCTTCAATAGCAACAGGAACAATGAGTTTGATTTTAACATTCACGGTGTCTCCTGGCATTACCATTTCAGTTCCTTCTGGAAGAGTTACTTCTCCAGTAACGTCAGTTGTTCGGATATAGAATTGAGGTTTATATCCATTGAAGAATGGTTTGTGTCGTCCACCTTCTTCTTTGGTGAGTGCGTATACTTCAGCCTCTACTTCAGTATGAGGTTTGATAGTACCAATCTTTGCAAGTACCATTCCACGTTCTACTTCTTCTTTCTTGGTACCACGAAGAAGGATACCAGCGTTGTCTCCAGCCTGTCCTTGCTGCAACGATTTGTTGAACATTTCAACTCCAGTTACAGTAGTCTTCATAGGTTCAGCGCGCATACCTACAATCTCGATTTCATCACCGATTTTGATGATACCACGTTCAATACGACCAGTAACCACAGTTCCGCGTCCTTCAATTGAGAACACATCTTCTACTGGCATGAAGAAGTTTTTATCAAGATCACGAACTGGATCTGGAATATAATCATCAAGAGTCTTCAAGAGATCAAGAATTGGCTTAGCTGCTTCAGGATCATTTGGATTCTCAAGTGCTTTGAGTGAAGATCCACGAACAATTGGCGTAGTGTCTCCAGGGAAATTATATTTCTTCAAAAGATCACGAACTTCCTCTTCAACGAGATCAATAAGTTCAGGATCACTAACCTGATCAACTTTGTTCAAATATACCACGATATAAGGTACACCTACCTGACGAGCAAGCAAAATATGCTCACGTGTCTGAGGCATCGGACCGTCTGCTGCTGAAACAACGAGGATAGCACCATCCATCTGAGCCGCACCGGTGATCATGTTTTTAACATAATCAGCGTGACCTGGACAGTCTACGTGTGCGTAGTGTCGCTTTTCAGTTTCGTATTCCACATGCGCAGTAGCAATCGTGATTCCACGAGCTTTTTCCTCAGGAGCTGCGTCGATTTCATCAACGCCTTTTGCCTGAGCGGTCAAACCATGAGCAGCTGCAACCTTAAGGATTGCTGCAGTCGTGGTAGTTTTACCATGGTCAACGTGACCAATAGTTCCCACATTCACATGCGGTTTGTTTCTTAGAAATTCTGCCATATCTTACTATGGTGTTCCCCGCACTACTACTGAGTGGTCAGAGTAGATTTGTATCCAGCGGTTATTATGATAAATATATAAAAAAGTTGCTTCGATTTGCGAGGGTGATTATACGTCAAGTTATAAAATTCGTCAAGAGGCTGTGCCTGGGGATTACCTGGGGAAAAATATACCAACCACCAAACTCAGGAAGCTGGCTCTTCAAAGAAGACTACTTCTTCATCATCACCATCAAGTCCAGGCTCATTTTCAAGCAATGGTTGAGCACTAATTTCTTCAGGAGATACAGAAGAAAAATTAGACGAAAAAGATGGTTTCGTAAAGCTTGTAGTAGGAATAGATGACTGTTCAGTTACTGGGACATAGGTGTGTATGGGTTCACTAGTATCATCTTCTTCCAAATCCGCAGAAGTATCTTGTTTTACCAGAGGTCCTCTTCTATCAGTAATCAAATCACTCACACGATGCCAATCAGTGCGATGAGTATAATCCTCTTCAAATGGGTCAGACAGTGGTTCGTCTACCAGTTGCTCTTCAAGAAGCGCTGCTTGTTTATCTTGGGCATTTAACTCCTGATACGATCTCCAGATTGCAATATCACGATTAATCTTATCAATCAATTCTCGCTCTGACATCTCTTCAAGTAAATATTCATCATAGTCACTATGACACGTCTGGTCAGAAGACCTAAATTCTTCATATTTTTCAAAGGGTAATACAACCAAATCATGCTCTTCGTTTGAATCATGGATAATCACTGTATCCCCTGTTTTTTTGGAAAGCGAAAGTATCCGGTTGAGTCTATCAATCATAGGATATATTAATAATAAATTGGGGGGATGCATTGATTATACCTATAGAAAAGTCAGAGTGTCAAACTGAAAAAAATACAATTATTCTAATTGACCTAAGTACTCTAAAATAATACACCCTTTGAAATAAGTTAGAATAATTGGGTCAATTAGTACAATTAAAATAATTTTCCCATCCGTTCTATTTATCCACCAAAAAATTATTGACGAGCCGGCCAATAAATTATACAATAATCGTCTGTTCTTTTTTTGGTATAAGACTTACTGTCGAGAAAATTAGTCCGATGAGGAGCAAGTGTCGATGAACAATTCATCACCCTTTCTCCTGACCGGACTTCTCTGTCCGCCAGGCAGATCGCGAGTGCGATCTACTTGTCTTTTACCGTCACACCAAGAGGTGTATCAGCCATGATGCAGACGACCGAACAACGAATCCGTGCCCACGTCAACATTCGCGAGAAGGATATCCGCAAGACGCAGCTGAAAATGGAAACTGCGCCCACAGAGCCCGCGAACGAGATGTCTCCAGCTAACAAGCTGGAAGAGACGTCGACATCGACGAAGGTCAAACCCACAAAAGGAAGCAGGTACATACTTATGTACATCTTACTCACCGCGGGTGCCGGCGTCGCAGCAGGTCTTCTGTTTACATGCTGAACTTCGTCCGATCTTAGGCTCCCTTCCTTTGGGAAGGGAGCCTCTCGGACGGAAAAACAGGTACAGAAAGAAAACGCTAGTTAGCGTTTTTTTGTTTATCATAATATTTGTTAATTATTAGTGGTATTCTTAAAACAAAAACCGCCCGATTAAGGGCGGCTTGTTATTGAAGATGTTTCACGAAATACATGTGACAAAAACACAATTGAATGTTTTCTTATACTTAGAACTTGCCAGATCATACTCTTGCGAGTGTAATCATGACTTTGGATATATTCTAACTTTCGTTAGAATTGACTCCAGAAAGGAGGTGATCCATCCACAGCTTCCGCTACGGATGCCTTGTTACGACTTCACCCTAATCATTGATCTTGCCTTAATCCCTTAAAAAAGAGCTTTCGGGCACTATCAACTCTCGTGGTGTGACGGGCGGTGAGTACAAGACCCGAGAACGTATTCAACGCGCCGTGGCTGATGCGCGTTTACTAGTAAATCCAGCTTCATGAAGGCGAGTTGCAGCCTTCAATCCGAACTACGACTGGCTTTTTGGGATTAGCTCCACCTCGCGGTTTGGCAACCCTTTGTACCAGCCATTGTATCATGCGTGTCGCCCAAGGCGTAAGAGCCATGCTGATTTGACGTCGTCCCCACCTTCCTCCCGTTTGCACGGGCAGTCTCGTGTGTATATTTAACACACAACGGGGGTTGCGCTCGTTACCCCACTTAAGGGTACACCTCACGGCACGAGCTGACGGCA
>CAYSXR010000010.1:0-38118 GCA_964435035.1 uncultured Gammaproteobacteria bacterium
TCCCTCCTCCGCCCTTACGGGCTACGGCGGGCAGGCAGTAGGCTGGCGTTGTTTAAAGATTAGTTTGTTAGTTAAGCAAAATTTATGGGCATGTAGCTCAGTTGGCTAGAGCGCGTCACTGATAATGACGAGGTCCCCGGTTCGATTCCAGGCATGCCCACTACATAAAAATCCTTCGAATGGTATATTCGAGGGATTTTTATTATACGAATTATCATGTGTGTGTGAGCTGTTATATTTGCAATTTTCCCCAAGAAACGCTATAGTATCCTCTACTTTAAGCATTAGCTATCAAACGTATGCCGAATTTGAATACAGAACCTCATCAAATTGATAATTCAAATGATGAGGTCTATGAGCGAGGAGTGTTGAGTAAGGTAGGCTTATTTTTTCTTGAAATTATTAAAATTTCCATCTTAGCTGCTATTACCATTATATCGGTGCGGTATTTTTTGTTTAAGCCATTTTATGTAAAAGGTCAGTCAATGGAGCCTACGTTTCATGAACGTGATTACCTAATTATTGATGAAATTTCGTATCGTTTTCGAACTCCTCAGCGTGGTGAGATTATTGTATTCAAATCTCCTATCAATACAGATTTTTATCTCAAGCGCATTATTGCTCTTCCAGGCGAACGGGTGAAAGTCGAGAATAACACTGTTATTGTCTACAACGAAGAAAATCCACGGGGCTTTGTGTTGTCAGAAGTGTATCTTGAAGAAGAGACTCCGGGATCGATTTCTCTTACTCTTGCGGAGGACGAATATTTTTTACTAGGCGACAATCGCGATTCTAGTTTTGATTCTCGTAGATTTGGAGCAGTGAAAAAGGATGCCATTGTCGGGCGTGTATGGTTTCGAGGATGGCCGTTTAGTCGGTTTTCAACATTTGATTTGCCTGAGTATATTCCTGAATCAGTCTCGTCACCACAAAATTCTTAAACAGACTCTTTTGAATCATCAATGAATAATTTATTATCTATGTCCTCGAAAAATACAAAGAAAAAAAATGTTGTTGCACGACCTAAGCAAAAGACTGTTTCAAAGTTTGTGCGTCCTGCTGTAGCAAAAAAAGTAGTTACCGCTCCGAAATTAAAAGTTGAGGAGAAGGAATCTCAAAAGAATACACCTTACGCTACCCTTCGCGGAATGAAAGATATTATTTCTCGTGAAGGAAAAATGTTTCAGCGTGTACACCATGTATCTCAGGCTATTGCTCAGGCGTATGGATTTTCATATGTTGAAACTCCTATTCTTGAACAAACATCACTTTTTGTTCGTTCAATCGGAAAAGGGACTGATGTGGTAGATAAAGAAATGTATACGTTTGAGGATAAAGATGGAACTAAAGTGTGTTTACGACCTGAAGGTACTGCTCCGGTAGCACGTGCATACGTGAATCATGGAATGCACACCATGCCACAGCCTGTAAAAATGTGGTCATGGGGCCCTATGTTTCGGCATGAGCGACCACAAGCGGGTAGATACCGTATGTTTCACCAGTTTGGATGTGAGACTATGGGTGAACATTCACCGGTGATTGATGCAGAGCTTATTTCTGTTGCGTATAATACTCTCAAGGATTTGGGTATCAATACTTCTGTCCGCATTAATAGTATTGGTACTCCAGAAGACCGTGAAAATTATCTTGTTGAACTGGTGGGGTATTTTAGAAGTAAGCGAAGCTATTTGAGTGAAGAATCAAAGAAACGATTACTTAAGAATCCACTTCGTATATTAGATTCTAAAGATGAACATGATCGAGCTATTGTTGAGGAGGCTCCGCAAATTGTTGATTGGCTTTCTGAAAATTCTAAAAAGTTTTTCATGTCTGTTCTTGAGTATCTGGATGAAGCTGAGATTCCATATGTACTTACTCCGACGTTGGTTCGTGGACTTGACTATTATACTGACACGGTATTTGAACTTATTGAAGATGGTGTGGAAGAGACACAGCAAGGAGCACTTGGTGGGGGAGGGCGGTATAACGGATTGATTGCACAACTTGGAGGACAAGCGACTCCTGCGGCTGGTTTTGCTCTTGGTGTTGATCGTATTATTCTTTCACTCAAAAGACAGGAAGAAGAAGCACGAAAGACAGGGACTTTTGTTGAAATTCAAGATCAACCGAAAGTATTTTTTGCACAACTTGGAGAACAAGCTCGTAAACGGTCATTGTTCCTTATTGAACGACTTCGAAGATCGGGTGTGCCAGTAGCTCATAATTTAGCAAAATCATCAATTAAAACACAATTAGAAATTGCCAATAAAATTGGGGCAATTCATACTCTTATTCTCGGACAAAAAGAAGTTCAGGATGGTACTATTATTACCCGAAATATGGAGTCTGGTATTCAAGAAATTGTAGACCAGAAAAAGATCGAGGCTGTGGTTCGCAAATTGTTATCCACCTAATTTGACTTTTCTTCGATTTTTGTGTATATTTAGCTTACTTAATTTTTTAATACACCTTGAGGAGGTGAATTACTGTGTCAGAATTAAAACGTAAAAAAAATGAATCTTTTGAAGGATTCATGCGTCGTGTAAAACAGCAGTGGCAACGCTCGGGTACTATTCTCCAAGCTCGAAAAACACAATATTTTGAGCCGAAAAAGAGTAAGAATGTACTGAGAAAATCCGCAATCAAATATGCAAACAAGATCGCTAAAACCGAATTTTTGCGAAAGATTGGTAAATTGCCTCAGGAAGAAATGAAGAAACGTGGACCTAAGCGTTAATTTTTTGCTATGTCGCTTTTCGAACAATTACAGCAAGCGTCTCTCGTAGCGCGCAAAGAGCGAAATCAAAGTACACTTGATACGTTTCAAATGCTTCTTTCGCAGATTAAAAATGAAAAGATTAATCTGATGAAGAAAGAGGATCTTACGGACGAGGAAGTGACTCAAGTCTTGAGGAGGTTTATCAAACAGCTCAAAGATGCGTTAACTGACTTTGAAAAGGCTGGTAGACAAGAACTTGTTGAAAATGCGAAACGTGAGATTGATTTGGTAAGTAAGTATTTACCACAGCAATTGAGTGAATCAGAAGTCGAAACTATAGTAGTTGAAGCTATAGCCGAGATCGGGGCTACGAGTGAGAAAGATTTCCCCCGCGTGATGGGTGTTGTGATCAAAAAAGTTGCAGGGCGTGCTGATGGATCGCTTGTGCAATTGATTGTGAAGAAAAAATTACCATCAACTTAATTTATTTGAGTATTCGGTTTTCCCATGCTCCCGAAGACTCGACTGACAATTGATAGAAAATTAAAAGTTGCCGTATGGACCTTTCGTGCGGTTGCTTTTGTTTTTTTATTTCTTTTTTCTTTCTATAATTTTGCTCCGGTAACTCATGCTACAAATACGGACCAATTTGGAATTGTCGGGGTAGGGGAGAATATCTCTATTCCTGCTAATCCCGATTCTGATATTCGAGTCATTATTGTTCGAATTATTAATGTCCTTCTGACTTTCCTTGGCATTGTGGCTGTGGGAATTGTGCTCTACGCGGGGTATCTCTGGATGACCTCATCTGGGAATGAAGAGCAGGTAGCGGCTGCTAAGAAAATGCTTATTAATGGAGTGGTTGGTTTGGTTATCATTCTTTCTGCTTTTGCAATTACCAGTTTTATTCTTCGATCGCTTATTGCTGCTATTAATGGACAGACTGATCCTGGTAATGGCGGGCGTCCCGCTGTTTCCACCTATTCATTTTCTGGTTCTCTTGGTAGCGTAATCAAAGATCATTATCCAAAGCGTGATCAGCAAGAGGTTCCACGAAATACAAGTATTGTGGTAACCTTTGGAGTGCCAATTGCTCCTGCAACATTAATTGAAAACATCAATCGAACATGTTGGAATTCAGAGGGAACTGGTCCTACACTCACATGTAAAACTACTGCAGGAGTAGATGTGGAATTAGCAACTCCGCTAAATGAGATTGCAAATCCATACTATGGTGACTGTGTTGATAGTAATAATGATAGTATTATTTCTGTGCAAGGTGAATGTGATCGTCTCATGATTGATCGAGTGGTAATTGATGATCGTTCTAAATTTGGAATTACACTTCCTGAAGGTCAAACACTTGGTCGTAGTGCTGCTGCGCTTACGACGTATGACTCAGAAAAAAATGCGTTTACGTTTGTGTTTAGACCTTATGAATATTTAGGTTCACCAAATGAAGATATTGAACATCGTGTGCGATTGTCACCAGAGATTATGCGTGCGGATACGAGTAGGAGTGTATTTGAAAATCAATTTTCAGATGGGTATGTGTGGGATTTTACTACGAGTAATAAACTTGATTTGACCCCGCCACATGTGGTTGATGTTTATCCTGAAGCAGGTTCAACAGTGTCAAAAAATTCGATTATCCAGATTACTTTTGATGAACCAATTGATCCAACGACGGTTGAAAGTATGGCTGTTGATGAATCAAATAATTTTTCCTCAGCACTCCTCAATCAACTTGTTGGTGAAACAAGACGATCGGTTTCTGGATCATGGAGACTTTCAAACGGGTACACTACTCTTGAATTTATACCGAGCACCGAGTGCGGGGTGACCAACAGTTGTGGAGAAAAAATGTTTTGCCTGGAGGTTGAATGCACCGGCGATGCGTGTAAAAATTCGTATGATGCACTTCTTCGAACTGCTGAATGGACGAGAAACAGTCAAGCTCCATTTGAGTCTATTCCTTTTTCAGGAGTCTACGATCTTGCCTTTAACGGGTTGGATAATCAACTGGATAATGCGGCAAGCCCAAACCTTACTAAACCTGATCCAAATACTTCTCCTCTTATTGTTGTTGGTGAAAAAAAACCAGATAATTACTGGTGGAGTTTTGAAGTAGAGAACAAAATTGATCTTACTCCTCCGTATATTGAAGAAATTTTACCTGGAGTTGATGCAGAGGATGTTTCTGGAAACATGCCGGTTTCAATACTTTTTAGTCAACGAATGATGTCTCGAAGTATCCAGGGTTCGGGTAGTGATACTGGTGTATCACTACAAGAATATCCTACTAATGTGTGTGCTGATGCTGTGGTTGATGTCGCAACTCCTAATGAGTGCTCACCTGAAGAAAAACTTGATGATCTCTGGTTTAGAGTTGGAAGTTTGGTTGTGGGTGAAAAGACTCAAACCACCTTTGATCATCGTGAGTTTGGACCTAACAGCCTTGATCTTTATTACAATCCGATTGTCCCAAGTACCGTAAAAAATGTGACACAAAATTGTATGTATCCAGGGTTTGGTCCATGGGCAGGAGAACCTGCACTTCCGGACGCTCCTTCTACTTGTACGTTAACGTATGATGCAGAGGGTAGTGTTGTGTCAGATGTTGGTTGCGTTGGGGTAACGCATGCTTCAACAACAGATACAGGCTGTGTATATACACTTGGTGCTGGGTACTCTGGAAGTAATTCTGATGATCCATTGTTTAGAGCCGCTAGCACACAAGCTTGTGTTGATCAATTACAGAATGAAGATGTGTCTCCTAGCTCATATAAATAACTATGAAACGCCTGTTCCATTCAATTTTTAAGATATCAATTGGAATCACTATTATTGTTTTGTGTTTTGGTTTTGTTGGCACTGTATCTGCTCAGACCAATCCTTCTGATACGTTTGGGTTACAAACCGTGAGTGAAGAAATTTCAATATCGACTGAAACGACTGATTTACGTGTTACGGTTGTCCGTATTATTAATATATTTTTAGGTTTTTTGGGAGTTATTGCAGTGTGTATTGTCTTATATGGAGGATATCTGTATATGACTTCGGGTGGCGATGATGAGAAAATTGGAACTGCAAAAAAATTACTTATCAATGGGGCTATTGGTTTGGTTATTATACTTTCTGCATTTGGAATAACTACCTTTATTTTTTCTAGGTTACAGGACGCGATAACTAACACACCAGCAGACGAAGATGAGGATTTGTGGGGATCGTGCGATGACACGAGCTCTCCATATTATGCACGATATGCAACTACTCGATGTGCACAATTTTGTAATGACCATCCAACACAATGTGCCTCTTCACAATATTTTATTGTCAAGAGCATTACTCCACATACGCCCGAAGCGACTGATTCGACGGGTATGAATAATTCGATTATTCGTGCGCTGTTTAGTAAACAACCAGCAGGGGACGTAGATAATGTATTTAAAATATACCGAAAAGAAAATGGTCAAGATATTGATATTAGTAATCAGTTTGATTTTTCTTTTGAAGAAGGGGGAGTCATGGTCGCAGCAGCGTACAATCAGGGCGCTGAATGTGCCACCGGTGCACATTGTATTCCAAATGGTGAGTATGAAGTGCGAGTAAATGAAAATTTGCGTGATATTCTCGACCGTGAATTGACTCTCGAGGCTTCATCTCAAACATTCCCTCGAATTGCACTGTTTCGTACTGGAATTACTGATGTGAATCCAATTATTGATACTGAGTTTTCTTCTCTTGTACCGATTTCTATTGGTGGTTATAGTGGTGCTGATACATATCGTGTTGTTCGTGGAGAAACATATACAATTAAAGGTAAATTAGAAGACACTCATGGAAATGCGTATGCGTATGTAAAAGTGTATCGTGAAGGAACTCCTGGTTCGACTATTGTTCAATATGTTGATGGTCCTTTGGTGCAATCAAATAGTGGGTCTACTCCGTTATTTGATTTTGAGTATGCGCTGAGAATTGAATCAAATAAATTTTCGGCAGGTGTGGTGTATGTGGCTGAAGTTATTGCGCATGATATTGATGGGAATACCGAATCGGATACAGTGCGATTCATGGTAGTGCCTGCGAGCTGCACTAATGGGGTGCTTGACGCGGGGGAAACAGGTATTGATCAAGGAGGTGTGTGTGGAGGTGCAGAAGGTAATAGCTGTACCTCTCAGAGTGATTGCGCCTATTGGCTTCAGTGTCTTGATAGTTCTAATAACACGTGTACTGGTTCTAATTGTACGTGTAAGACCGTACCCTATATTTCGAGTGTTGAATATATGGATGGTGCAGCTGGGAACTGGATTACCATACTCGGGAAAAATTTTGGATCGTCTATTGGAGAAGTGAGTTTTGATTATGATATTGATCAGGATGGCGACATTGACTCGCATGTAACAGCAACTCTTCCTCAGTGTCGTGAGGGTGTCGTATGGAATAATTCATGGATTATTGCCGAAGTTCCACGGCAGATTGATTTTTCTTCTCAGGATGATGTAGTAGGTCCTTCTATTTCTGTAACAGCAGCATCAGGACTGAGTGACTCTACTAATGATAATTTTGGTCCACGGGTAGGAATCTTTACGTACAATACCACACAGAGACCCAATTTATGTTCGGTCACTGTTAGTGGGGAGCGCATTGTAACACTTGAAGATGGCTCAAGTGTTACTATACCTGATGGATCTTCCGTTGCTCCGCAAAACACTCCTGTGGTTCTTGAAGGAACAGGATTTGGTTCATCAGTGGGTGAGGTTATATTTGGAAGATCTGGTGCAAGTATCACTTCATGGTCAGGAGAGGTAATTAATTCTGTAGTACCGTTTACTGGTGAAGGTGAGACATCGGTATACGTGACGTCGGACTCGGGACAAAGAAGTAATCCTGTCCCTTTTGAAATTTCTTCACCAACAAATTTACGTCCTCCAACAATTACGTCAATCGATCCTCCGACTGCTACGAGAGGGAGTTTTATTACTATTTCAGGTAATCGTTTTGGATTGAGTGGTAACGTGTACTTTTCAAAAAATGAAGGTGTTAATTGTCAGGATGGGGGAAGTGCTTGTATTCTTGCTGGTACACTTCCTCAAACATGTGGAAATACATGGAGTGATGCCCAGGTTATTGTAAAAGTTCCCAATGATCCTCAGTTTGAACTGGGTAAGTATTTTGTCGTTGTTGTCCGGGAAGATGGTGTAAAAATTACCGGGTCATCTAGTGTTGAAATTGTTGCGGGAGTTCCTGCTCCAAGTATTTGTCGCATTGATCCAAATCGTGGGGTTGCTCCTATCTCTAGCGAGTCTTCTGCAATCATAATTTATGGAGAGAATTTTATCGCAGACTCTGAAGTCAAGTTTTGGTATCCTTTTGCCTTGGCAAATAATCCTGATAGTTGGCTTTCGACTGTGTCTGGAATAACTCAAGGACAGGCGACAATTGTTGATTTTGATTCTCAAGAAATTAAAACAACCATTCCGTACGATACAGTTTCTGGTCTGTCAATGTCCTCCGGTCCTATTAAGGTTAAAAATGCTTCTGGGGTATTTAGTAATAGTATTAATTACACGGTGCTCGATTGTCGTGAGTCCGGGAGCCCTTCGATTCCAGGTTTTCAATGCTGTAGTGAAGGGCCTGACGCAGGGAGATGGAAACATGGGAATTATGCGTGTGAAGGGGTGAGTCGTGATGCTGGCTATGTATGGAGATTTACGAGTGGAAAAATGCCTCAGAAATTTTTTGTAAATGAATTGTGCTCAGAAACTGAACTTCCGTCTCCAAGTCCTTCAACATTGTGGAATGATGGGAGGAATATTTGTGTAAATGCTCAACTTACAGTCAGTTTTAATTTACCAGTAAATGCATCTACGGTTCTGGATCAGTCGGGTAATCTTGTAAATATTGCTATTGCAGAGTGTGCAGGTAGTGATACCCAAATTAATTGTGCCGGGGATGAAAAAAATGTTACAACTGATTTTTCAGGTGAAGAAATGGGTGAAAATGCTTTAATTTTCCAAAAGAAGGATGGAACATATTTATCTGCACAAACATGGTACCGTATTGGACTTTCATCTGCGATTTCTTCTCTTCGGTTTGATCAGGAACTTGGTGTTTCAATTGACAAATCTGAAAATTTAGAATCTACCCGTACGTGCGAAATTGATGGTGTTACTTATGCTTATTGTTTTGATTTTAGAACTGGATCTTCTGACTTTCAATGTTCTTTGATTGGCGCAGGAATTCATCCGGAAGAACATACTACAACACTCCTTGGTGTTGTACAGACTTTGCGAGGGAAACCGGTGTATGATATTAATCGTGTATTTAATGTTTCGGCTGTTCGTCCGCTGGTGTATGGGGTGTATGGAAGAAGTAATTTGGCGTGTACTACTATCAATGTGGATGATAGGCCTTGGGTGTGGGGACCAGTTGATAGTGCATATGCAACATCGAAACAAATGGTTGGGCAAGCTAATTCAAAAGGGTATGCGATCGCATGGCAGCATAATCCAGCAGGCTCTTTGATTAGTGCATCTATTACTGAGAATAATGGAGAAATTAAGGCAACGAGTACGCTTCGAATTAATTTGGGAGACCCCTATGCGAAAAATGTGTGGCCATCCTGTATTGAAGCGTGTGTAAATGCTGAAATTGGTATTGAATTTAGTCAGATCATGGATATTGATACGTTTGATGCAGACAAATTAACTCTTCATGAGTGTGTCGATGAGACTTGTAATACCACAACTTCACCTTCAATTTTATTGGCGCTTACTTCTGATTTACAAAGCGAAACTATTCTACGTGCTTATCCAGTGACACCTCTGAAGAAAAATACTTGGTATTTGGTACAACTCAAAAATGGCATCCAAGCTGTAGGTGGTGTAATTACTGATATAAATGGAGTGGTGGTAGACGTAATCTCAGGTAGTAGTGCTACTACTAAGGAATGGAAATTTAGAACCAAAGATTCTACACAATTGTGTCTTGCTGACAGTGTCCGTGTTTCTCCTGATCCATTTTACGCTACCTTTATAGGGGAAGCACAGATGTATCGAGCGTTGCCTGTAGGCTCTCCTGACTCGTGTAGTGCGTATGGTCAGCAGCTCAACCCGTGGAATTATGGATGGAATTGGTCAGTGGGAGAGGTGGCTGGTCAAACCAAGCGTGATGGAGTGGCAAAAGTGAGTAATTTTAGTTTTGGTGGGTCTTCAAAATCTACGTGTACTATTGGTTGTACACCTGCTGGAAGTGATATTGCTCGTTCTATTAGTAAGTATCCTGTGTGCGGAAATGGTGAAAAAGAATTAGGGGAAGATTGTGATATTGCGGGTATTCAGCCTAGTGGTAGTCTAGAGATTCCTGGTATTAGCTGTTCTTTTTCGTGTCTTCGTCCAGGTAACAATGATGCTGCTACCTGCGGAAACGGTGTTGTTGAGACTCGTCTAGGCGAGGAGTGTGATCCTGCACAATCAGGAGCAATCCCAGGCTATTGCACTAATACATGTATAAATGCTGGGTCTGGTTCAGAACCTCTTGTTGCAGGTGATGTGAATGCTCCGGTGTGCGGTGGAGGTGATGTGGGATTTGGAGAAGATTGTGATATTGGCGATTCTGATACCACGAACGGGTGCTCAAATAGGTGTGTGCATCTTGGGTCACCAACTTCTCAAGCATGGTGTGACGGGTGGTTGAGTTATTTTAAAAATCCTACTAGCGTGAATGATTCAAATTTGCGTACTCAATACGGTGAAGTAAGTCTTCCTGAATTTACGTCAGCATGTAGTAGTGCTGTCAGTGTTTGTGGTAATGGAGTGATTGAACAAGGAGAAGAATGTGAAAGTGGTGACTCTCAATGTTCATCCCGTTGTTTGGTTCAAAATGATGCATGTGGGACTTCGTATGAACAATGTTCGCCAGGAGACGAGGGTTGTTTGTCCAATTGCACCTATGCAGGTTCTTCAATTACTTATTCTACACCCTCGATTTGCGGTGATGGAGTGGTGGGAATTGGTGAATATTCTCCTGATGCTGATGAGATTCGTTCGTGTGAACTTCCTGCAGGAGAGGTTCGTAATATTCTTGGAGGAAATCCTGTCCAGGTGGTGACTGCTGTTGGAGATTTGATAGGTACTTCTGTTGCTCAACCTATCTCTGATATGGGGACGAAAATAAATGCGGGCACCAATCAAGGTCTTGGTTTTGATGGACTACCTATTTTGATTACCCCGATTTCTGGTTCAGGAGAATATCATTTGCAGTGTGGATATACCGAATACGCAGCGCCTGCAAGTGATCAGTCATATAATAATTGTCCAGCAAATGCTTCTAATAATTTTGGTGTTGCGACAAATTCCTGTTGTATTGAGCGTCCGCAAAGAATTGAAGAGTATCCACTAGCTAATGCGGGTATCGGTGCAGGCAGTGCACCTGTGTGCCGAAATACCTATATCAGTGTTACGTTTAATCAAAATATTCCATCAGAGTATTTGCAGAGTAATATCCAATTGGTGCAAGGTTTTGCTGCAGGGTATTCATGTACGGCACATGGGGGGCAAGACGTGACCAATGAATTAAGGAGTGCTCTTGCTTTAAATGATTTTGGAGAACAACGTTTGTGGCCACGAATTTGGAATTCAATTAAGTCATTTTTTTCTCGAATGATTCGCGTGAGTGTACTTGCTGCACCTCAATCTAACGCTTTGATTCCTTCGGACTTAGTTTTGTGCTCTGGTATTACACCATTTACCGTGAAACCAACGTATGAGACTGGTGTTGAGGGGGTAATTACGAAGACTCTTGTATCTATTTATCCAAATCAAGTACTTGATTTGGATCAATATATATTAGTACGTTTGAAAGGTGGAATCAAAAATTTTTCAGGAGTTAGTATTAAATCTCCTTTTAACACTGAACTTTCTGATTACTGGGTGTTCAAGACAGGTGCGCAGATTTGTAAAATTCAAGAGATTGTTGTAGAGCCTTCGGCTGCTCTCTACACTGTACCTAACAGTTCAAAATCGTTTGTCGCACAAGCACTTTCTAGTGATAGTGGTGAAAAACAGAAAATTGTATCAATTCCTGGAGTATACGCGTGGACGTGGAATTGGGGTCCACAAGGAGACGCTATTTTCGATATCCCAGCTACGGTAAATGTGGATAATTCTATTACTTCGAAAGGAGTGCGGGGGCACACCGATGGTGTGGTTGGTGCAACTACCGTGGTTAGTGCTGATTACCCACAAGCAGAAACGTTTTCAGCTATGGTAAGTCTTGAGGCATTATTCTGTCAGAGACCATGGCCATTTACTGCAAATGAGGTCACGGAAGATGACGTAGATACGGGTGTTATTTTTAAGGACAATACGTATAATTTTTCAATGTATTATTGTGCAGATAGCGGAAGTCCTTTGTCAACACTTGATGATCTACCTTACTTCAATCAGATTGAGATTGTGACTGATCCTACAGCACTCGGTGCTATTGCACTCGGAGATTTACCAGATGCTCTCCGAAGGTATCTTTTGTTTGCAGACAAAACAGATGATGCAATTGGGGTACAGATTTTTGCTAATCCAACAAAGAGTGATGGTACGAGACAAACATTGAGTGATTGGTATGTTACTAAATTTGGTAGTTTAGCGAGTGTGCAATCTGCAAATGTAGCAGGATATGAAGCACTTACTAATGAATTTAATTTGTATATTAATGCGTTTAACTTAAATGGAGATACCGTGTATAATAATGTGTATCTGTTTAGTATCGATACCAATGCAACTCCTGAAACTAAGGAAGTGTTTAAACAATTAATTGCGTCACTTCGATTCAATACTAATCTTACTAATCATAATCGTTGTCTTCGAGAAGGTGCTCTCGGGGTACGAGAAACTCCTAATGAATTAGCTGTACCTCCAATTTCTTGTACTACAGATTTTGATTGTCGAGATAGTGTGGGTATTGCTAAGATTGGAACCAATGGGACATGTTCGAATGCTTTAACTAAATTTATGAGAGATTTAATACGTCTTGAACAGTTGCATACTATTCAGATGCAAACTGATTCTTATCTCGATAGTATTGATTGACATCTTTATGTTCCAACGCATTTATTTTTTCCTTTCCTTTGTACTGATTGTTTTTGGTTTTACTTTTGGTATTAGTTCACCATTGTCTCTTGCAGTTGAGAATTCTGAACTCAATTTTTCAAGCGGGACGTATATTCCGGGTTATACTAATTCCAAATGGTCTTCGTGGGGTAAACTCGGTAGTATTATTGGTGGGGCACCTATTGATCCGGTGAATCAGTGGGTAGGGTGTGATCCACATAATCCTGATCTAGGTTGTTGGAATCCAGATTCCACTACGTTTAGGTGTCCTGAATATTCACAGGTGTATGAGTATGCGTATGATTCGATTACCAAGAATTATCAGTATTACGCTCCTTTTGAATTTATTAATTCATCTGACACAGGTTTTGCTTCACAATACATTGATCTTCAAAAAATTAGGTTTGAACGTTGGGAAAAATGTAGTGTGTCTGGATCAGTGGTGGCCTCATATGGTGGACAGTGTGGAGATGGTGATATAAATATTGGAGAGCAGTGTGACCCACCAGGCCGTACCGTATTATATGATAATTCTTGTCCGCTTGGTTCGTATGCGACAGCTACGTGTAATTCTTTGTGTCAATATGAGTATGGTGCATGTAGTGTGAGTACTGCAGTATGTGGAAATGGGCGAGTAGATTCAGGTGAGGCTTGCGATGCTGGAACTCAGAATGGGCAATATGGAAGTCGATGCACTTTAGAATGTCAGATTGCAACTGCAAGTAATGGACAGTTTTGTGGTAATGGGACATTGGATAGGAATGTTCAGGGAAACCATTTGGAATTTTGTGAAGAACAAAATGGCGCCTGTGTTCATATTGATGAGACGGGACACATAATTAAATCTAGAGTGCACACATTGCTTGATCGATCGGGGTCAATGAATACTGTTGTACCTAATACAGCAAAAACACGGTGGCAAAATGCGGTGAGTGGTCTCTCTACTATTTATACGAGCTTACTTTCAAATGTTAATTTTTCTTTGAGTATTTTTTCAAGTTCTACTACTGAGTGTTATCGAGATTTGGGTCCTGTAACTGGAGTTAATTCGAATACTATATTTAATGGAGTTGCTCCTACGGGCTTAACCCCCACTCGATGTGCACTGCAGGAGGTGCTTAATAAAAAGGATTCTATTTTTGGTACTGATGATTCAGTGCCAAAAAAATTGATTTTGATTACTGATGGATCCCCATCTGACGGCACTGATCAGGAAACAGCTGCGCTGATCCAGCAGCTTAAGGAAAATTATATTCTTACATATGTGATTGGTTTTGGTTCGGTACCGAGTTCGACTTTGAATTTGTTTGCTGAAGCTGGGGGGACGACTAATCCATTATCTACTTCTGACAAATTTTTTAAAGCAGAAAAAGCTAGTGAGTTTGTAACGGCGTTTAATGAAATACTTGGTTGTTTTGAATATAGTCAGTATAAACAAAATTCATGTTCGTGGGATTGTCAGAATTATGGTGAGTACTGTGGTGATGGAATGGTACAACAGCAGCACGGTGAAGAGTGTGAGGTTTCTTTGAGTGGTACTGGATCCTGTAATGCCTATTGTAAACTTTCGAGCGGACCCCCTGCTGTATGTGGTAATACCCGAGTTGAAGAGGGAGAACAGTGTGATGATGGAAATTTGATAAATAGTGATGGATGTTCAGCAACTTGTTCATTTGAATCTAGTGATGCGGCATGTGGAAATAATAAAGTGGAGACGGTAAATGGTATTCCAGAACAGTGTGATTTGGGTTCTCAGAATGGACTCGTTTGTGATCCACAGTATAATAGTTCGTGCACCTACTGTAGTAATCGATGTGAAACTATCACTCTTGAATCAGATGCCTTTTGTGGTAATGGTAGGGTAGATGCAATTAATTCAGCTGTGAGAGAAGCGTGTGATTATATTGGTTCTGATGCGGTAACTAGTACGGGTATTGTATTGCAATGTCCTGATAAAGGAAATTATACGTGCAGTAATTCTTGTTTACAACTTACATCTAATTGTGTGAGCTGTGGGACGCTTGCCACATCTCCGGTACCCAAAATTTCGATTTTGAATCCATTGGTCGCATTAGGTAATTTTCCTGCCGACTATGATTTGGGTATACGATCATATAGAAGAAATGCTCCTTTAGCAGCCATTGGGTTAACATTACCTCTTCAGGTAATGGGGAATCAGACATTTTTATCTGCACAATATATCAGTCCTTTAGTACCTATTAATTTGTTTAGTGATACAAAGGGGATTGAGGCTAATTTGGCTTGCAATGGGGAATATGCGTTGTTGTTTAATAAGGATCGTCTCGGTTCATCTCTAAACGATCTTCAAGTAGTTACAAATGGACTTGGTGATTTGTTTGATTATGAAGTACGTGGAGAAGGTGGCGAAGTAGTCAATGAGATTGTTGCGTCGCCAGCAATCCCCGAAAACACTATCCGAATTGTTACTCGATGGAAGAAAAAGCCAGCAGGAACTTTGTTTATGGGAGAATTTTATCAGGATAAGATTGACCAATCTTCTTCTGAGGGAGGAAATACTTTTTCGTACTTTGATAGTGTGCTTGGTTCTTTGCAAGATCGCAATTATGATAGTATGGAGTTTGTTAATGGGTACTGGGAGCCGACTCGACTTCAGGCTGAGGGTAACCCTACGGTACTTGGTGCTGCTTTTCATAAGTTTTTGAATCCAGGAGCTTCAAAAATCGCGATACAAGGAGTAACCATGTACGCAAATATACTTTCTTCCAATAAACCTCTTGGTTTCTATGTTGCTTCACCAAATGGGCCAATTAATCAGTTTAAAGATTATGAATTGTGGGTAGATGTGTATGCATATCATGTGGGACAGAATCCACAACATTCGATATATAGACCAGTACATTCTTTTTCTCTTAGTGAAGCGGTACCTAGTACGAATCCCGTTGCTCGTTATTGGCACGTATTTAATCTTTCAGTGAGTGGTAGTAATAATGCAAAGAAGTTTACTGTGCTACCAATTACTGGTGCAAGTTCTGGTCTGATTGTCACTAGTCAGTGTGAAATTCGGGAAAATATGCCTGACACTACTCAATGTGGTGGATTGGTACCTTTTTCAGGTGGCAACACTACTCCTGCTCTTTCCCTCATAGTCCCTTCAACTGCAACTGTTGGAGTATTACAGAACAGCGCTACGTCCGTAGCTGTTACCTCAAATGTTGGTGCGTGGACTGTAACTGAAAGTATTGGTTGGCTTACTGTTTCTCCTACTACGGGATCAAATAATGGAACTATTACTCTCACCGCATCACAAATTAATAATACGGGGGCTGATCGAGTGGGAACAGTTACCGTTACTGGTGGAGATATAACGAGAACAATCACGGTAACTCAAGTTGCCGCAACATTACCTCCTCCTACAACACCACCTACAGTTCCTCCCACTGTACCTCCTGTATTACCGTCTGTTAATTCTCTTAGTGTTTCTCCTGTAGCTGTGAGTCTTTCCGCTGTTGCAAATAGTACGAGTAATAATTCAGTCACCGTATCATCAAATGTCAGTTGGACGGTGACTGATAACCAGACATGGCTTACAGTCTCACCGGTTAGTGGATCAAATAATGCAACGCTCTCATTTACTGCAACAACTGCTAATACTTCAAGTGCTCCGCGGATTGCTACTGTTATTGTTAGTGCCGCTGGTTTACCAAATCAAATTATCACGGTAACGCAAGCGGGGACGGCTGTTGTTAATTCTCTTACGTTATCAACAACAACACTCAATTCGACTCCGCCTCAAGGAGGTATGCAGTTTGGAGTGACTTCAAACGTGAGCTGGACTGCAACAGACGATCAATCTTGGCTTACGGTCACACCGGCTAGTGGATCAAATAATGGAACGATTACAGCGTCTTACACAGCTAATACAGGCGCTACCCGAACTGGCACTATTACTGTTACTGGTGGAGGAATCACTAGAACTGTTACCGTGAGTCAGTTCGGCACGAATGCTGTGCTCTCAGTATTTCCTTCATCAATAACGCTTGGATCGGCCGCTAATAGTAATGATACATTTACTATTACTTCAAATGTGGCTTGGACTGTGACTGATAATCAGTCATGGCTTACTATGAATCAGGTTAGTGGTACAGGTGATACGACGATTGGGATTAGAGCAATTAGTGCAAATACGTCAGCTACAAGTAGAACTGCAACCATTACCGTAACTGCTTCAGGAGTAACTCCACAAATAATTACGGTCACTCAGGCTGGAACTGCTCCAATAACACCTTCTCTTAGTGTTTCTCCGACTACACTCAGTGTTTTGTCTAGTTCAGGTAGTAGTGATGTTACTATAAATTCAAATGTTAGTTGGACAGCTGTAGCGAGCCAGGCTACGGTTACTACTCCCGCATGGCTCACTGTTTCACCACTGAACGGGTCAAATAATGGAACAATCTCAGTCTCTCATACCGCTAATACGTCTGTGACTCCTCGAACAGGAGCGATCACTATTAGTGGTGGGGGAATTGTAGAAACTATTAATGTTACTCAATCAGGGGTTCTTGTTGCCCCTTCTCTTGATGTGTCTTCTGATACGGTAACTGTTTCAGCTGGCACTACAGGTAATAGTTCAATTAGAATATCGTCAGATATTAGGTGGACTGCTACAGCTAGTAATCAAACTTGGCTCACCATTTCTTCACCGCCAAGTGGATCTGGAATGGGTGACGGAAGTCTTTTCCTGAGTTTTTCACCAAATACTGGATTTGCTAATCGAACCGCAATAATAACCATTACTGGTGGGGGGATAACTCGGCAGGTTACAGTGACTCAATTGGCTATACCAGCTCTTAGTCTTAATCCTACAATACGAAGTGCTAAGAACACTGATAGTAGTAGTGGATCAACTATTACGGTCACCTCAAATGTTGCCACCTGGACTGCGGTCGCTAGTCAGGATGTGGCAACTAATCCACCCTGGTTTACTCTCACCTCGGCTAGTACGGGTTCTGGTAGTGGAACACTTACTTATTCCTTCACTCGGAATACGGGACTTTTTGAACGAATAGGTACTATTACTGTTTCTGGAGGCGGATTAACTCAAGCATTTACCCTTAATCAATCTGCTGTAGATACTCTTAGGATATCTCCTGCATCTCCTGCAGTATTTAATGTAGCTAAGTCTTCTTCTGATGCCTCCCAAAAATTTACTCTAAGTTCAAATGTTAACTGGACTATAAGTGATAATGCTCCTTGGTTAAGTTGGACTCCTGGAGTTACGAGTGGTGGATCGGTTGTGGGTGATACGATTTTTACACTTTCGTATCCTGCTAATACGGGCGCAGCTCGATCTGGGATTATAACTATTAGTAGTTCAGGATTACCAGATCAAACAGTTACGGTAAATCAAGCTGCAGGACCTTAGAGGTTAGTTCGAGGTCTGTGAATATTTTTTCAAAGCTTGTATATGTTTGATATATAATATTCATTCATTTTCGAATATGATATACTTGAAGACAATCTAGCTTATGTCAAAGAAGTCTTTCATTATTGTTGGTGCGTGTATATTTCTTGCTATTTTAGGCTATACCTTGTGGTGGTATTTTTTTCGTGAGACAATTACTCCTGAACCAGTGATCGAAATTCCAGAATGGTATTACAGCGATAAAGATGGGGATGGAATGTCTGATATTCGGGAACAAGAATTGGGTACTAGCCCTGAAGAGACTGATACGGATGGGGATACGATTCCTGATCGATTAGAAATAGAGGTGTACCAGACTGATCCATTAAATTCAGATACAGATGGAGATGGATTTCCTGATGGACTTGAGATTCTACAGGGATTTAATCCACTAGAAAAATAAATTTAAAATATTAAAGAATACAGATTAAAAGATTACAAGATTGATTAAGGTGTGAATTTTTTAATCTTTTAATCTTCCATCTTCATTCTTCAATAATTATCACTATATGTTTGACGATGTGCAGCCCCCAAAATCTGGAAATACACCCCCTAATCTTCCTATAGGTGAGCCTGAAGATATTTTTGATGCTGCTGATTCGGATCAGGGATCTCAGGATTCTGCACCGACACAAGATCCAACTTACATACCAGAACCTTCGGTTCTCGCAAATACTGCACTTGATGCAGGTATTTTGAAGCCAAAAATTGACACTAACCCATTGGGTGTTTCTGTATCACCATCTCGACCTTCTATTGAGCCTGTAGTTCCTCGACCCATGTCAGAATCTGCACAGCAGCCCTATACGATGCATACACCTTCAGCGCCATTCTTAGCAGAAGAGCGCGGTGTTATGGAGAATCAGATGGGGGTGCCTCAAGAGGCACCATTTAGTGGGAGAAAAATTCTCATGATTATTATTACTCTTGTAATACTTATTGTGATTGGTTTTGGAAGTTTGTGGATTTATACGTCATTTATCAAAAAAAACACGACTGAGAATAATTTTATTCCAACAGACACCACTCCTTCCGTTACTCTGCCTGATACAATAGTTACTATTCCAGATTCAACTACGGTTAATCCTACTTCTACGAATCCAGAAGACAGCATTCTTTTTGGTGAGCCAGTGGACACTGATAGTGACGGAATTATTGATGTTGACGAGGTAGAATTTGGGACCAATACTCTAAATTGGGATACTGATGTTGATGGTTTGTCTGATGGTGATGAGGTGATGGTTTGGCAAACCAATCCACTCATTTTTGATACTGACAGTGACGGCTATTCTGATGGGGTCGAGGTTTCAAATGGGTATAGCCCAACCGGTCCTGGAAAATTATTTGAAACTTCAACTTCGACACCAACTACCGCTGCTGTTAGTACTACTTCGCCGTAAACTTTTTTTATGGGTTTATTTGGTTCAAAGACTACTTCATTACAACCACATCTAAATTCTGGTGATTTAACAATACAGAGAATTCCTGATATTTTTTATGGTGGGAATAACCCTGTAATTTATGATTCAGTATCAGACAAAGGTGGTTCTGTTGTAAATTCAAAAATCGCAGTTAGACCAAACAACTCTGTACCAAAATTAGGAAATGAAGTTCCAAAAAAGTCACGAATGGTGTGGTTTATTATTGGGCTCGGTTTTTTGGTGATAGGAGGAGCTTCAGCTTATTATTTTTATCAGTATCGAACTACACGAAATGTTGCGGTAGTGGTTCCTCAGAGTAGCAATGCTAACCGTATTGTAACAAATACTTCTTCGATTTCTCCGGTTATTATTACATCGAGTACTCCTGTTGAAGAGGCTCCAAGTACCACACCTTCACTTAGTTCCAATTTTCTTGAATTTCCTCCTGTTAATTTGGGTACCACTGCGGATACTGATCTTGATCAATTGACCGACATTGAAGAAGTATTGTATGGGCTTGATAGTGGAACTTGGGATACTGATCAAGATGGCTATTTTGATGGACAAGAGATGTCCAACTTGTATAGCGCGCGAGGAGGGGCTCCTATGAAATTGACTGATTCAGGATTGGTACGAGAATATATCAATGATTATTCGGAATACCGTATGTACTATCCTCTGCAATGGAGTCAAGGTGGTGTTGATGCAGAAGAAAGACATATGCTGTTTAGCGCGATTAGTGGTGAATATGTTGAAGTACGTGTATTTCAAAAAACTGCAAATATGAGTTTTGTACAGTGGTTTCAAGTAAATGCTCCTGGAGAACAGTTTAATTTACTTTCTACTTTTACCAATCGATTTGGGGTTGAGGGCTGGAAACGGAGTGATGGTCTCGTGGTGTACTTTGATACTCCCACTTTTGTCTTTACAATTATCTATCAACAACTCCAACCTACCGCTCCGATTCCTTATCGTACAACGGTTGAGATGATGTATCAAAGTTTTAGACCAACAGCGACTTCTCGCACTATCCCTGATCAAATACCTTTGATTGTGCCAACAGGTTCCTCTGTAACAGCAACTGTTTCTACTACGCCTTAATCGCTGTATCTATGACTTTGAAAGTTAAGGCAATAGAATGTGTAATTTTTTCGACAATCAAATCGCCTTTATTTAGTGATCGTGAAATTCAAGAATTTATCTATTTTATTTTACGCAAACTGAAAGTGGAAGGGGTGTTAAATATACACTGTATTGGTGACGCACGTATGCGTTCACTTAATTTTCGTCATCGTGGCAAAGATACTACGACTGATGTCCTCACTTTTCCACTTTCTGAAGGAGAAGTTTTTTTTGAGAACTTATTGCCCGAGCTTGGAGATATTTTTATTTCGGTGCCGCAGATTAGAAGACAGGCTCGAGAATTGGGTATTAATCCTCAAGAAGAATTTGTTCGAATGCTTATCCATGGAGTTTTGCACAGTATTGGTTATGATCATATGACAAAAGAAGATGCTGAAAAGATGTTTGGTTTACAAGAAAAATTGCTTAGTCAATTAGTCTAACTATATGATTATTGGAAAAAGTGTCCGCTATGCGATACGGGGGATTAGTTATACTTATGCCCATGAACGGAATTTTCGTATTCAGTTTTTTGTAGGTGTACTTGTGGTAGTTCTTTCTTTTTTACTTCAGATGAAGACGTATGAAAAGATTATTTTAGCCATGATGATTGCATTTGTCTTGGTACTTGAACTTTTGAATACGACGATTGAGATGTTTTTAGATCTTTTGAAACCAAGACTTTCTCCACAGGTCGAATTGGTAAAAGATATTATGGCCGGTGCAGTGCTTTTAGCTTCCATTGGGTCATTGATCGTTGGTTGTATTGTTTTTATTCCTTATATTATTGAGCTTATATTGTAAAAATGATATACTATTCTAGCTTAATATACTTATGGCACGACGCAAGATACACACAGAAATTATTGTAGGACTTGATGTTGGATCAACTGCTGTTCGAGTGGCGGTAGGACAGTTGACTACTTCTCGAGAATCAGTCCCTGAACTACAGCTTATTGGAGCTGCTGAAGTTCCATCAGAAGGTATTCAGAAAGGTCAGATTGGCAGCATTGAAGATGCTGTTTCTTCGGTTTCTAGTGCTCTTGAACATGCTGAAAAGATTGTGGGACTTCCGATTGAGCATGTGTGGGTAGGAGTATCCGGGACACAGATTATTGCCCAAGAAAGTAAGGGGATTATTGCAGTATCTCGGGCAAATAGTGAGATTACCGAGGAAGATATTGAGCGTGCAGTTGAAGCTGCAAAAAATATTGCCACTCCTTTGAATTATGAAATTTTACATGTATTACCTCGAAGTTATTCAGTTGATACTCAGTCAGGGATCAAGGACCCTGTAGGAATGACGGGTATGCGTCTTGAAGTGGATACAAAAATTATTCATAGCGTTTCTTCTCATATTAAAAATTTGAGTAAGGTTGTATATCGAGCAGGAGTGGATATCGATGATTTTGTGCTTTCAATTTTTGCAGCAGGTGAAGTGGTTGCGACTCCTCGACAAAAGGAATTAGGATGTGTGATTATTAATATCGGAGGGCCTACAACTAGTATTGTGGTGTATGAAGATGGCGATGTAATACATAGTTCGGTCATTCCTATTGGATCATCTCATATTACCAATGATTTGGCACTTGGTCTTCGCACGTCGATTGATATTGCTGAAAAAGTAAAATGCGAATATGGCGAATGTGTGAGTAAAAAATTGAATAAAAAGGATACGATAGACTTGTTTGAATCAGGTTCTGCAAGCTCAGAAATTGTATCTCGTTATTATATTGCACAGATTATTGAAGCTAGGGTGACTGAAATTTTGGAAAAAGTTGATGATGAATTGTCATCTATTGGACGAAGTCGTATGCTCCCTGCAGGTGCTTTATTTGTTGGTGGAGGTTCAAAAATTCAAGGTCTTATTGATTGTGCCAAAGAAGTCCTTGCGTTACCTAGTCAAATTGGATATCCACTTTCTATTGAAAGTATTACTGATAAAGTAAATGATATTGCTTTTGTTCCTGCAGTAGGTCTTGTAAAGTGGGGGAGTGCTTTTGCACAGTCTCCGGGTAAGCGTGTTTCATCGTCTGATATTGCAGGTAAGACTTTTGAAAAAATACGTTCGATTTTTAAAAATTTTGTACCCTGATTAGTCGTGAGTGATGCATCATTCTTTCCTCTTTTATTAAGAGGATTTTTTGTTTAACCAGCTTACTATTTATTACTTATGGTTTATAACTCACTACTAATTATTAAATTTTCTTTGTTGACATGACTTATCAAAACCTTTACACTGGTATTACTTGCGTAGTATACTTATTCAAATAAGATAAGACTGAATACAAATTGTACTCAATAAGTCACAACGATATGCCCCAGGTAAAACCAGATATTGAAACATTTGCAAAAATTAAAGTGGTTGGTGTCGGTGGATCCGGCGGATCAGCAGTTGCTCGAATGGTAGAGAGTAATATTCGGGGTGTAGAATTTCTCGCTTTGAATACCGATGTACAGGCACTGCATCATAATCCTGCTGCACGAAAAATACATATTGGTAGAACGGTAACTCGTGGATTGGGTGCAGGTATGAATCCTGAGCTCGGTAAACGTAGTGCTGAAGAATCTCAAAATGAGATTCGAGAAGCATTGAAGGATACTGACATGATTTTTATTACTTGTGGTCTCGGTGGTGGAACCGGATCAGGGGCAGCCCCTGTGGTCGCTTCAATTGCTCAGGACATGGGAATTTTGACTGTTGCGGTAGTTACCAAACCTTTTTCATTTGAAGGACCTCAGCGGAAAATAATTGCCGAAGAAGCTTATGCACAGTTGGTTGGACATGTTGATACTATTATTACTATTCCTAATGACCGAATTTTACAAATTATTGATAAAAAAACTTCATTACTTGATGCGTTTAAAATTGTTGATGATGTTTTGAGACAAGGGGTACAAGGAATTTCTGAATTAGTTACTATTCCAGGACTCATCAATGTGGACTTTGCTGATGTAAAAACCATTATGAGTAATACTGGTTCCGCCCTTATGGGTATTGGAATTGGAAGTGGCGAGAATCGTGCTATTGATGCTGCAAAAGCTGCCATCTCCAGTCCACTGCTTGAAATTTCAATTGATGGAGCTCGTGGTATTCTATTTACGATTACTGGTGGTACGGGACTTGGTATGCAAGAAGTTGCCGATGCAGCAAAAGTTGTTACCAGCTCTGCTTCTGAAGATGTGAAGGTTATTTTTGGAGCGGTAGTAGATGAACGTATGGGTGAGGAAATTCGTGTAACGGTGGTCGCTACTGGCTTTGATGAGCGAGAAATTTCGGTCCGTGATCGCGATAGTAAAATAAACCTTGACTCAAGTAATGATCCAGGATTGGATGTGTTCACTGCAAGACCATTTGGTATCAAATCAGGATTGTTTACTAAAAAGAATCAAGAAACAGCTGTTATTGAAGAAGAGGATAGTAACCCAGTTCCTGAGCCTCGAGGTTCATTTACCAAGAAATCAGTTGCGGTAGATGCATCTTCTCAGCGTGTACCTAGTCAAGGGTCTGCACAAGTACGAAAACCCGTAGAAGCATCTGATGATGAAGATTTGGAAATTCCGACATTTTTACGGAAGAAGATGGGCATGTAGACATGCGAATTACGAATGGTACGAATATACGAATGGAAAAAAGTTTTCTGGTTTTGATGTTTTATTTGAACTTTGAAATTGTGACTTTGAAATTTCCCCGATAAGGGGAGATTTTGATTTAGAAATGGGGGAGTGCTATACTGTTTTATTATATGCATTGTCCAGTTTGTCATTCCAAAGAAAGCAAGGTGGTCGACTCTCGACTCACCCATGATGGGTATGCTATTCGGCGTAGACGTGAATGTGCTGAATGCCAATATCGTTTTTCTACCATGGAAGAAATGGAACTTCTTGATATTATAGTTATTAAAAATGATGGAAGACGTGAATCGTACTCACGGAAAAAACTTGAAACGGGAATTATTCATTCGCTCACCAAGCGTCCATACACTCAGGAGAATTTTGATAAAATGACGCATTCAATTGAGCGAAAAATTCAGAAAAAAAATCGACGTGAAATTTCTAGTGAAGAGATTGGGGAAATTGTCATGGCCCATCTCAAACGTTTTGATAAAGTTGCCTATATTAGATTTGCGTCAATTTATCGTGCGTTTGAAGATGTGAAGAAATTTCAAAAAGAGGTCCGCGAGCTTGAGAATGGGAAGTAGTGAATAGAGAATTGAAGATTGAAGATTATCTACCCATTGTTCTAAGTGCTCTAAGATAATCTTCATTTTTCAATCTTTATTCTTTCTTATATCTTCTTGCTGTTTATCTCTATTCGAGGTATTATGTCTGTATTATCAACTATCCTATGAAATCACACGCTCAACACACTGAATCCTCCTTTCATGAAGTTGAAAAGGAGCAAAAGACTCCTTTTTCTCCTATTATCACTCCTGAGAAAAAGATGCCCAGTGAACACGACGATTTGAAGACCTTGATTGAGAAGAACATTAAATGGTCTCAGGTTATTTATCAGCAGAATCGTAAAATCCAGAGACGGTTGAGCTGGATGGTATTTGGTAGTTATTTTAAACTTTTTTTGATTCTTATCCCTGTTATTATTGGTCTTATTTATCTTCCACCTCTAGTTTCGGATTTTATGAAACAGTACGGTTCTTTATTTGGAGACCAATCGACGTGGAAACAATACCTTGATGTGTTTACCTCTTCGCAGTAGATTTTTATGCGAAAGCCAACTTCGTTTGAGTTGCAGGTATACGAAGCTCTTAAACGTATTCCTAAGGGTAAGGTAACTACGTATGGGCAGATTGCCAAATTTTTAGGTAAACCACGTGCTTCACGTGCGGTTGGGAATGCTCTCAATAGGAATCCTTATGCTCCGAAAGTGCCATGTCATCGAGTAGTAACTTCAACGGGATGTATCGGAGGGTATGCATTTGGATCTGCAAAGAAAATTGAGATTCTAAAAAAAGAAGGTGTGGATGTAATACGTAATATAGTCGACTTGAAGAAATGTGGACATACATTTTGAAATAATCAGTACTCTTTAATACAAAAAGACCTGCTTTCGAGTGAGTCTTTTTTCATCTAGACATAGGCCTTCGTACCTTGTATTATAGTCTATACTACGCTACATACTATGTCTGATTTTGTACATCTACACGTACATTCCCATTATTCGCTTTTGAATGGCTTGGCAAAGCCTAAGGCGATTGTTAAGGCTGCTAAGAAAATGGGTTTTAAGGCAATTGCTTTAACTGACTATGGGTCAATGTATGGTGCGATTGAGTTCTATCAGGCATGTCTCGATAATGAAATCAAACCAATTATTGGATTTGAAGCATACATTGCCCCACGTGGAATGATGGAAAAAGATCCTGAACTTGATAAGCAGCTCTATCGACTTATTTTACTTGCAGAAAATTTTGAAGGATATCAGAATCTCATGAAATTGTCCTCAGAAGGACATCTGAACGGTTTTTTTAATGGAAAACCACGAATTGATAAAGAGTTGTTACAAAAACGCGCAAAAGGCATTATCGCACTTTCGGGACCGATTGAAGGAGAGATTCCACAGTTGATAAAGAAAGGTGATATATCTGGTGCACAAAAAGTTATTGAAGAATATTGTAGTATTTTTGGAAAGGAAAATTTTTTTCTTGAATTGCAAGATCATCCGGGAATTGAGGGGCAATTGCTTGTGAATACTAATTTGATTCAACTGTCTAAAGATACGGATGTAGGTTTGGTGGTTACAAGAGATGTACATTATCTACATACTGAAGATGCTGAAGCTCAGGATATTTTGCGATGTATTGCTGAGGGTTGGAAAGTGGAATATACCGATCGAGAGGATTATCGCCAGATAGACCGATCACTGAATACTGCCTCAGATATTATTTCGCGTTTTCGTCATGTACCTGAGGCGATTGAGAATACGGTGAAAATTGCGGAACGTATTGATATTCAGATTCCGCTTAATGTATGGCATTTTGCGCCAATTGAAGTTCCTCTGGGCAAGACTTATGATGATCACCTCCGTGACGAAGCGTATCGATGTGTGGGAAATTTTTATAATCCAGTGACTGAAGAAATCACCAAACGTATTGAGTACGAACTTGATGTTATTAAAACCAAAGGATACTCTCCATACTTTTTGTGTGTAGCAGATTATGTAGGATACGCAAAAAAGGTAGGTATTGTAGAGTCTACTCGAGGATCAGCTGCGGGTTCTTTGGTCTCTTATGTACTTGGTATTACAACTGTTGATCCAATGCGTTTCAAGCTTCCATTTGAACGTTTCCTTAATCCATTTCGTCCAAGTGCCCCCGATATCGATACTGACTTTGCTGACGATCGTCGTGAAGAGATGATTGAATATGTGACCAAGAAATATGGTGCTGATCGTGTGGCACAGATTATTACCTTTGGAACTATGGCAGCGCGTGCCAGTGTGCGTGATGTGGGGCGGGCATTGGGATACTCATATAGCTTTTGTGATCAGGTGTCTAAGCTTATCCCGCAGGGTGCACAAGGTTTTCCTATGACTATTGAGCGTGCGCTCAAGGAAGAACCGGACTTAAAAAAGATTTATGATACTAATCCTCAAGTAAAGCGTTTACTTGATCTTGCTCGAAAAGTAGAAGGATGTGCAAGGCATACTTCGATTCATGCGGCAGGAGTAGTTATTTCACCTACGCCATTGACTGATTACACCCCGATACAGCGTGAAACTGGTGGAGAAAAGATTACTACTCAGTATGAAATGAAGGCTGTTGAAACTGCAGGGGTACTTAAAAACGATTTTTTGGGAATCAGAAACTTGGCAATTCTCGGGAATGCGGTCGTGATTGTGGAAAAAACTACAGGTGAAAAAATTGATATTTATAATCTTCCACTTGATGATACTAAAACGTTTGAGATGCTTGCTCGTGGAGAAACGATGGGTACGTTCCAGCTGGGAGGATCGGGGATGACTCGGTGGGTTAAAGAGCTCAAACCAAACCGTATTGAAGATATTATGGCTATGGTTGCACTGTATCGTCCAGGGCCAATGGAGTCAATTCCTGAGTATATTCGTCGTAAGTATAATCCATCGCTCGTGACTTACCCAGATCCTCGACTTGAGAAGATTCTTGGTGCTTCGTACGGTCTTCTCGTGTATCAGGACGATGTCATGCTTACTGCAATCGAGCTTGCGGGTTACGATTGGATGGAGGCTGATAAATTTCGTAAAGCCATGGGTAAGAAAATTCCTGAGGAAATGGCTCAACAAAAAGTGAAATTTTATAAAGGGTGTAAGGAACATGGAAAATTGAAACAGGAAAAAATCGATGAATTGTGGCATGCGATCGAGCCTTTCGCTGCGTATGGATTTAATAAAGCTCATGCAGCAAGTTACGGAATTGTGGCTTACCAAACAGCGTATATGAAAGCACATTATCCGGTACAGTATATGACTGCGGTTCTTCAGGCTGAATCAGGGGATAATGATAAGATTGCTCAGATTGTTGGTGAGTGTCGTCGTATCGGTATTGAAGTATTACCGCCTGATGTGAATGAAAGTTTCAGGTCATTTGCTATGGTATCAAAGCCAGGCGAGAAAGGGCGTATACGTTTTGGTATGACTGCAATCAAGAATGTGGGAGAGCATATCTGTGAGGTGATTTATCGAGAACGAAAAGAGAATGGGCAATACACAGATTTTGAAAATTTCCTTGAACGCATTGATGATAAAGATTTGAATAAAAAATCTCTTGAGAGTTTAGGGCAAGCTGGGGCGCTTGATGGATTCGGTTATGATCGAGGATTATTATTTTCTAATAGTGAAAATATATTAGGATATTTACGACAGCATCGTGAGCGAAAAACAACGAATCAGAATTCTCTTTTTTCCGGCACTGATATTGCACTTGATGCAAAAGTAGTTTTAAAATCTGCTCCAGAGGCTACCCTAGATCAAAAACTAAAATGGGAAAAAGATTTGCTTGGTATTTATCTTTCTTCACATCCATTCGCGTACTATGAATCTCAGATGAAGGGGAAGTTTGTTACTCTTGCAGAAATCGATGGGTATACGCGTGATGCTTGGGTTGTAGTTGGAGGAGTAGTTGGCGCCCTCAAGAAAAAAATTACCAAAAAAGGGTCGATCATGATGTTTGCAACGATTGAGGATACAACTGGTCTTATGGAACTTCTGGTTTTTCCAAAAACTTATGAGACCACTAAAGATTTATGGGTAGATGGAAATATTCTTTGTGTAGTTGGTAAAACTCCCAAAGAAGATGGTGATAACAAAATATTTGTGGAAAAAGCGTATGCGCTTACTCGCGAAAATTCACGAGAGGTTATGAGATTTCTGTCGCTTGCATCAGGGCAAAGTGCAAGTCATGAGCCGGTAAAGCGACCTCCACATATTTTAATTACAACTGAAAAAGAATTTATCAAAAATAATGCGGATAAGCTCAAAGAAGTCTTGGGAGCATACCCTGGAACTCATGAAGTTTTTATTCACCTCGAAGGCGGGAATATCAAAACTCAGTTTTTGGTGGAACCGAGTGTTGAAATGCTTTCGAAAGTCAGAGAAGTGTTTGGGGTAGATGCAGTACAAATCAGAGAATAATTCTTTCTATTGTCTCACAATAGTGTGCTTGAATAGTTTTTCTCTGTAATCAACTGCTGCTTCAATTTGTTCGTTCGTCAGTGTAGTACCTTCAGGGACCAAGACGAGTTTATCATCGTCATCTTCGAGGCGATGGATGATGGCAATACAGTTTCCTGTAGCTTCGGTGAGAGGTGCTTTTTCGCCCAAATAATATCCGTCTATTCCTGACCCATCTGGTGCCAAGGTATTTGGCACATATCCATAGTTTTCTTTATATAATGTTCCTTTGTAGGTCGTGCCGTAGGGTTGGTCAATAGTGAGAGTAACGGTTTTCCCTAGATATTTTTTGCACATTTCCAAGGTGATTGATTTGCCGTTGATGAGCGGAATTTTAGGTTCCATATAGGTTGTTTGTTAGTAGGTGTATAATGTTGATTGTGGGTCTGCAGCAATATCTTTCCAACTAATTGTTTTTTTTGCTTGGTGTCGATGATATCCTGCAACCGCGATCATCGCAGCATTGTCGGTGGTGTATGAAAGTTCTGGAAGGCGAAATGAAATTTCTAATTTCTGGGTAAGTATTTCAAGTTCACCTCGAAGTTTTTTATTTGCAGAAACTCCACCTGCGAGAATTAGTGTTTTTGGACTGTATTTCTTGATTGCGGTGGTTGTTTTTGAAATTAGTACATCAGTAATTGCCGTCTCTACACTCGCACAGACATCTTCGATGGTAAACAAACCTTCTTCATTTTCAAATTTTATTTTTTCAATAGTGATTGGGTGATCCTTCAGCCAGTATAGTACCGCAGTCTTTAATCCAGAAAAACTCATATCAAGGTTGTCTGAATCTTGCATTGGACGTGGGAATTTGATTTTAGTGTCATCACCCGATTCTCCAAGTTTGGAAATTGTTGGTCCTCCAGGATAGGGGATACCAAGTAATTTTGCGACTTTATCAAAACATTCACCAACTGCATCATCGCGAGTGCCACCAATTTTTTTATATTCTCCTTCTTTTTTTGATAATGCGAGTTCAGTGTGTCCGCCGCTCACGATAAGTGCAAGTGCGGGGTATTCTATTGGTTTTCTTTTAGAATCCGTTTTTGAAATTTCAGGAGAATAAAAATGTCCTTCGATATGATTAACGGGGATCAGTGGTATATCCCAGACGTATGATAATGTTTTTGCAGCTTCGACACCAACAAGAAGTCCGGTAATAAGTCCTGGGCCAAACGTGACCGCAATGGCGTCAGGTTTCTCGTGTCCTTTTAATACTTCTTCAATCACTGGAGTGATATATTCTGCATGCAATCTTCCTGCTACCTCAGGAATTACTCCGCCGAATTTGGCGTGTATATCAATTTGGCTTGCAGTTTTTTCTGCAAGCACCGTTAGATTTTTTTTGTCTATTTCTATCAGTGCGACTGAGGTGTCGTCGCATGATGATTCGATTCCAAGTATCTTCATAGTGAATGTATACTAACAGAACAATTCTAGTAAATCAATGTCGACTATTTCTTGTATTGACACTACGCTATTTCTATTATATGTTATTTTTTGCTTCTGTACCGTGGAGGTGTTCTATGAAGCATCAATGGTTGCTCGTGAGTGTCTTCGTCTGTATTCTGGCGGGGTCGGTTGCCTCGCTACTGATGTTCGATGGGATGAATACTACTGCAGAGATCGTGCTCGGTTTCGTTGCGGTAGGTTCGCTCCTCGCACTGCTGGGGTTCGTCTTCAAGCATCTTGGATGGCAGTTCGAGATCCAGGTGGGACATTCGTGGAATGACGAACTCGGACGTATGCATGAGAGACTGCTCCGTCATCGGAGCCATCCTCGATATGGCGGTTGGCCCCAGACACCGTCGACACCTCAACATGGTCGTAGAGTGGGTGAGATGGGGTCATCGGGTTCATCTCCCCGTACTCACAAGAGGTGACGTGGTATTTTCGGGTGTAGATGTGGATGCACTACACCCGATTCGCTTTTTATAACCGTCTATATTGACAGTTATTACTTTTTTTACTATACTTTTCCATACTAACTCACGTATACAAAAATGGCGTCATCGTCTAGTGGTTAGGACACCAGGTTTTCATCCTGGGAACCGGGGTCCGATTCCCCGTGGCGCTACTCAAGGGGAATTTTTCTCGGTCGAGAACGATACGAAGCCAGTTTTTTGGCTCAGTTGAGACAGATTTCCCTTCAACGACAATGTTCGAGTACATGGATATGAGAAGTGTTCGACGCTTCTCTTTTTCGTATTTGCGGAACCGCGCCGACGGCGCGTCGAGCAGCGCGAGGACTCGGTCCTTCATCAGCTCCGCGGGTGGCGTGTCGCCCTCGTCTAGCTTCACCTCGAGGTCCCTCACCGCGACGACGAGCTCGGTCTTCAGCTTCGCGTACAAGTCTTCTTCCACTAACCCGTTGATGTAGGACCGTGTCAGGCGCTCAAGGGCCGTCCGCTTCTCATTCAGCTCAAAGCGAGCGCGTGCTCGCGTCTCTTCGAGCATGTGTCCTTCGTCAGCGTACATGCGCTCAATCACCTCGACGACGAGATCGCGCTCGGCCTTCGAGAGCACTGCGCTGGACAGTTCGCGCTCAACGGCAGCGTCGATCACCTCTTCGCGCAGGCATACGCTCGGGTGCCCGCGGGTGTGACATCGGTAGTAGACGTGTCCGCGTTTCCGCTCGGCGATGATGAACCGCCCGCAGTGATAGCACCGGCAGAGGCGCTGGTACACGTACTTCGGTTCGACGACAAAGAGGTGCGGGTGCTTCCGCCTGGTCCGGATCGCCTGGACCGCGGCGAACACCTTCGCTGGTACGATCGCCTCATGAAGTCCAGGGTACAGTTCGCTGTGGTAGGGGACGAAGCCCGCGTAGAACGGATTGTCGAGCATCTTCGCGATCCTCGACCGCGTCCGGAAAGCACCGCTCTTGCTGGTCAGCCTGAGCTTCCGTGCGACCGCGGTGAGCTCGTCAAGGGTGTATGCGCCGGTCGCGTACAGTTCGAAGAGTTCGCGGATGATTGGAGCGCGTTCCGGGTCGGCAATCTTCCGGCCGCGCTCGCCCTTCGGCGTTTCGGAGGGTGGGTTGAGGTACCCGAATGGGGCGTTCCTCGGCCAGTAACCTTGACGAGCTCGTCCTTCGAGTCCCTTCACAACCTCGCTTCGTAGGTTCCTGATGAAGTGTACGGCTGTCGCGGCGAGGATGTCCATTGTGAGGCGGCCTCCCGGATCTGAGCTGTCGAGGCCCTCGGAGGCAAACGCGATGTAGTGGCCTTGGTCCATTAGGTCAGAAATCGTGACCCAATCTCGAAAGTTGCGTGAACTCCTATCGACCTTGTGGAACACAACACCATCCGCTTCACGCTTCGCGAGTCGTTTCACCATCTCAGTGAAACCCGTTCGTCCGGCTTTCGCGGCCGACTCTATGTCTTCTATGTCCGCTTTCACCACAAGACCACGACGACTGCAGAACTCGTGGATAATACGGCGCTGTTCGGCGAGTGATGCGCCATGCGCCTGGTCGTCCGACGATACGCGCACATAGCAGAACACGCGCTCGAGTGTGCCACGGTGGCGGCGAGAGTCAAAATATGGCATAATAGAGCGATTATAGACATCAAGAAGAGGGTCTCTTCAGCGTACTTGAGACGCGTGATGAAGAACACTGGCACATGCGCCCTACATCCTCACGCAGAAGGGCGCTTCTTCGTTGTTGTTATCCACAGGCTTGCCCATCAGCGGTAGCGGCAGAACCCTGGCACAAGTACCCCTCACGATGCGTAGGCCGAAAGACATATCCTGTAGGAAGCCTATGCGACATCTTCCATTTGACGATCCGAAGCTCGATGAGTTGCTTGCTCGCGCTTACCCGGCACACACACCGGACGAGCGGGCAGCACTCCTGGTCGAACTGATGATCTTCGTGCGTGCCCTTGCGGGCTTGGTCGAGCGGGGAGGTCCCCGCGCCCGCAGCGGAGCGCGTGAGCGCGACCGTACCGGAGAATGACGCAGCGGGCAGATTAGTCACCTAATTTCTGTGCATCGCCTATGAGGTCACGGCGCGCCCGTCGTTTCCGACGTGGACGAAGGAGGGTTCCCTATCCAAACCAGTGGCGGCGGGTGCGTCGCCTTCGCGGCTACACGCAACGGGACGTCGCTCGCTATCTCGGCCACGTTGACATCGACTCCTACTACGAGATCGAGCGAGGAAGACGCTTCCCACGTGCCGAGAACCTGATGCTCCTTCTCCGCCTTTTTGCGGTCACCCTCGAGCAGGTCTATCCTGATCTTGCGTGGGGCGCTGATCGCTGCATCGACGAGACTCGCCGACGACTCACCGGGTGACGCACCGACTACACGCCTATGCACCACGTCCCCCGCCTCAAACACGAACTGCTCTACGCCGTACTCCGTGATGGTCGCTGGCACGCGACCCAGGAACTCGTTCGCCGCGTCGGACATACATTCGCTACCGCGAAGCTCAAGCTCGTGTCCTTCGGCCATCCGATCGAGATTCGTCGCCACCCGTTTCGTCGCTATCAGTGGCAGTACCGCCTCATCAACCGCGACCCGCGGTAGCCGGTTCGTTGTATCTGGCGAACCCCTACGGGCTAGAACAAATGGCTACAACAACGGCTAGACAGAGCGCGCCCGTCGGTGGCTTCGCCCCCGACTCCGTCGCCTCGATCTACCTGTCTGAACCGCCCCTGACAAGCAGGGTCGAGCCAGGAAGACGATCCGCCGGAGTCGGTGCCGGCACCGACGGGACGCGCGCGGACTACCCCGACGCTATCGCGATCGGGAACCCGCACGGTGAACGATAAACGTGGTGAGCGGGGTGGTGTCGGACTCGATTTTTCACCTCGACCTCGCCGACCGCCACGACACCTGCGGGTCGGGTCGGCGGAACGTGTATCCGCACCAGCACGCGTGACGGGGAGAGTGTCACCTCGTCACACTCGAGAGAAGCCGCTAAGGCGCGTCCCGTTTGTGGATTCGTTTGAAGAACGCGATGCCAGTGAAGAAATCGGTCAGCTTTGCAGCGCGCAGCGCCGCGCAGCAATTGTCGAAAAGCTTCCGTGCATCCGGTTCGCTATCGGTGATGTCTTTCGCAGTCCAGACGTTGTGCAAAGTTCGGGCGCCGAAGCCCTGCGCCTTGAGGATACCGTTTACCTCGTCGTAGATCGCACGGTTCTTCTTCTTTGCTGCCTCGACTTTGTCGGTGTCAAGGTCATAGCTAATTGACCAGCTCGCCATCCCGTTCTCCTAATCTTCGCGGCAAATCCAGCGACGAGTCCTCACTCGCGCCTCACCTCCTGTCATGCTCATCCAACCGCGCGACGTCAAGCTTCTGGCGTCGATCCATGTTCACCGTTTCCAGACGAGCGAACACCTACACCATCTCTTCTTTCGCGGTCGGTCCCTTCGTGCCGCACAGGCGCGCTTGAAGGAGCTCCTCGACGCGAGTTTCATCGAGCGCACCTACCTCATGCCTCCGGTCGACGGGGGGCGCCCGCGGTTGCGACCTCTCTATTCGCTCGCTCGCGCGGGCGCCAACGTTGTCGCCGATCTGCTCCGCGTTCCCGTCGCCGCGGTCGCACACACAACCGCCGCGAAGCGGATCGGGTACGAGCATCTGCTGCACGAGCTCGTCGTCACCGACTTCCTCGTGTCAGCCGATGTCGTCCTCGACGGCACCGGGTGCAATGTTGTCGTCCTCCGCGATCACGCCCTTCGCTCGGCCTTGAGCAGGTACCGCGCGCACCCGGCAGGTCACCGCGCTGTCGTTCCTGACGCGGCAATCACGATCACCGGGGGTGCCTTGCCCTCACCAACGACGTTCTACCTCGAGGTGGTGCACGCTGGCGTCAAGGGAGGGAACACGCGCCTGGTCGAGAAGCTCGATCACTACGTCGGCCTCAACCGCGGTGGCTACTTCGCCAACGTATTCGGCCACCGGCGCGTGCGCGGGGTTGTGGTCGTCTCGCCCTCGGCCGACCGGGTCGAGAACCTTCGAGCGCTCGCAGCTCGTCGGATGCGGCAGGGACATCGGTTCGTGTGGTTTGCTGCTGCGCCCAGACATTTATCGCGCACGCACCCGCCAACCACGTTCACGCCCGAGACCCTTGCCACGACCGACTTCGTCGACGTCGCCGGCGACCACCACCGGTTCGGCCTCGACGCCTTTCACTAATCTCTAAGCATTTTGGTCATGTATGTCCCTCACCATCAACATCTTCGTCCGCGACGAGCGAGGTCAGCCGCCGCGTCCCGGGTGCCCGCCGTCGACCTTGCCGGTCGGTCCCTTACCGTCTTCGGGGAAGCAGTCTTTCGCGGCCACGCGACCCGGTTCGGGCTCTTGCCGGAGGACCGACTTCGTCACACATGGATCATCGGGAAGACCGGAACCGGGAAGTCGACCCTGGTTCGCTCGCTGGTGGCGCAGGACCTTCAGAACCACGTGGGGCTCGCGGTACTTGATCCCCACGGGTCGCTCGCTGCCGAGGTCGCGACCCTTGCCTCGACGACACCACACCGGCTCGTCGTCAGGATCGCGCCCGGAGAGGAGGGAGCCTCGCCCTCGTTCAACGTCTTTAGGCGTGGGCCCTCGCCCATAGCAGAGCACGGACTCCTCGCGAGCGAGCTCGTCTCGGTGTTCAAGCACCGATGGGCGGATTCCTGGGGACCGCGCATGGAGCACTACTTGCGGTTCGGCATCCTCGCGGTTGCCCACCACCCGCGCGCGAGCCTCGGCCTTCTTCACCGTTTCTACCTCGACGAGGATCTGCGTCAGCGCGTCGTCGATCGGGCCCTCGATCCATACATCCGCGACGTATGGGAGCGGGAGTTCGCGTCGCTCTCGCCGCGGCTCCGCTCTGAAGCGCTCGCGCCGATCATGAACAAGCTCGGCAGCTTGGTCGCGCATCCGGTTGCGGGCCCAATGCTTCGAGGTGAGCGTTCGCGACTCGACTTCGACCTCTACCTCGAGAAGCGCGTCGTTCTCATCGTCGACCTGGCCGTCGGCCGGCTCGGCGAGGACATGGCCGCGCTCATTGGCTCCCTCATTCTCTCGTCCCTGTACCTCGCATCCATGCGGCGCGGCAGAAGCTCGCCCCCGTTCTTCTGCTACCTCGATGAGTTTCAGCACTTCGTATCTGGCTCGATCCCAACGGTCTTGTCCGAGTCGAGGAAGTACGGCCTCGGCCTCGTGCTCTCGCACCAGTACTTGGGGCAGCTCGGCGAACATGTGCGCGACGCAGTCCTCGGAAACGTCGGCACCAGGCTCTTCTTCAGGATCGGTGCCCAAGACGCACGCGTGCTCGGACCAACGCTCGAGCCGACGTACACCGCAGGGGACCTCATGCTATTGCCTGCCTATCACGCGATCGCGACCGTCACCGCACGCGGCCAGGAGCTGACGCCGTTCCTCGCTCGCATGCTCTCGCGATAACGACAACTACCAGTTGGCCGAGGTCTCCTCCTCGGCATCAGCCGGTCCAGGGGCGTCGTCCGAGCCCGTGACCACGCACAGTTGGTCGAGGCCCTGTCGCATCAGCCTCGACCGCTCTGACCCCGCGCGCCTGCGACAGGACGCGTCCTCGGGGTCGGCCTGGGCCGGGTGATCGAGCTTCGGGAGCTCGCACCACGTGTCCGAGGATCTACCTCGGACCGGTCCTTCCCGACAAGGAGAATGCCATGTCGAAACTCCACGAGATCGACTGGAGAGACGACCACGCCGAAGCCATCGATGGCTTCACGGTCGGTGAGGTCAAATTCTTCCTCATCGACTCGGTCGTACGAGCTCGCTGTTCAGCGTGCGGGTGTGAGCACGAAGTCGAGCCGGATGCTGAAGAGTATCCGTGCGATGGCTGCGCTGAAGAGCACTCCGTCACGAGCCCGCTTATCAAACTCGGGCTGATCTGACATCCTATGCCTGCCTGGATCAACTTCAAGGACATCCGAGAGCGAATATCGCTCGAAGATGTCATCCTCCGCTACTACAAAATCACGACCCTAACCAAGCATGGGAACCGCCTCATTGGGCCCTGCCCGGTACACGGTGGGGACTCTCCACGAGCGTTCCACGCGGAGCTCGAGCGGAATATCTGGCATTGCTTCTCGAAGTGCCAGGGAGGCGGGAACCAACTCGACTTTGTCGCCAAGAAGGAAGGCATCTCGGTTCGAGAAGCCGCCCTCCGCCTCGACGAGTTCTTCAGAGTCTCCTCAGGAACGCCCACATCTCCGCCTACGGCGCCGATTTCATCGTCGACGCCTGACGCGAAGAAGGACGCTCCCGAGCGAAACCCGGTCCTCGACCTCAAGCTCCACCTCCTCCACGACCACCCGCACCTGCTCGTCGATCGCAAGCTTGCGCTCTCGACCGTCGAGCACTTCGGTGTCGGGTGGTGTGCCAAGGGCATGCTTCGGGGCACCATCGTGATTCCGATTCACGACGACCTGGGGCACCTCGTCGCTTACGCAGGTAGGAGACTGAAGCCCCAGGACATTCGGGAGCATGGGAAGTACAAGTTCCCCAAAGGCTTTCGAAAGGAACTCGTGCTCTTCAACGAGCATCGCGTCCGCGAGGCAGGCACCACGCGTGTCGTCCTCGTCGAGGGCTTCTTCTCGGTTCTCGCACTCCGGGAAGCGGGCATCGCGAATGTCGTCTCGTCGATGGGCTGCGAAGT
>CAYSXR010000011.1:0-25483 GCA_964435035.1 uncultured Gammaproteobacteria bacterium
ACCGGCACCAGAGCTGTCGAACCCTGGTTTACTTGGGCATTCGAGGCATAGATATAACTACCCTCGGTAGTCATCTCGATCTTGAAGGTGTGTGTTACTGCAGTCGCAGTAAAAGTAGCAGATATTCTCTGCCAGACACCTGTGGCAGTAAATGCTTCGGTGGTTTCAACAGTGGTATTTATCGCTAGCAGTCCAGTAACAGTTTGAGCGTAATGGTGTGCATCAGTTCTGATATAGACAGAGAAAGTATAGCTTGCACCAATTTCAAGATACGAGGTGATGGTTTGGACTGCCTTTGCAGCTGGACCAGTAGAGGCAAGACGGTCCGCGGTTGGAGCTGCTGCTATACCAAAACCGATGTCATTTGGCCCACTCACTTGATTAGCAGTAGCAGTTAAGTTTGTTTTGACCCAGTTGGCATGGGTAAAATCATTCGATTGAGTAAGGAAGTTAAACGCCGCTAAGGTTGGCCCGCTTGGAGTAACCTCGACCTCTGAACTATCAGTGCCGTATTCAAAAAATATTGCCTGAGCAGAAAAGGTAGCAATAAAAGCTGTATCAACAACAATAGTGGTGGAATTAGTGACTGAAGAGACTCTCGTGGGTCGGGCGATCCCCGGTCCGACGACATATATATTGTTATTTGGCGCAGCACCTGTGGCAAGACCAAGAGTGGCAGTAGTACCAACAAAGGTTGAAGAGTTGGCAACATCAACAGTTATTTGCCAAGCTGTATCAATACTAACCACTTTTGCTCCCGATCCAATACCGGTTCCTGCTAATGTTAATCCGGGAAAAACGTTACCTGCCATGAAATTGGTAGTGGAACCCACCGGAATACGAATTTTGAATTCACCGCTTGTGCCCTGTAGGTTGATAATTGAACCAAGACCTGTGTTGAAATTTTGAGCGGTCGTTAGAGAAGTTAGTGAAACAGTACCTGAAGCACTGGTAATACCCGAGAGTATCGCGTCGTACTTACGGAGTTTGTAATAATAGGATGTTCCATTAACCGGAGGTACACCATTCAAGGTAGCACCATTGGGCGCGGTTTCGTTGACCAAATTGGTGTGATTGGTGGTGAGCGTTATTACCGTAGCAGTGAAAGATAAAATAGTGTAAGTGCCATCATTAGATACTGTTCCTGCCACGACCACGTTTCCTCCAGCTACATACCCGGCGGTAGTAAAGCTTCCCGCCCCTGCCCCACCCAAAGTAATGGTTCTACCTGCAGCAGCAAAAGTAATGGTTCGCACAGGCGATGCGGTAGCAGTAATGGTGGCGATGAAGCCGTTCAGATACGAGACAGTCGCTACGGTCAAGGTATCAAAAATTCTATTGGTAGAACTAGGCGTAAAGGCGGCAGAGGTATCTCTAAAAATCTGGTAAGTCGTTGTTCCAGCTGCACCACTGGATGTAGGATCGCGTCTGATCCAAGTCAAGGTTACCGCACGAGTGGCATTATTATAAGCTCCAAAAAAAGCTGGGAAAAATTGACTACCAATAAATGGAGTAGCGGACACTGTTCTCCCCTCGGCATAAATTGACCGATTATCCCAGTCATAGAAGGTTCTCGTTTTGAGATAATACTTGGTGTCATCTATAAGTCTGGCGGAAGCATTGGGGTCATTTCCAATACGAGCACCGGTCGTCGGAAAACTACGATACCCATTGAACATATCCTCAGCAATACGGACATCAGTGAACGTATTTCCACTAGATGTCTGGATAAGCATTGGTGCCACACCATAGAGCTCTACATGCTCCATGGTATTGCTATTGAAGTTTGACAGAAAATTAAATGCATCCTGAAAAGAGGCCACACAATTGAGTGCATAGAATCGGACATAGCTCCAGGTTGAATTTTGGGTATATGACAACACAAGCATTGCAGCAGGGGCTGTGACTGAAGACACAGCAACCTGCAAAGCTTTCGGTGAGCCAACACAGTAATTAAAATCAGTAATGCTCGCTCCATTTAGGTACGTCCAGGCTACCGTGGCTGCGTAACGTGCATCGCGGGTGAACCAACCATCAGCTCCGAGCGTGGCTGAATAGGTGTAATATCTTCTGACCGGAGGGAGTGCAAATCCAACGCTATTAAACGTTACATTATAACACTCGTTGATATTTGGAGGAATCGAAAATCCACAATTAGTGAGTGATAATATTTCAGCCTGGTTAAACGTGTTATACGACTCATCAAAAAGACAAATATTAGCCGTCAGTGATCCTCCGGCGGTCATGACCATGTTCGCACCAACAAGGGTAGATGCTGTCTGAATATTGACTGGCACCGCTGAAGTAAACATGATGTTTGGACACCGTACCTTTGCACCGGTGGGCACTTTATTTCCATTGATATTGTCTCCAAACTGTACTGTATTGCTAAGTTGAGAAACATACGGGTTGTAGCAAGTAAGTGAAACATCCATTGGAGTCCCGGTCTGGAGTGTCCAGTTTGCACCAGAGTCAGTCGAGGTGATGGCAGCACTTCTTAGTAATGAAGAGCTTGAGACTGCACAAAGTGTTGTACCATTCGCACAAATCGCAGTCCAGTTATTAGCATTTGCTGCGGCCATGGTCGTATTAGTTACGGCGGTACTGCCGTTTGGAGTTCTTGAAGTGTTGACTGAATTCGTAGTTGATACAATCACAAAATTGGTGCCATCCCATGCTACACCACGGCTAGTGGAATTAGCCAAAACCGCACCAGTGGTCCAGGTAGTAGCGTCTGTTGAGTACATTGATACAGTACTGGATCCAGAACAGGCAAAAAAACGGGTGCCATTCCAGGCGATACTGAGATAATTGGCAGAAGTCATAGCACCACCATTGGTCCAGGTTCCTGATCCGTCAGCATCCCAATTTGAAATAGTGGTACTAGAAACTGCCACATATCTATTAGCAGCTCCTGCCCCATAGGTGACTGATCGCCAAATCGCTGAAGACATAGTCGTTGCCGACCAGGTAATTCCATCTGCAGAGTATGCTCCGACAGTAGTTGCTGTTCCGTCAGCAAGAGATCCAACAGCGACAAAACTGGTGCCATTTGTGGCAACACAATTCCAGTTTTGAGCCAAGTTGCTAGTTATGGACATTGCCCGTCTGGTCCAGGTTATACCATCAGATGAAGTAGCACAAAACCTCGAACCGATTGCAGTTCCTCCAGTTGTGGTTAAGTCCGAACAAACCGCCACAAAAAGAGCACTGCTTGCACCGTAACAGACCGAGGTCCAGTTGGCTACGAATGGTAATGTTCGCTTAGTCCAGGTAACACCATCAGTTGAGGTAGCAGCAATGTTTGAGCTCGTACCAGATACGGCCACATAGACGCTGTTACCAAAAGCAACAGATGTCCAATCTGGTGAAAGTTCAGTGGTAGAAATAGCGTTTGTTTCTAAAAGAGTTGAAGAAATTACACGATTAACAACGGTGTTAGCAGGAATTCCCGGCCCAAGAATTGCGGCTCCAGCATATAGCCCGGTGGTTGAGGTGACGGTAATTAATCTTTGAGCAAGACTGCCGTCCGTGCCATTGATAATAGTCGGTCCAAAGGGAGCATCATTCGCTTGTTGAATAAAAAATTTACCTCTCTTACCTGAACCTATTGCGGCAAATCCTTCAAGCAGGATCGGTGAGGCGTCACCATACGAGCCAGTGGCATTTAACCATTGCTCGTACACCCCGGTACCTGAACCAGTCTCAACCCAAAGTGCCGGTATATAATCAGAAAAAGGAGCAGTCATTTCCTGACCGGATGAATTATCCCCGGTTCCCATTTCAATCCAATTACCATTAATTTCGATATCTCCGATACCAGATCCAGGAGTAATAGACGCGGCAGCTGCACCAGATACACGTCCCATGGTAAAGCGGATTCCGGTCGAAGTTGAGTTATTGGTAATTGCTAATTTCCCATTGGTTAAGGTGACTGCATTCCAAAACTTACTTTGATTAGTATTGACGGTGACAGTTGAATTGTTGGTGATTGCAAGAGTATCATTTGAATTCCAGGTAGTTGGGGTGTAGCACATGCAGTTTACTGATTGAGAAAGAGTCGTGCTTGCTATCCAACTTATACCATCGTAGCTATATGCACCCCCTGAAGTAGAGGTACTCGCTATAGCACAAAATAAATTATTGCCAAAAGCAACAGTTACCCAAGTTCTGGAATTGGGAAGTGTTGATGGATTCCAAGTAATTCCGTCTGCAGAGTATGCAGCAATAGTTCCCGAAGTATTGCTTACCGCCACAAAAATACCATTGCCATAGGTAATTGATCTCCAGTTGGTAGAACTAGGCATGGTCATTTCATCCCAAGTTACTCCCCCATCAGTCGAGTAGGCGCCTTTGTCAGTCCCTGAAGCAATTGCTACAAAGGTGCTCTCGCCGTAGGCCATATCTGTCCAGTTACGACTGGCTGGCAGAGCTCCTCCTGCAGTCCAGCTGGTTCCATTGGTGGAATAAGCCGAGTCAGTACTTCCATAGGAGACAGCTACAAAACGAGCACCCCCAAATTCTAAAGCTCTCCAGTCTCCGCTTACAGGAAGTGCACCAGTAGAAGTCCATTTAGCGCCGTCTGCAGAATATGCTCCTGCAGTTGAGCCTCCTCCTGCGGTGGCGACAAATTTATCTAGTCCATATTTCACTGCGTACCATGAAGCTGTTACCGGCATAGTTCGCAATGTCCATGTTGCTGAAGCACCAGCCGGAGATGACGCAGCAATGGTTCCTGAAGTTGAACTAACTGCTACGACTAAATTATTCCCATAACAAATTGCTTGCCAGGCAGAAGATGAAACCATGGTTGCCGTTACCCATGTTGCGATACCGGTTGCTTGAGTTTGATACGTTGCAGAACCCGTAGGAAGGGAAACAAAAGCAATGCCTCCAGACATTGCAAAAGCATCATCAGCATTTATACTTCTATCTACGGTAATAGTTGCCATATCTTATTATAATCGGTCATTTTACCTCTTCACCAATGTATTTGCCAACTATTCATTAATCCCTACAAATGTAGCACAGGGTGCCTGAATTTGCTACCCGGTCTACAGGGTAATTTGTGTATACTGGTGCTACCATAGCTTTTACTTAATAACCAGTTTTTTTACACCGTCAACTTCCTCAAGCGTGACGGTTTCGATATCTTTATCGTTGATTCTCACATCTGCTTCACCAGCACCACTGGCAAGTAAATTTGAGAGTTTATTTATGAGTTCTTGTAATTTCATTTTAGTTTCTTTTTAATTTCTTTTTTAGGATTACTCTTCCATATTTTAAAAGATTCTTTTTCAGTTTTTACGTCTTCATCTTCTTCTTGAGTATTTTCTTCAGCTTCACTATACTCAACTTGAATTTTTTCTTCAACCTCACTATATTCAGTATGACAAAATGGACATTTTGTATCTTCTTTTGTATACATAAAATATTGTGCACACTGATCACTTTTGCACTTTACTACTCTATCCATAATATTGAGTATTTAGTTTTTTAATAAGATAAAAGTATCAAAGTTTTTATGCATCTGATGTTCTAATGGCAGTAGTCGATCCTCCCGATGAACCGAGAGTACCGGTAGTCTCAAAGGTCTTGATCGGTGTTCCACCACCATCTCGGACACGAATAAAGAGTGTTCGGTCGGACAAATACACTGAGGTAAAGTCCATGGTCGCCCCAGAAGCAGCATCGTCTATATAAGATATGAATGTATTAGCACCATTTGCAGCATTATTAGATGAAAAGTCTGTCGAAGCGATAGTAAAGGTAGATGTTGTCCAAGATGTGTATGCATGGCGGGTATATTGTCCATCAGCACGATTGATACGAATAGTACCTGTAGCCGGAGTATCTGTGGGGATTGATCCGTTTACCACTACTGCAGTCACAGCTGCACCAGTAAGTGCTCCATTAAGAGTGAACTGATTATAATCAATACCCGAACTCTCATCATTGGTTACGAGAACTCTATCACCAGAGATAAGACCTCCTACCGTAAAGGTAACATAATTAGGAGCTTGGTATTGTGTATTAGTGAGGTCAAAGACTTTATCATTTTGAGATAAGTCAGTAGCTTCTATACCAAAACCATACGCACCGATGATAGCAGAACCAGTAGATGCTCCACAAAATGGTGTTGAAATAGTTCGTTCAGTTACCGTAACGTTTACCGTGCAAGTTGCACCCGAGGTACCTCCAGTGATTGTTTGGTTGTCTGTTGGAGCAACTCCAGTGAGAAGTTGAATCCACATGCTCGTTGCTGAGTTTACATCGTTTACCGCAAGCATCTGTCCAGTACCACCAGACCACGATACTGCTTCATATGCAGAGAAATCAGTTCCACCTTGTCCATCGGTAGTGATCTGATGAGTGATACCTCTAAATAATTCACCATTGAGTCCATACAGTGTTGAAGCAGAACCATCACGAGAAAGATATTTCATCCTTTCGTAGAACTGATTGATAGTATATGTATCCCTATTCCACTCCGAATAGTAGTATTCATCAGTAGCATCATTATTAACATCAATTCCATTGTAACCAGCAGTCGTGTTGGCAATTGAGCTATATGTAGCGATCGTAGTAGCAGATGTGGTGTTATTGAGGTCAGATGCTGCAGCAAGAGCGACTACGTTGATACCACGAGTTGTTCCATTAACCTTAAACTCCAGATAGGTCTTACCCCATTCACGAGTGATGGCAATAAGTCTACGACCATCAGTATCCGCACCACCGGTGCGTACCTTGATCATGAAATTGTGTGAAATACCGTTTGCAGAATCACTATTGAGTCCGTCTACAATGACATACGCGTCAGATACATCCCAGTCGTTGTCTGTTCCACCCTCAAGAACTCCCGTAATAGTTGTCGCAGTGTTTGCGGTAATGATAGCGAAAGAACCATCTGTCGTATTTTTTATACGATATCCTACCCACTCACTAGTTGTCCAAGATTTTGTAGAATCAGTGAGAACTGCAGCATTTGCAGAACCGTCGTGTACTCCTCCCTCTGAATAGTTCCACCAATCATCTGAGACAACCGCACCAGCTTGTATGAATTGCACACCAGTACCAATAGGAGCAAGAATCTTAATACCATCATAAATAACAGCTCCCGATGACTGGATAATAGAGCCGTCATAAATATGTTCTGCCGCAGTATCGTCAATATTCCAAGAATTTATCAAGGTGACGATATTATCAGTTGAACGTTCCGATGGTGTTGGATCGGTGATGTCGAGTTCATCATTTCCAGTATACCCAGCATCATCTGCAAAATCTTGGAGAGCACGGTGAAACTCAATTACGGTGGCGTAGGATGGTGCAGTGCCCGTATGATCGTCACCGATATACCTAATATCTTTTGTTTGTCTGTCTACCGACCAATCTGCGGCTACAAATGCCATATAATTTATTTTCTAATTAATGATTTCTCATTTTAATTTGCTATATGAGTATAGTAACATAATACGGTGCATACTACCTACTAAACAGTATCATATGATGTGGATAATGTTAGTTAAAATGTATTAAGTATAAGTTAAAGAAGCACGATTATCCCACACCTGATCAAAAACTCCCGTACCAGCCCATTGGATAACAATACCAGTCGTACTATCAATCTTTTTTATACGCCATGACGCGGCAGAAGTTGCGGTACCAATTGCTGCTTCGCCCACATAATCAATAGAACCAACTGTTGCAAGACGAAGAGCAAATTTAAAACCGCCAAAAGAAATAGTCTGTAGAGTAGTTTCTGTTGAAGCAGACGCGGGTAATGCCGAACTCAAGACATCTACCTGAACATGTCGATCGCCATCTACCAAACCACTTTTTGCTACATCTCCCGAATCACTAAAACTACTCGAACCAGCACCGGGCAAAGAAGTAACTTTGACTTGCAAAGATCCAGCATCAAAAGTAAGATCCGAAGTCTTAAGGAGTGAATCAACTGTTTCTTCGGTAGCAGGATTGATTCTCGCGTTAGTTGCATCTTTGACACCAACGACTCCAGTAGTAGGAGCGCTACCCATTATCAAAGCCTCAGCTTTCTTAGGCAAAAGCAGCGAACCCGCAAGACTAACACCCGCAACACCAGCCACTTTCAAAAAAGTCCTTTTATCTTTATCACCGATTGTCGGGTTATCAGAATCTGATGAAGAAGGTGGCAATAAAGGTACTCCCGATTCTGGAATATCAGATTCAATAACCGGTTTTGAAATTACCAACGAAAAAGAATGTGAACTGGACAGAAACATTTTCCTACCAGAATCTAATGAAGTCATTCGCGGTATCTGTGTAACAAATTCTTGAATCTCAGATTCAGCAGCTGGTTCTGATAGTATCGAACGTACAGACAAAAAAGAATAAGAATTGGGTAAAAACATTTTCCGAACGGAAACTGACGAGGAGGATAAAGGTATGCTCGATGCAGATTCGTGAATATCAGAAATATCAGATTGAACAATCTGCGGTGTAGTTACCGACTGCACTGACCGTACAGACAAAAAAGAATGTGAATTGGGTAAAAACATTTTCCGAAACGAAACTGACGAGGAGGATAAAGGTATGCTCGATGCAGATTCGTGAATATCCGATTGTATAACCGGCTTTGAAACCGATCGTACCGACAAAAAAGAATGTGAATTTGGCAGAAACATATTTCTGTTTTCAATTTCATTATATCATACTTGTAAACTGCTTTGTACTAGCTATAAACAGTATGATACAATTATTAACAATCAGGAGTGATTGACGCAATATATTTGTATATGCGCTTCACCGCACATATTCTCATTCACTCGGAAATGAAATTAAATTCTCATTTCGCTCACTCGTTTCGAATATGAAGAAATTTTCGTTTAAAATATTTGGCATTTTTATCGCACTATTTGTAGCTATTAGTTTTTTTACCATTGATTTTGTATACGCCAATTATCAAAAAATCGCTCCAGGTGATACCGTTACTTTGGGTGAATTTGTCTTTGATGATAATTTTGTCGCTACCACAACACCATGTACCATAGGTATAAAAAATCCCCTAAATGTGGAAATACTGCCAACGACCACACCAATGACTGCAAATAACGACGGTTGGCATTATTATAATTACAGTACCCCTACAAGCGCTCCTTCCGGTGTCTGGCCTTCTGTGATGATTTGCGGGAGTGTTCAAAGAGGCGACTTGGTTATGATGGATAAAAGTTTTGTCGTAGATCAATCTGAGTCAACCATAACAACGAGCACTATCAAAGAAGTTGTTGATGAGAGTTTGAATGTAGCAACAACTACTCTAGCAGGAGTCATTAACGCCAATACCAATGCTGTTGTTTCGCAGGCTTCATCCAGCTTATTTGCGACACTTCCTGGTGCAATTTGGTCATTTAGCGGTCGAACGATAACTTCGTTTGGTACTCTAGTAGCTGACACTGCATTAGCTGTGTGGTCATCAATTACCCGTACACTAACTGGCGCTACTCTCGACTCTGGATCATTGGCTACTCTGTCTGACGTTCAAACAGCCACAAGCAGCTTGGCCTCTGCAATCACTGCAAGTACCAATGCAGTGAACACTCAAATCTTAAGTGCCTCATCTTCACTCGCGACGGAAATTGCCAAAGGCTGGACAGTGACATTATCTGATTTTGGAGAGACCACCGTAAATACTGCTTACAAAGCAAAATTACAAGTCTTGAATTACGCGACGATTCCAATGGATGCTGATTCCCTACCAACAGTGGTTATTACTGATCCTGCGGGAACTGTCCAAGTCGGAGCTGGTGTGATGACCAAAAATTCAGATGGAACATACAGTTATAGTTATAGCATCAGCGGTAGTGCAATCGGCGGTGTGTGGGAAACCGTGGTTTCAGTAATTATCAATGGTGAAACAGTAAGAGTTAATGATTATTGGTCTCTTTCGAGCTCTCCAGCCGATGTTCAAATAATTGAAATTACCGACAAAATTATTCCCACGATAACTGCCAGTGTAAGAATTGACAACATGGGAACTTCAGCAAGCGATTTTTACTATGTGTATTGTATTGTAAACAACGAAAGTAATGTATGTGGTGGAAATGATGATATTGATTCTGGTTCAGACACTGCATATATCAATCCCGGAAGCTTTATAAATCTGTCATTGACTTTGGATGACGTACCAGGAGCAGGAACGTACTGGCTCAAAGTCAAAGCACGTGCCCTGGCTGAAACCAATTGGGCAGCATCAACGGAGCAATTTACAGCACAGTCTGGAACAGTTACCCCACCCGTAGATCCTCCTAGTGGAGGAGGAGGTGGCGGAGGAGGAGGTGGCGTGCCGATAATTCCGCCAACAGTTCCACCAACGATTCCAGTAGATTCTTGCAATGGAGCTGATTTTAACGCTGACACTAAAGTAAATTCAGTAGACTTCTCTATCCTGCTCGCATTTTGGCAAAATCAACCACCATTCAAAAATCCTTGTGTTGACATAAACAAAGACAGCAAAGTAAACTCAGTAGACTTCTCGATCTTACTCTACCAATGGAAAAAATAATTATGAACAAATTAATACATTTCCTCATTCTAGTATGTGGTGTGCTCTTACTACCACACTCAACTTTTGCTTCCACTATATACATAGACACAGATCACTCGGATTTTTTTGTTGGGGATACCATACTGTTTAGTGTTCATATCAATTCTGAAAACAAAGATATCAATACAGTTGAAGGAGAAGTGTTGCTAGATTATGCAGCAGAAGCAGTCTCTTTGTCCGAAATTAATACCTCAGATTCTGCATTTTCTCTGTGGCCCACCAAACCTTTTCCATCTGAAAGCAATACAAGCATTTCTTTTGTCGGCGGATCCCCCGGAGGATTTATATCCAAAGATGCAATTATTTTTAACCTTGTTTTGAAATTACAAAAAACAGGTCATATACTATTGTCGCCTCATAACATTGGAGTGTACCTAAACGATGGCAAAGGCACCAAAGATACCGTGAGTACAAAAGATTTGGTTATAAACGTTTTACCAAAAACTTCAGATACACAGTCGATTGATGATTGGAATACAATACTTTCAAATGATAAGACAGCCCCCAAATCTTTTGAAATTACCATAGGAAATGATCTTTCTATTTTTGATAATCAATATTTCATTAGTTTTTTTACCACTGATGCAGAATCAGGAGTTGCATATTATGAAGTTCAAGAAGGAGAAAATGAGTTCGTACGAGCAGATAGTCCATATAAATTACGTAACCAGTCATTAACCAATATAATAAAAGTAAAAGCAGTTGATAAAGCTGGCAATGAAAGAATAGAAAAATTAATACCATCCACAACAAATATATTTTCTAGCAAAAAGATACTGTTATTGATTGTCGCATGTATACTTATCACAACCGTATTCTATACACTTCGAAAAAAATTAAAACGAAAAAGCAAAACATACAGGCAGTAATCAGTCGCAAGTTATAAGAAGATAAGCAATAAGCTAAATTACAAAAAAACATCCCAACTCAGTCGGGATGTTTTTTAATCTTCAATTTTCAATCTTTCTTTTACCAGACAACCAGTAAGCTAGAAAACTTAGCTAACTCAGCCAACTTAGTAAACTTGTATTTACTTCATCTTTCCACTTGCAACCAAAGCCTCGATATTCTTAGGACATTCAGCATACTTCATAAATTCCATAGCATACGTTGCCCGTCCCTGAGTCATCGAGCGAAGTCCAGTAGCGTAGCCAAACATACTTGCAAGTGGTACCAGTGCGCGAATAACTTTTGCAGTTCCACGCTGAGTCATCTCTTCGATCTGTCCGCGCTTTGAAGACAAATCTCCGATTACATCTCCCATATATTCTTCAGGGGTCGTCACTTCGACTTTCATGATCGGTTCGAGAAGTACTGGATTTGCTTTATGTGCGGCTGCTACAAATCCCATAGATCCTGCGAGTTTGAACGCAATTTCACTTGAGTCAACTTCATGATAACTTCCATCGAACACCGTAACTTTTACATCAAGAATTGGATATCCCGCAACAATACCTTTACCCACTGCTTCTTTTACACCTTTTTCAATCGCAGGGATATATTCACGTGGGATAAGCCCTCCCTTGATATCATCAACAAATACCAAATTTTGTCCTGGATATTCCACCTTATCTTCGGGAGAGAGTGGTTCTACTCGGAGCCAGCAGTGTCCGTATTGTCCACGTCCACCCGACTGCTTCACATGCTTTCCCTCAGCCTCAGCACTCTGACGGATCGTTTCTTTATATGCTACTTGTGGAGCACCTACTTGTGCCTCCACTTTGAATTCACGTCGCATACGATCCACGATAATATCGAGGTGCAATTCTCCCATTCCTGCAATAATCGTCTGGAGAGTTTCAGGATCACTCGATACTCGGAATGTTGGATCTTCTTCTGCAAGTTTCTGTAATGCCATACTCATCTTTTCAGCATCACCCTTGGTATTAGGTTCAATAGCCACCGAGATAACTGGCTCTGGAAACGTAGGACGAGCAAGAAGTACTGGTCGTGATTCATCACAGAGTGTGTCCCCCGTCGTAGTATTTTTGAGACCGATTGCTGCAGCAATTTCTCCGGCAAATACCTGATCTACATCTTCACGAGTATTGGCGTGCAATCGTACGATACGTCCGATACGTTCTTTATTGCCATTCGTACTATTCAATACATAACTTCCCGCTTTGATATTCCCTGAATACACGCGGAAGAAGGTCAGACGTCCAACAAAAGGATCAGTCGCAACCTTGAATGCAAGACCAACAAAAGGATCTGTATCACTCGCTTTAACTTCAATCGTTTTATTTTCATCATCAGGATCAAGCGCTTCAATCACCGGCATATCGAGTGGGGTTGGTAAATACGCAACCACATTATCGAGTACCAATTGTACTCCGATATTCTGAAGTGCTGTTCCGCACATAACCGGATAGATTTCATCTTTCAATACCATCATGCGGATTGCGGATTTTATTTCTTCAACTGACAGCGTATTAGTTTCAAGATATTTACTCATGAGTTCATCAGTTGCCTCAGCTACTTTTTCCAAAAGCGCTGAACGATATTCAGCTACTTGTGCTTTCATATCTTCTGGAATTTCAAATTCCACTACATTGATTCCATGATCTCCTTCAAATCGATATGCTTTCTCTTCAATAATATCAATAATGCCTTTAAATTCAGATTCCATTCCAATAGGAAGTTGGATTGCGTATGCATTTGGTGACAATCGTGTTCTAATTGAATTCAAAGTCATGAAAAAGTCAGCACCTGTTTTATCCATTTTGTTTGCAAAACAAATACGAGGCACACGATATTTATCAGCCTGACGCCACACGGTTTCACTCTGTGGCTCTACACCTTGAGATCCATCAAATACTGCCACAGCTCCATCGAGTACACGGAGTGATCGCTCTACTTCGACGGTAAAATCTACGTGACCTGGAGTATCGATCAAGTTGATACGATGATTTTTCCAGAAACAAGTAGTTGCAGCAGACGTAATAGTAATACCACGCTCTTTTTCCTGTTCCATCCAATCCATTTCAGCAGCTCCTTCATGTACTTCTCCGATTTTGTGTTTTTTTCCAGTGTAAAAAAGAATACGTTCAGAAACCGTTGTCTTTCCAGCATCAATATGCGCCATGATTCCAATATTGCGCACGCGCTCGAGTGGATAATCTCGTCCCATAAAAAAGTGGGTTAAAAGTAAAAATTACTTAGCGACTAAAACGTGCGAAGTGTGCAAACGCTTTGTTTGCTTCTGCCATGCGGTGCATGTCATCACGCTTTTTGATTGCTCCTCCGACTCCTTCGAGTACGTCCAAACATTCTTGTGCAAGCTTTTCAGCCATCGTTCTTCCCTTTCGAGAATGTGCAGCAGTCACAATCCATCGGAATGCAAGTGCATTCTGTCTGGTCCCAGATACCGGCATTGGCACCTGATAGTTGGCACCGCCCACACGTCGTGAACGAACCTCTACCTGAGGTCGTACGGTTTCCAATGTTTGTTCAAATATTTTAATTGGCTCTGCTTTCTTTTTTTCTTTTAAAATTTCAAGGGCTCCGTACACAATATGTTCTGCAGTAGATTTCTTACCATCTTTCATTACAAAGTTGATGAACTTTGCTAAGATTTCACTGTTATACAATGGGTCTGGTGTAGGAGTTCGCTTGAATCCTCGTTTTCCTCGTGGCATATATTCTTTGATGATTATCTAATGAAAGGTGAGTTATTTCTTTGCAGCTTTTGGACGCTTCGCACCGTAGATTGAACGACTTCGTCTTCGAGCTTCTACTCCCTGTGTGTCATATACTCCACGAACAATATGATAACGTACACCAGGTAAATCTTTTACACGTCCACCCCGGATAAGTACGATTGAGTGTTCTTGCAAATTATGTCCTTCGCCTGGAATGTAGGCGATGATTTCTGATCCATTTGAAAGACGAACTTTCGCTACTTTTCGAAGCGCTGAGTTCGGTTTCTTTGGAGTCATGGTGTACACTTTGGTACACACACCACGTTTAAATGGAGCTCCACGGCGGAGTTCGGTTCGTTTGCGGTGTAAACTGTCGAGTGTAAACTGAAGCGCTGGAGACTTGGATTTATTTTTCCGTGTTATACGTCCCTTGCGCAAAATCTGATTCATCGTAGGCATAGTCTGATTTGCTAAATTAAACTTATAAATAAATTAAAATGCCCCTGGTAGGGCACGTTCTGACAAACAAAACTAATGTTTATCGAACGTTTGAGAGCTTATACAAGCTCTGAGACGCTTCACCCCCGAAAAATCGGAAATTACTACGTTCTTATACGTCTTTAGTCGACGTAGGAGGAATATACCTGATATAAGAAGATATGTCAAGCCTTTGACTAGTCCGAACAACAAACCTGGAGAATCAACCTCACCTCTATAATATACAGAAGGAACATCTACATTTTTAAGAGACTACATGAGAACTTTACTTCCTACAAAAAGTTGGAAAATATACTGAACCACTGGACTAATAAATCCAGAAAAAAATAAAATAAACGCAATTAGAATCATAAAGCCATAGCGCTCAAGTATTTCTTTGACCTTCCATAGTGAATCTGGAAGTATGGCATACAACACTTTCGATCCATCGAGTGGCGGAATCGGCAAAAGATTGAACACTGCAAGACCAATATTTGCATATACAATAATCGAAAAAAACAATGTCATATCACTGATCGGAAGTACGCGTATCACCATACTAAACAAAAAAGCAAGAAATAGATTAGATAATGGACCAGCAAGCGCCACCCACATCGGACCAGTTTTCTGATTTTTTAAATTATATGGATTATAGGGAACCGGTTTCGCATACGCAAACAGAAATCTACCACCCGTAGACAAATACAAAAAAATAGGTAAAATAATCGTTCCCCAGAGATCAATGTGGGATTTTGGGTTCAAGGTGAGTCTCCCTGCATAGCGTGCCGTAGGGTCCCCTAATCGATCAGCTACCCAACCATGCATATATTCATGCATGATGGCCGAAGGGATAATAACGAGAAGGTAAAAGAATGCAATTAAATTATCCATAGGATCCTGACTTGACAAAAAGAAAATAATAGAATACACTTGTGCGCATAACGCCGTATCAGTATATCCTCTATTCTCTTCTAACGTCAACCAGTATGCGAAAATGTGAATTATGTAAAAAAGGATCAGTAAGTGCTGCAAACCGAAGTCATTCAAAAGTAAAGACACTTCGTAAACAACACGCAAACCTCCAGAAATTTATGGGGTTGATGCTTTGCAGTTCATGCCGACGAACGATCCAAAAAAGAGTGACACAGGCAGCTGCTCCAAAAAAAGCAGTCAAAGTGGCTCAAGCAAAGTAATCATTTCAAAAAATAAAAAATACTCTCGAAATCGAGAGTATTTTTTTATCATCAAAAAAATTATTATTCAAACCGAACAGGTGGTCGTTTCATACTATCATCATTTTCTACAATCATTTTACATTCAGGAGAACATGCACCGTTGAATTTTTCAACACAACTATTGCACCCAATAAATAATTTATTACATTCTTTATTAATACAATTACGGTACGTATCACATGCCACGGCACAAAGCAAACACTTCCCCACAATTTCTTCAGTATCAGTATAATTCACTCGCAAAGCAATACGATCATCAAAAGTAAACAATTTTCCTTCAAAAAAACCATCATTACCATACTTCTCAGCATACTTCACAATTCCGCCATCGAGTTGATAGACCTGACTTTTATCAAAGCCATAGGCGACAAACAATGCTGAGGCTGGTTCACAACGCACTCCCCCAGTACAATACATCACAATTTTTTTCCCTTTGAATTGACCATAAAAATTCATGACATCTTTCAAATCTCGGAAATAACTCACGGGTGGACGTACAGCATTTTTGAAACGTCCAATATCATATTCATAGTCGTTACGCATATCGATCAAAACCATTTCTTCTCCGCGAGTAAGCCATTGGTGAAATGTATCAGGGTCCACGTGTTTCCCTCGTTTCGTCCAATCAATTTGATCTTTAATCTCAGTCGTAATAATCTCATCACGGTATCTTACTCGAAGTTTAGGAAATGGAAGAAAATCAGATGTGTGTTCTTTCCAATCAATTTTTTTAAATAGCCGATGCTGATTCATGTACGCTTTATACAATTCAATACTTTCTTTGGTTCCACCAATATTTCCATTGATCCCATAATCACCAATCAAAATTCTTCCTTTGACATTCAAAGCAAGACAAATCTCTTTGTGCATTTCGACTTCTTTTGCTGGATTCTTGATATTCACAATTTTGTAATACAGTAACGTATGGAACATATTTCAAACTCAAAACTTAAAACCGTCGGAGTAGTGGGACTTGAACCCACGGCCTCATGACCCCCAGCCATGCGCTCTAGCCAACTGAGCTATACTCCGCTCAAAAAACAATAAACTACGACCAACGAACAAATCAACACATTCTGAGTATTTTGTTCGTTGATAATTGTTCCTCGCTCGTTATCCCAGCATAGTAAAACAAAAAACTCTTTTTTTCAAGAGTTCCTTGTATGACCCCAGAGAGGTGCAGTACGAAATACTACTCCTGAATGAAACAGGTGGGTAGCCGCACTCCGAGCCCGCAGGCTAGAAAAATATAGGCCTCCCTATGTAGTATATTTGTAGAATAGTATATGTACTGTACCACTAGAACCAGGGTCAATCTTAATATATCAAGAGGTACCATTTAATGCAAATACAACTCATCCACTACTTAGAATACTCTAAATACTGGAGGAGAGACGACTAGAAAATTAGTCGCCACTGAACAAAAGAACAAAATCGAAAGCCGATTCAAGTGCGACAACGCGAGAGCTAGACATCGCTAGCTCAACGCGCTACCACTTAGAACAGGATCAACTCCCTTAGGAATCGTGATTACCACGATGACGTTTGGGAGGAGTCGGAATGAACACGACTTGCGCCTCAGGAAGGAAGCGGGACCGACCTTCGCGAGAAGGCGAAGGCTCGGGGCGAGTTGCTTCCCTATCACACGACGGGGGCATGGGTTTTTGTTTGCGCTGAGGTAAATTCTCAGCCCACAGTTGATAGAGACGATCAGGCATGACGGTCCTGAGGAGTATGCTCGATTGAGAATTCCCAAACTTTGGGTACACTCGCACAGAGCGGGATTATGTCTACATAGAAAAAATTTTCTACACACACAGAAACTCGTTCTAAAAGCATTGAATAAGAATACAAAAATAAAAAAAACTTGTAAAGAATAGTACTACTAATTCTCTACAAGTTATTCACAAGTACATCTGCCACTATGTTCCGATAATGAAACACAATGGCAGATGGGCGGTCTAGGAGTGAAGCACTCTTCGATCGCCCGTAGAAAAAGGACAAAATCTCGAGAATCAGGTCGCACGAGCGACCTCGGAAACCGATGGGTAGGCAGGCGTATACGCACCCGAATTGCTGATCGAGATGATACGCCCGCAGACACACCTCGCACGATAGTTACCATCGTTCCCCAAACAGACGACTTGGATCTTGCCCGCACCACACGAACACTGGATGGTCTCACCCTCCCGGATGTGTTCAACCCTGACCACTCCGTTGATTCCGATGGACATACATATTCTCCTCTCGTGTGAAGGAAGACGAGACGAATGAGCAAAAGCGTTGTGAGAGTGGCAACGTGAAAGCTAGAATTGCAAACTAAGCACGTTGCCACTCTCAGACGATTGAGATCATCAGTCGCCGAACTTGTGCCGCAACTCCGCGCGATCGCAGGCGGCGATCTCACGATCCCAGAGTGCAGCGATCCGATCGTCGAGGAGGATAGGCACCGTGTTTCGACGCGGCCTGACACGCTGCGGCGGGAGAACCGCCTCCGAGGACTGGTGGTTGGACGTAGCGTCGTCGAGGTTCAGCTGCGGTGACGGCAGCTGGGATTTGTTTCCAGACATAGCATTCCCCCGAAATTCTCTCGCTTGGCAGGGCGAGAGCAATTCGCTTTCCCAAGAATTCCCACCGTAGGAATACTTGTTCAAACGAGTCGCTATGGGGACAAAAATATATCAACACAGCGACTCGTTTGTTACAAATATCCAACAAAAACATATAAAGAACAAAACAATATATTCAACCCCTACTAAGCACAAACATGCACTGAGTAGGGGGTGAGCAACGCAGATGACAGCACGACTCACCCCACAGACTCGCTACGATGATCACGTAGGCACAGAATTTCGAAACCTGTAGGCCTGCTGCTCCCGATCCTTGTTCCGACGGAGGTGATCCATGAGCTCCTCCTCACTGAAGATATCATACTTCGTAGACGAGACCGGGTCAGCGGGCGGTTGGAACAGGTTGTCTTCAGGGGTGGAAGGATGTTGCGGTTTAGTACTAGGCATGACAGACAGCTCCATTCTAGAGGGAAAGACTCTCTCAAGAAAGACGTATTGATTGTGAGGCGAGTTTGAATCTATACACAATTTCAGTATATATACATTCAAACCCACCTCACCAAAACACCTGTCAAATACAGACACACAACAATCTCTGCGTTGCAATTAATAAAGAACAATACCGCTATACCCCCCTTCAAAAATCTACATAGCGTTCCTATTCAGGAAAGCGAACTCCGATCTATATCGGAACTCACTACCCTGAACTTTTTCCTAAAAAAAGACCCCAAACTTTGTGGCTTGGGGTCAGTTCTGGTAAAAATTTGAAAGTATCATCTCCTCTACCATCTCAAATTAGTACTAACCCCACGTGGATAATCGAGCGCCATGACAAAGCAAAAATTCACCTTGCTAAGGCGCTTGGTAATGAGATTAATGATAGTATGAGAAAATGATTTCATAAATTTATTACACACATATCTGACTATAGCTCTGGATTTGTATGTGGTCAAGTTTTTTAGAGTCACTTATCCACAACAATCAAGGTTATGCAGGAAATTCAGGTAAATACACCTACACCTTAGAAGCAATGAGTCGGGAGAGCAAGTAACGAACTTCTTGATGCCTTTTAAATATAAAATCAAATTGTTCTTGAGTAATATAGCCAAGTGATAAACTTAGATCCAAATAACATTCACATTCATTAAGAGAGCCATTTGAAATATATAAAAATTTCAAAAAATCTTTTTCAGTGGACTTACCCTGTCCTTCAGCAATATTCGCAATCACCGAAACCACAGCTCGTCGCAATTGTGAAGTTAAACCATACAATTCTTCTTTTGGAAACTTCAAAGTTAACCGGTAGATTAATCGTACAAATTCAAAACCACGCTGATAGACCAATAAATCTTTATAATGTGCCATAATAAAAATTTACGGCAAGTATACCGTAAATTTTTTGAAACTGAAATGTAACCTTACTCTCCTGCATTTCCTGCATTTCCTGCATTTCCTGCATTTCCTGCATTTCCTTAAACTCTCTCATCTTCAGTATACACATGGAGGTAATCACTCTTCTCATATCCATGCAGTTCTTCTGCTTTGAAAAAACGATGTACTTCAGCTTGCGCAGCTTCGACAGAATCAGATGCATGAATCACGTTACACGCTACACTCATCGCATAATCCCCTCGGATAGAACCTGCCTCAGCAGTACGTGCTTTGGTAATTCCAGTAATAAGCCGTATTGCATTCACTACTTCAAGTCCTTCCCAAACTTGTACAATCACCGGTGAGCTCATCATAAATCGCTCTACTCCAGGATAAAAAGGTTTTTCAGCAATATGAGCATAATGTTCGCGAAGCATAGCCTCCTCGAGACGCATCATTTTCATACCTACTAATTTCAATCCCTTCTGTTCGAATCGGTCAGTAATCTTCCCCACCAATCCACGCTGAATTGCATCAGGTTTAATAATTACCAATGTCTTTTCTTCTAATCCTTCAAATTTCATAGAGGTATTGATTAGATGAATAAAATAGTTGGAAAAACTATACGTCGAGACAGAAGATTTGTCAAGATACTATTGGAAAAAGTATCGATATATACTATACTACTATAGTATATACTTTTCATATTTCATTATTCTATATGGCACGAGAAAACATACACCCACTCAGAAACATGATAGAACCTCCCCCACTCCCTGAATCTACCAAAAAACGCACACCAGAAACCCCTCCCCCATTACCTCCAGAGGCAGAAGAAGAGGCTCGGGAAGAATTTTTTCAAAATCACACAAGAGATTTATTTTTAAAAGAGCAAAGGCAATTAATAGAAGACGACAAAAACAGAAGAAAAATAGAAGATGCAATTGCACAATCCGATAAAATCGAAGCACTAAAGAATACGCCAGAAAATAAAAAATTTCGTCTACTACAATTACAAGCACAGATTGAACGGGCGTATGGAATCAAACTCAATGGATTCGGTAATCCAGAAAGCGAAACTGATGCAAAAAAATTAGAAAAATTCGGAAAAATTTTGAATGGGGAAACAACCAAAGGAAAAGGAATTTTTTCACGTCTATTTGGAATCTCCCAAAAAGAAATATTGTTGGCCCATTCATTCAAACATGAATACGACACATACATGCAACTCGTAGATGACATTTCCGAAGACAAATCAGCTGCAACTGAAAAACCAAAAAAGAGAGGAAGACCACGAAAAAAACAACCCGACGAATACAAAGATGCATAAAAAAAAGAAACTCCCGACCTACTCGGGAGTTTTGTATATCATACGTAATGCACACAACCTATCACAACTCATCCAATGACTTTAAAAAACTTCGAACCGGCTTATTATCATCCTCTGCCTCATAGGTAATATCATCCACATCATCGCTCGGATCAGAAAACACAAGTGTACTCGATCCCTGACTCCGCTCATGAAGGATAAGATCCCGATCAATTTCTTCGATAAATCTACTTGGACCCTGGAGAACACTAAATGAACTAGCTAGCAATGGATATGAAAGGTATAGAAACTTTTTCGCACGAGTAATTGCAACATAAAATAATCGCCTCTCTTCTTCGACCCCATCTACTTCTCTCATCGATCGTTCACTCGGAAATTGTCCCGCAGAAACATGAAGAATAAATACTGCTTCCCATTCCAATCCTTTTGCCTGATGAATGGTGGAAAGCACCATTTTTTCTTGTTCTTCCTCAGTACTCTTTGCAACTTTACCCGAATAGCTTTCCTGCAAACTTGCTTCAGCAAGAAATTCTGATAATCGCGATTCTCCTGATTCTGTAATATATTGATCCGCAAACAATGCAAGCTGTTCAATATCTTGTAGACGTTCTTTATAATCTGGATATTCCGCTTCCAAATATTCTTTGTAGGGCGATGCCAAAATTCCACGAATCATTTCTCCGGGACCTCGACTCTCAGACGCAATAACCTCATTCCAAATTCGAATAAATTCTCCCCAACCCAATTGCCCCCTGGCAGAAAGAACACTCCCCGCATGATCAATAGGATCATTCGGTGCCAATCCTTGAACCATCGCTATAATCTTTTCAGCACCCGAGGGGCCAATTCCCGTCTGCATCGTAAGTACTCGCATCCACGCAATAGAATCTCCCCTATTCGCAAAAATTCGCAAATATGCAAGCGTATCTTTCACATGTGCGCGCTCAAAAAATCGAACACCTCCACGGTAATCATACGGAATTTGCCTACGCGTAAGTTCGATTTCAAGTGATTGCGAATGAAAAGCCGCACGAAACAATACAGCGACTTCAGATAGTGGAACTCCCTCTTCTGATAACTCAAGAATTCGATCAGCGATGAATCGCGCTTCCTCAAATGCATCAACAAATGCATGTACTTCAGGCTTCGTAAAACTTTCCCGAACACTTCGCAACTCTTTCTTATACTGTTTTTTATTCTGAGCAATCACTTCATTTGCAACTCCAAGAATATCAGGTGTAGAACGATAATTAGTTTCAAGTCGAAAAACTGTAGCATCGGTATACGTGTGTTCAAAATCAAGTATGTTAGAAATATCAGCAGCACGAAACGAATAAATACTTTGAGCATCATCCCCTACTACCAACAAATTCTGATGGATGCTCGCAAAAAAACGAATAATGGAAGCCTGTATTTTATTAGTATCCTGATACTCATCAACTAAAATATATTGAAATTGTGTTGCGTATTTTTTACGCACTTGCTCTGAGGAAGAAAGTAATAAAAATAAATTGACGAGTAAATCATCAAAATCCATTACATTGCTTTCGCGTTTTCTTCTACCATAATCTTCTGCAATGCGAGATAATGCTTCTGTAAAATCCACCCACTGTGGATGTTTTTCGAGGAGAACATCAGCAATCGTACGTTCTGCATTTCGTGCAAAACTCAATAATGATGCGACTACTGCAGGAGAAGGAAATTTTTTATAGGTACGCTGCACCCCTTCACTCCCAATACACAATTTGATCATGTCCCGTGCATCTTCTGAATCAAGAATATTAAAAGTATTGGTATATCCAAGAAGCAGTGCATATTGTTTGAGTATACGATACGCAATATGATGAAATGTCCCCGACCACGGTAATTTCACTCCACCTTGAGTAAGTGATTCCACACGATGAAGCATTTCTCGTGCAGCTTTGTTAGTAAAGGTGAGTAATAAAATAGAAGAAGGATCAATACCCTTCTCTAGTAAATATGCGACTCGATACGTGATCGCACGCGTCTTTCCACTTCCCGCTCCCGCAAGCACGAGACACGGTCCATCACCGTGTAACACGACATCAAGTTGTTCTTTGTTTAATTCTTTTTGAAAATCAATCATAACGATTTTATCCCATTTAGACTGAGAAGCCACGTATGATAAGTACGTAGCTGTCTTCTTCTCCTCGCGGCGGCCGAAGCCGCCGCCCCGTGAGTTGTCACCCCCCCCCACTAGCCCCTACACAGCGAGACTGGATTCCTGATCCCTCGATCTCGCTTCTTCCTTGGCCCGCTTCTTTGCCTCCCTCTTGGCCCGCTTACTCTGCAGTGGCACGACATTGCTGTCCGACTTGTCGGACTGAGGAGGGTTCACGCCCTCTTGTCGCTGAGACTCTGCCTCTCGCCAATCGAGACCCTTGGTGTAGTCACCTCCGTTCTCATTGCAAGGCAGACACTCGACCGGCACGATCTCAGTGACTTCGTCATTATTCGGATCACCAATGATGATCGCGAAAGCGACGTAGCCACACCCACACTGTCCAATTCGATACATAGAGCTCCCCCAAATTGAGAAAGCAGACGTACAGTAATTAGGTTAGTTGCTACTCGATACACCCTCCTAGATAAAAGAAAATCCACTAGCTCAAATCATATCGTCAATTGAAAAAAAACACAACTTTTGCTAGGATAGCCACATATGTTTTACAAAACCATAAAAAAATCAAGTGAATGCGGTGCACGAGCAGGTATTATTCACACTGATCATGGAGATATTGAAACTCCTATTTTTATGCCTGTTGGAACTCAGGCAAGTGTGAAAACACTCGACACCAATGACATCAAAAATACCGGAGCTGAAATTATTTTGGCAAACACCTATCACCTACATTTGCGTCCCGGCGAAGAACTAATCAACAAGGCTGGAGGACTCCATAAATTCATGGGTTGGAATGGGCCTATGCTTACTGACAGTGGTGGATTTCAAGTTCTCTCACTTGGTGCACAAAAAACCAGAAACAAAGGTGGCGAAGCATTATCAAAAATTGATGACCATGGTGTGACCTTCAAAAGTCATATTGACGGATCAACACATCGATTCACCCCAGAAATTGCAATAGATATACAGCACAAATTAGGCGCAGACATTATCATGGCATTTGATGAAGCAACACCTGATGATGCGGATGTTAAATATGCAACACAAGCATTGGAGCGCACACATCGCTGGGCCACTGAATCGCTCGATGCACACAAAAAAGAAACAAATCATCATGGATACAGACAATTCTTATTTGGAATTATTCAAGGTGGAGTTCATAAAGATTTACGAATCGAAAGCGCCGAAGCTATTTGTGATATGGATTTTGATGGCATCGCGATTGGCGGAGAATCAGTGGGATACAATATGCCAATAACGCGAGAAATCTTGCAGTGGGTAGCTCCCCACTTACCTGAAAACAAACCGCACTACACCATGGGAGTTGGATACTCGCCTATGGATTTATTTGATGTCGTAGAACATGGAATCGATATGTTTGACTGTGTTGCGCCAACACGAGTTGCACGAAATGGAACATTATTTGATAGAAGTGCAAAAGATTCTAACTTTAGAATTTCAATTACTAATGCAAAATATAGAGAAGATTTTTCTCCGATTGATCCGACCAATACTCTTCCTCCGCACCTGAACGTTACCCGAGCGTATCTTCACCATCTCTTCAAAGCAGAAGAGCTCGCTGCATACCGTATTGCGACAATGCATAACCTGACCTTCCTTCTTACGCTTATGCAACAAATGAGGAACGCAATTATTGAAGATCGTTTTTTTGAATTTAAAAAAGAATGGATAAAGGGATAATATGATGCGAATTACTGTAATTTCAATCGGCAAACTCAAAGAATAGTATTGGAGGGAAGCAGAAGCTGAATATCTGAAACGACTTTCTGCATTTGCAAAAGTTGAAATTATTGAACACAAAGAAATTGGTTTTTCGGAAAAAGATACGGTTGAATCAATAAAAGAAAATGAAGTTGAAATAATACTCAATTCTATTCCAGCCTCTTCGTATATAATTGCACTTGACCCGCACGGAAAAGAATTATCATCTGAATCACTTTCAAAAAATATAAGTGACCTTGAACACACAACTTCTCACCTTACATTCATCATCGGAGGACCCCTGGGACTACACGAATCAATTTTCAAAAAAACCAACCTGAAACTTTCACTCTCTCTTCTCACTTTTACCCATCAAATGACCCGAGTAATTCTCCTTGAGCAGGTATATCGT
>CAYSXR010000011.1:25583-26916 GCA_964435035.1 uncultured Gammaproteobacteria bacterium
TCTCACTTTTACCCATCAAATGACCCGAGTAATTCTCCTTGAGCAGGTATATCGTGCATACATGATCAAATCTGGAAAATCATACCATCACTAATAAATAAACATTGCATCGCCAAAACTATAAAATCGATAGTTCTCTTCTACTGCAATTTTATAACAGTTTAACATAAACTTCCTATCTCCCGTAAAAGCAGAAACGAGCATAAGAAGCGTTGACTTCGGAAGATGAAAATTAGTAATCAGTGCGTCGACAATTTTGAACTCAAATCCAGGAGTAATAAAAATATTAATGTCACCTCGATAAGCCGTGATATTCCCCTGATGAAGCAGGGCTATTCCCTCAAGCGTTCGGATGGTCGTAGTTCCAATTGCAATTACACGTCTTCCCTCTTTTTTTGCAGCAGTAATAATTTCAACAGACTCATTCGATACTTCCACCCACTCACTATGCATAGTGTGATCTTCAACTCTCTCAGACTTTACTGGAAGAAAAGTTCCAAGTCCCACATGAAGTGTGACTTCTGCAAATATCACCCCTTTTTGTTTTAATCTTTCTATTAATTCAGGGGTAAAATGAAATCCAGCAGTAGGCGCTGCAACTGATCCCTCAGGCTTTGCATATACAGTTTGATAGCTCTCAAGCTCATGAGGTTCGTCTTTTACGTACGGAGGAATGGGAATTGATCCGTACTGATTTGCTTTTCTTCGCACTTCTTCCTCACTATCAGGAAACTGCACGAGAATAGTTCCATCTTTTTCTTTAAACATCACTTCACAATAAAAATCTGGAGCAAATCGCACGACCATGCCTGTCTGTATTCTCCGTCCTGGTTTCCCAAGCACTTTCCACACACCACTATTTTCCATTGGTCGCACCAAAAATATTTCTACTTCTTTCTGGTTGAGTAATGCCTTATCAGAAACTCCATCCTGGTTAGCATCAGTATTCCCTGCTTCGAGCTTACCCTTCAACCGTGCTTTAAAAACTTTCGAATTATTCCACACCAATACATCACCAGATTTTAGATAATCAACAATGTCATAAAAATGACGATCAACAGTTGTCTTATTTCCCCGATCAATCACCATCAATCGCGAATGGTCGTGTGGTTCAACTGAATGCTGTGCGATTTGTTCGGGAGGGAGAATGTAGTCAAAGTCTTTGGTATGCATAGGTGGGTATTATATCATTCCGAGCGACCCGAGTCTTCGAGGGGAGTCGAGGAATCCCTTTCCTAAAGTAAAGCTTCCTTAAAGAAAGGAATTCCTCGACTCGTCGGGTGCACTCCTCACTCGGAATGACACCGAGTATAGGAAAAACTCTACATTAGAG
>CAYSXR010000012.1:0-22169 GCA_964435035.1 uncultured Gammaproteobacteria bacterium
ATTGCTGATGTGGTTGATACAAATGCCGAGGATGTACTTACGTTTCCTGAGGGATTTTCTGTTGAGGTATTTGCGCGTGATTTGAGTGGTGCTCGAGTACTCGCCTTCGATCAGTTTGGTAATGTATGGGTATCTCGCACCAAGGAAGGGAAGATATCGGTCGTTATCGTAGAAAATGGAAAAGCGACTCGAACTATCGATGTGGCTACGGGACTTACTAATCCGCATGGTTTATTATTTGATATTCAGAATCCTAACACCCTCTATATTGCTGAAGAGAATCGAATTTCTTCCATTGAGATTACTCGTGTTTCTGGTACTAATGAACCTGTCGTCTTTGCTTCAACTGATCTGGTAACTTTGGTTGAATTTCAGGTACGTAGTGGTAATCACCATACTCGCTCGCTCGCTTATACGCCGAATCAGGAGATACTCGTCTCAATTGGGTCTTCGTGTAATGTATGTATTGAAGATTCTTCTCTTAGTGCGTCAATTCAAAAACTGAAAAAAAATGGTGATTTATGGACATTGACTCCTTATGCAACAGGTCTTAGAAATTCAGTTTTTATAGCTACAGACCCGGTAAATGGAAAAGTATGGGCAACTGAGATGGGACGTGATCTATTAGGCGATAATACTCCACCAGATGAGCTTAATATTATTGAGGAAGGAAAAAATTATGGTTGGCCGGTGTGCTATGGCAATCGTATTCATGATAGCAATTTTGATAAAAACACATACATCGTAGATCCATGTGCCAATACTGTTGCAAGTTATTATGATTTACCTGCACATGTGGCCCCATTAGGACTTACATTTATTCCTGAAGAAAGTTTTTGGCCAGAAGAATATTGGAATGATCTCCTTGTTGCGTATCATGGATCATGGAATCGAAGTGTGCCTATAGGATATTCCATTGAGCGTATTATGCTTGATAAGAATGGACAGGTTGTGGGCGAAGAACCATTTATGGAAGGATGGCTTACGAAGGAGAAGAGGTCATTGGGTCGTCCGGTTGATTTGAAATTTATGAACGGATCATTGTATATTAGTGATGATCATGCAGGGATTATTTATAAAGTTGTAGGAACAACTGATATTCCTGTGGTCGTGGAAGAACCCGATTTGATTATGGTTGATATTATTGAACCTTATATTTATGATACTTCTACTCCATCGCTTGTGTTTACTGGAAAAGCCCGAGGAACGATGTATTTTGAAGCAAGCTTTCCGGTAGTCGTGACTGATGATATAGGTACGATTGTTGCTGAAGGTATTGCTCAAGCTCAATCTGATTGGATGACGACTGAATATGTTCCATTTTCTGTGTCTGTTTCATTGATTGATAGTCCTACTACACCAACAGGAAAAATTTCTTTTATTCGTGATAATCCATCTGGCCTTCCTCAGAATGACTATACCTATTCAGTACCTGTTACTTTTCAGTAACGTTTTCTATCTTGCCTTTGTGCTATGAAATATTTCTTGGGAGTTCTCGTGATTGTGTTGGGTACTCTTATGGTTGTAAAGACTCAGTGGTTTATTGAAAATTTTGGATATAGCGATTGGGCTGAATCAAAACTAGGTGGTGGTGGGACTCGTATAATGTATAAAGGTTTGGGGATTTTATTTATTGTAGGCTCAATACTTGGAATGACTGGTGCATTGGGAGAGATCATAGTAAGTGTTTTTGGAAAGTTATTTATTGGGGGCACACAGTAGTTTGAAAGTTGAAAGTCATAAAGTAAATACAGTACGAGATAGACTTTCAGACTTTATAGATTTTTTTATGATATATCACACTGGAACACATCTTATTGACCCCTATACTCTTCTTGCTAAAGGAGGGATTGCAGAAGGTATGCATATTGCTGATATGGGTTGTGGGCGAACGGGGCATGTAGTGTTTCCTGCATCAAAAATGGTCGGCGACCGGGGAGTTGTATATGCCGTGGATGTGCTGAAAGATGTACTTGAATCTGTCCGAAAGCGTGCGGCCACTGAAGCAATTCATAATGTGGAAACAGTGTGGGCTGATTTGGGACAAACACAGGGGTTGGCAATTCCTGTGGGAACTTTGGATACAGCCTTTTTTATCAATGTGCTTTATCACTTTGATTCATACGATACGCCACTTGCTGAAGCAGCTCGGGTACTCAAAGAAAAAGGTCGAATTATTGTTGCAGATTGGACAAAAAAATTATCAGTACTCGGCCCATCAAGTGCTCACATGGTTGATTTTTCACACATTATTTCATGGGCACGAAAGAATAATTTTGGTGTTCAAGAAGATGTAAAAACAGGACCGTATCATCGGGTGGTTGTGTTATTTCGGGGGTAGTTAAAAGTCAGAAAGTCGAATTTGTGTATTTACTTTCGACTTTTTGACTTTTGGACTTTATGACTCAACAACGGAGGGAAGATAAACGAAAAATTGGCACTAAAGGTGAGCGGGTGGCTGCCGATTTTTTGTTATCCAAGGGGTATAATATTGTGGGGCGGAATTTTGCAAAACGTTTTGGTGAAATTGATATTGTTGCGTGGCATAAGAAGTCGTATTTTGGACGAACCCTTTGTTTTATTGAAGTAAAATATCGTTCGACTGATGATGGGAGTGCTGAGAGGTCGGTAGGAAAGAAGAAGCAGCTGCATATGCTGCGTGGAGCTGAGGCCTATTGTATTGAATACGGAATTCAGAGTGAATACACACCAATACAGTTTGAACAAGTAAGTATTTATGGCGAAGGGGAAGAGCAGAAGATATATCATTATGAGATAACGAAATAGATTCTAGTTACAGCTTGAGATTCTTGACAAAAGTTTACTTCTGTGGTAGTATTCTTTATGTAAGTAGCATCATCAAATGCTGCTTTTTTTAAACTCAAAATTATTTTAATTAACTAGTAGCGTTGTATGTCATCAGAAATTAGTAAAAGCATTCAGTTTATTTGTGACGAGAAAGGTCTTCAGTACGATATTGTGATGGAGGCTCTTCAATCAGCACTCGGTGCTGCGTATCGCAAAGACTTTGGAAATAAACAGCAGAATATCCAGGTAGTCTTTGATCCTGAAACAGGGGATATGAAAGTGTGGGATGAGAAAGAGGTTGTGGAAGACATTCCTGAGGAAACCCTGCTTCATGATCAGGAAGAACTTACTCGCCGACGCGAGGAAATTCGAAAAGAAGGGCGTGATCTCTCTGAAGAAGAGATTGCTGATTTGGTGCGTTTTAACCCAAAAACTCAAATCATGATTAGTCAGGCAAAAGAGCATAAGAAGAGCGCGAAATTGGGAGAGACGCTCAAAATTGATCTTGAGGTTCCTGGAGATTTTGGTCGCATGGCTGCACAGACTGCAAAACAGGTAATTATCCAGAAACTCCGCGAAGCTGAACGCAGTTCAGTATTTGAAGATTTCAAAAAACAAGAAGGGCATATTGTTCAGGGAATTGTACAGAGACGGGATCGTCATACGGGGGGCTATGTCATTGATCTTGGTAAAATTACCGGTGTTTTGCCTCAGAGTGAAACCGTTTTCCGTGAACGTTATACTTTGGGTAACAAAATGAAATTCTATGTTTCATCGGTTGCACTCGGTATGCGTGGTCCTGAAATTATTCTTTCGAGAAAAGATAAACGCATGGTGTCATTTGTATTTGAACAAGAAATTCCAGAAATTACTTCTGGTGAAGTGGTGATCAAAGGTATTGCACGCGATCCAGGAAATCGATCGAAAGTGGCAGTAGCTACAGACGATGAATCGATTGACCCAATCGGTTCATGTGTGGGTCAGCGTGGAAGCAGAATTACGACTATTATCGATGAACTTGCTGGAGAAAAAATTGATGTCATTCTCTATAATCAAAATGCAGCAGACTATATCAAAGCAGCATTATCACCTGCAAAAGTTGTAAGCGTAGAGCTTGATGAAGCTGATAAACAGGCGATTGTGAAGGTAGAATCAGATCAATTTTCACTTGCAATCGGACGTGGCGGACAAAATGTACGTCTCGCCGCTGAGCTTACTGGTTGGAAAATCAAAGTAGTTGAAAAAGACGGAACCCAGGTAGTAACGAGTGAGGATGGAGAAGTGGTACTCGAAAAACCTACAGAGGGCGAGATTGTTGCTGTAGAAGTGGAAAAAGTTGAAGAGACTGAAAAAACAGAGGAAGCTTCTGAGGAAAAGAAAGAAGAGTAAAGATCAAAGATTGAATTTAGTTTGAGATTAAAACACGCCGTGAAAACGGTGTGTTTTTATATTTTGCCCAACGTTTTTTGATATTCTTCTTTGTTCGTCGTGATAATGAGTGGGAATCTGACTTATTTATTACCATGTTCCTCCTAAAATACAATCAATACTGTCTATTCCTAAGTGCATGATACATCCCATAGCAATTGCACGCCATTTCCAAGATGGAATTACAAGTATTAATACATAAACAATTAAAGCACTTAATGAGTGCAAAGGGTGGGAGTCTATACTACAACGATTTGGATCAAAAATTGGGTTAGTTAAAAGATGGTCTAAGTCTATTAGAATAGTTGATACCATTATTATGCCTATTATTTTCCATTTTTTCTTACATAAAAAGTATGCAATTATAAAAGGAAAAATAAAGTGGAGTAAATAATGTATTGTGTGTCTTATAATTTCTGGATATTCCATATTCAGAGTATATGTTGGTTATCACGTGAAATCAAGGTATACGTTTTGTGAGTCACTACATGACTTGATAATGTCCTTCTACCATGGTATACTCAGCCAATACTAATGTATAAATTATTTGCTATGAAAGAGTTGTTTACGACTATCATTTACCAGCCAATTTTCAATTTGTTTGTCTGGTTTTATAATTTGGTGGGTGATGTGGGAATTGCGATTTTGCTTATTACTATTTTGTTCCAACTTGTTTTGTATCCATTAAATAGTAAGTCTATTCGCGCTCAGAAAGTAATGGCTGATTTGCAGCCAAAACTTGAGAAGCTAAAAAAAGAGTATAAAGATGATCAACAGAAATTGGCAGCTGAAACCATGAAACTCTATAAGGACAATAAGATCAATCCTTTTGGATCATGTCTTCCAGTACTTGCTCAGATTCCTATTTTTCTTGCATTGTTTTATGTATTCCAAAATGCTTTTAAAGATACGTCATTTGAGTTGCTTTATCCTTTTGTTGTAAATCCAGGATCGATTGATCCTGTGAGTTTGGGGATTTTCAATTTAGCAGGCAAGAGTGCGGTACTTGCTGTGTTAGCTGGAGTCGCACAGTTTGTACAGACCAAAATGCTTATGACCAAGCGCCCACCTGCTGTTGCGGGCGAAGGAGCAAAAGACGAGAGTATGGCTGCGATGATGAACAAACAGATGCTCTATATGATGCCAGTTTTAACTATTATTATTGGTTTTCAGTTTCCTGCGGGAGTAGTCTTGTATTGGTTTTTTAGAACACTTCTCGCGGTAATACAGCAATGGATTTTGTTTAGAAAAGATACACCAACTTCTGGTAGTGGGAAAGAAGGCGGTATTATCGAGGGTAAGATTGTTTCTTAATTTATTTATATGAAACTTGCATGTTCAAAGGTTTTGAAAATGCATGTATATACTACTTCCGGTAAAAACGTAGGTAAAGTTAAGGATATTTCATTTGATCTTGATTCGGGATTAATTCACGAATATTTGGTTTCCTCACTGTTGCATCGAACCTATACGATTGCACGGGAACAAGTGGTACGTTACGAAGAAGATACAATGTTTGTGGAAGATAGGGTTCTTGAAGAATTTGAAAAATCTGCAATATCTATGTCAATAAACCCAACCAATCCTCTCGGATTGGTCGAGGATGAAGCCCGCTCATAAGCGGGCTTTTGCTTTGGGTTGCTTTTAGGTACACTACCCTCTATATGGAAGATCTGCTTTATCACTCAGTTGTCCGGACTATCGCTTTCTTTGATATTTTTGATCATTCACTTACTGATCGAGAGCTTTTTGAATATCTTCATAATCCTCCAGTAAAGCCGAAATTAGATTTTACCTCTTTTGTACTTAGAATCAGACATTTTCCTGATACACAAATTGCTTGTACTCAGGGACTGTGGCATCTGGTGGGTCGAGAATTACTTGTGCCTCTACGTACTGAGCGGAGTGTGCATCTTGAGTATAAGCTTCGTAGATTGAAGAAAGCTGTACGACTTTTTTCTATGACTCCCTTTGTACGAGGTGTGTTGGTGTGCAATACGCTTGCATTTAATGCTGCAGATGTTGATAGTGACATTGATGTGTTGGTAATTGTGAAGCGTGGTCGCATGTGGATCGCGAGATTTTCTACTACTATTATTATGTCGTTATATCGCCTGAGGCGAACTAAGAAAAAAATAACCGATCGGATTTGTCTTAGTTTCTATTTGGCTGATCGAGCATTGAATCTGTCAAAATTCAGAATTGCAACTGAAGATATTTATCTTTCATATTGGATGCGTACACTTATTCCCGTGTATGATCCTGATCAGCTAGGCGATAGTATACTCCGTGCTAATCGTGAATTGCTTGCACCTTTTTTGTCTCATGCACGTCATGTGGAACCTACGATGCATTATATGGGCAAAAGACAAAGGGATAGGCGCAATATCACTCGAGTATTTGAACATATACTCCATGGGCATTTTGGAGATCGGATAGAAGACATTGCTCGAAGTTTTCAGAGAAGGAAAATAATGCATAATCCTCGAAGTTTGGTTCATGCAAAAGATACTCGCGTGGTCGTCAACGATTCAATACTTAAATTTCATGAAAATGATCGTCGTATGCGGTATCGGGATGAATGGCTTCAAAAATTGGAGAAGTTGGGAGTACCGAATTATTCTAATTAACCTAATTATTCTAACAAATTCAATTTTGTATGGTTAGGTTTACTTTGCAGGTCGAACGAGTTCTTATCTACGCATGGGGAATTATATTTCCTTGGCAGACGATTTGGATATATCAGACAGGAATGGTTAATGGTGCTGTGTCACCTTATCTCACTCTAGGTTTTTATTTGAGTGAAGTAATATTGTGGACCCTCTGCATGGTGACTTTTTTTAATTTTAAATCGAGTATTGCATCAACTACACTGGATACGCGTGCTAAATGGAAGAAATTATTTTGGGTATTATTATTTTTTGCATTTCCTTTGTATGTATTATTGAGTACATGGTGGTCGATTAATTTTGATGTTTCGATCAGACAGGGGCTTTTTGTGATTGAGGGGTACATGATTTTGACTGCGATTATTGTGTCACGTATTCCTGTACAAGAGTGGCTTCGTGCATTTATTATTGGAGGTATTGTGCCTGTTGTATTAGGCTTGCTCCAATGGTTTACCCAGACAACTTTTAGTTCAACGTTGTTTGGGCTGACAGAGCATATTGCATCCAATTCTGGAACCTCAATCGTTGCTTCAGACACTATTGGACGCTGGCTTCGTGCCTATGGGCCATTTCCTCATCCAAATATTTTTGGCGGGTATCTTGTAGGTATACTTGCTTTTACATTTCTTTATTCCCAATTAATTCAGAGCAAGTGGGAAAAAATTGGATTATATAGTATTCATATAGGGGCAGTTTTTACTCTTTTTACAACATTGAGTAGGTCAGCCATTAGTGCATATGTTTTTGTATGTATTGGATTTTTATTATATGCATTAAAAAATAAGATCAGGTATACGTATGCACTTATCGCTTGTTCGGTAATCATGGGTTTGATATTTGGAATGCTGTATAAGGATATTGTATATACGCGCAGTGTTCCGGTTTCTATTTCTGAAACGCGTTCTTTGACTGAAAGACAAGACGGGGTAGAAGTCGCGTGGGAATTGCATCGTGAAAAACCATTGGGTGGTTTTGGTGGTGGTACCTATATACATGCGTGGTACGCGAATAATCCAACATTTCCAGGTTACACTTATCAACCAGCTCACGTGGTTTTACTTGTGGTCCTGGTTGAATATGGGTATGTGGGCGTGTTACTTTTGTTAGTTTCGTGGGGTCTTTTTATTTGGCTGGGAATTCACCGTTCAGGAGCTATGAAGTTTGTATTTGCATTAAGCGGAATTCTTTCTGTTGTTTTTATCAGTTTTTTTGATCATTATGTTATTACTTTGTACCCAGGGATTCTATTATCGTTTGCTTATCTTAGCGTCTTTTTTCGGTTCTCCACAGGCACTCCACAGCATGTCCACAATTAGTAATTTTATAATCAATTTTCCTCGTTGACAGGTTCTATGTAGCAGCGTATAGTAGACAGGCTAAGAGCTCGAGGCGGGACGCATTTGCATGAAGCGACGCTGTGCGAAATTCGTGTTTCTGACAGGCATCATGAATTTCATTTACGGTCGTCGCATCAGGCTGCATCCCGCCGCGGGCTTTTTATATTTTTGTATACTTTTTATCCTTGACAGCTAGAATAAAATATTCTATTATCTGAATACAATATTATCACTCTCAAAATAAGAGTGATAATAGAATTTTATTCATAATTAATTATACCTATGTCTATTCGACCATTGGGGGATCGGGTGCTTGTTAAGCCACTTAAAGAGGAGGAGATAACCAAGTCTGGAATCGTACTCCCTGACACTCTTGATAAAGAGAAAAAGACTGAAGGGGAAATAATTGCCCTTGGTGAAGGAGAAAAACTTGCGAAATTAAATCTCAAAGTTGGAATGAAAGTATTGTTTAAAAAAGGTTGGGATGATGATGTGAAGGTTGAAGGGGAAGAGTATAAGGTACTTGATCATGATAATGTGGTGGCGGTTATTGAATAGGGTGACCCCACCCGGGCTACGCCCACCCTCCCCTAAAAGGGGAGGGAATACACTGAAGATTTTAAAAAAGTTTAACGAAATTTATATGGCAAAACAAATCAAATTTGATGACGACGCACGTCAGGCGCTGGTGCGTGGAGTGGACATTCTTGCAAATACGGTAAAAATTACTCTGGGTCCTAAGGGACGTAATGTGGTATTGGATCGGGGTTACGGAAGTCCTATTATCACTAAGGATGGAGTTACGGTTGCAAAAGAAATCGAACTTGAAGATAAGTTTGAAAATATTGGAGTTGAAATTATCAAAGAGGTTGCGAGTAAGACCAATGATATCGTAGGCGATGGTACAACTACTGCAACGGTCTTGGCTCAAGCTATTGTAAAAGAAGGGTTGAAGAATGTGACTGCTGGAGCAAATCCAGTAGCACTCAATCGTGGGCTTCATAAAGCTGCTGAAGCGGTAGTACTTGAACTCAAAAATACTATTTCAAAAAAAGTGGAAGCTCATGATATTGCAAACGTAGCATCAATTTCAGCAAATGATCGAGAAATTGGTGAAAAAATTGCTGAAGCAATGAAGGAAGTTGGAAATGACGGAGTAATTACTGTCGAAGAATCTCCAACATTTGGCATGGATATTGAGACCGTGAAAGGTATGCGATTTGATAAAGGATATATCTCAGCATACATGGTCACCAATACTGATCGTATGGAAGCTGAATATGAGGATCCGTATATCCTTATTACTGACAAAAAGATTTCATCAGTTGATGACATGCTCCCAGTATTAGAAAAAGTAGCTCAAACTGGTCGAAAAGAAATGGTGATTATTGCTGATGATGTGGATGGACAAGCATTGACTACACTTGTGCTTAATAAGCTACGTGGAAGTTTCAATGTGCTTGCGGTGAAAGCCCCAGGGTTTGGAGACCGACGAAAGGAAATGCTTCAGGATATCGCCGTTTTGACTGGTGGAAAATTGATTACTGAAGAAGTGGGATTGAAACTTGATAGTGTGACTCTCGAAGATCTTGGTCGTGCACGTAAAGTAGTCTCAACCAAAGAAACGACGACGATTGTGGAAGGCAAAGGTGAACAAACTGCAATTACCGATCGTGTTACACAAATCAAAAAGTTTATTGAACAGAGTGATTCAGATTTTGATCGAGAAAAATTGCAGGAACGTCTCGCAAAACTTGCAGGTGGAGTGGCGGTGATCCGAGTAGGAGCTGCAACTGAGACTGAAATGAAAGAGATCAAACATCGTATTGAAGATGCAGTAGGAGCGACCAAGGCTGCCATTGAAGAAGGAGTGGTTCCTGGTGGTGGAGTTGCGTTACTTCGTGCCATGAAAGCTCTTGATACGATTAAGCTCGAACCAGAAGAAATGGTGGCAGTTGCGATTCTTCGCCGTGCGCTTGAAGAACCAATTCGCATCATTGCAAAAAATGCGGGATATGAAGGGGCCGTAGTTGTGGATGAAGTAAAAAAGCATGAAGGTAATTATGGATTCAATGCCCTGACTGGTGTCTATGAAGATATGGTAGCAGCCGGAGTTATTGACCCGACCAAAGTTACCAGAAGTGCTCTCCAGAATGCAGTATCTGCAGCTGGAATGCTTCTCACAACTGAAGCAGTAGTTACTGATCTTCCAAAGAAAGATGAACCTCAAATGCCAGGTGGTATGGGAGGAATGGGTGGAGGAATGGGTGGAGGAATGGGAATGATGTAAACATTGATTACGCAGATTAATTTCAGATTACACAGATAATTCAAATACAAAGAACTCCTCGTGAAAGCGGGGAGTTTTTTTTATTAGCTTAATGTGCATAACTTTTTGATAGGCATTAGGGTACGTGCTATACTTGCGCATATTTATGTATAATATTAATGACAATTTATTTTTGGCTATTGGCGTTATACTTGTTGGTGTTGTTTATTTTTTTGTAAAAAAATCAAAACATGGTTTGTCCGTCGGAACAGCGTCTCATCAGACGCCTTTTTTAAATTTATATACTACTGATTTTACTGCACTTGCACTTGCTGGTCGTATTGACCCTGTGATTGGACGGGAAGAAGAAGTGCGCAAGCTTACTCAGGTACTTGCACGACGTAGTAAAAATAACGCCATCCTTATTGGTGACCCAGGAGTCGGGAAAACGGCTATTGTTGAGGGTCTGGCTCAGCGTATTGCACATAATGAAGTTCCAGAGACTCTAGCCGGGAAGCGAGTGCTCGCACTTGATGTGACGACACTTATGTCGGGTACGAAATATCGAGGGGAATTCGAGGAACGTGCGAAAAAAATCGTACAAGAAATTACTAATTCTAGTCGTACGATTATTCTTTTTATTGATGAAGTACATTCGGTGGTTCAATCTCAAGGATCTGAAGGTTCGGTAAATTTATCTGATATTTTGAAACCTGCGCTTGCACGAGGTGATTTGCAAATGGTAGGGGCCACGACAACTCTCGAGTATGACAAGTATTTTCGTGTTGATCTAAGTTTGGAGAGACGATTTCAGCCTATTGAAGTGTCTGAGGCTACCTCCGAAGAAGCGGTGAAAATTTTACAAGGAGTTAAAGACAAATATCGTGAATATCACAAAGTAGAATTTACTGATGCAGCACTGGAGGCTGCGGTGAGTTTGACTAAAACATTGGTCAAAGATCGTAAACTTCCTGATAAAGCTATTGATGCGATTGATGAGGCTGCTGCTATGGTTAAAGTCGCGCACCTCCATCCTGCGCTTACTACTACTCTTTATCAAACAGCTGTTAGGGTTTATCCTGAAGTGGCGCAGTTGTGGAAACAGATTCAAGAGCTTGATCTAAAAATACAGGCAAGTAAAGGTTCAGAACAGCTTGTTTCCAAACGTGAAGCATTGGAAAATGAGCTTGCTGATAAAGGAGTGATTACTGTTGATGCAACTGACATTGAAAAAATTATCACTGATTGGATCAAACCAACACTTTCTACAAGTCGAAGAAAGTAATTTTTAGCCTTATTTTATTACTATTATGAATACCATGACTTCCACTTTAACAAAAACTTCCACCAATACTAGACTAGCTGTGGCAACTGCTTTTCTTGCTGCAAGTGCTGCGTTTGCAATGATTCCTGCAGGTGTTGCAAGTAATAAATTTCAGGGATGTAGAGATTCAGATGCTGGCGGTGGGACTACGTTTGTCCAAAGTCAATTATTTGTAAAATCTACAACAACTTATAACGGCGGTATGAGTACCGATCGTTGTTATACGTTTCCTACTACAGGAAAAACGTATGTAATGGAGGGAGTATGTAAAGATGGTGGATTTCAAACATGGCAGAAAAATTGTGGGGAGTTAAATTTGGGTAAAACTGGTGTTAATTATCAATGTGTAGAAGGTGCGTGTGTGAATGTTCTTGCAAATAATCCCAGCTCTACTCCATGGCTAACTGTTTCTACAGCAACTTTATCTGTCCCTGCAGATGCTGGTACTAACTCATCTATTACTGTAGCATCAAATGCTAGTTGGACGGTGAGTGATAATCAGACTTGGTTGACTGTTTTACCTGCTGCTGGGACAAATAATGGAACTCTACAAATTTCATATACTTCTAATACTGCAACTTTTAATCGAAGAGGGGTAGTTACTGTGATTGGTGGGGGGATTACTCAAAATATTGAGGTGACCCAGGTTGGAGTTTCATCGGTTGCAACATCTACTATTTTGACGGTATCTCCTGCAGCTTTGCAAATGGGAGCAGCTTTGAATAGTAGTAATTCAGTCAATTTGTCATCAAATGTAAATTGGACTGTAAATGAGAACATTGCATGGTTGACTGTTTCACCTTTAATGGGTTCAAATAATGCAACACTTTTATTTGTTGCATCTCAAGCGAACACTTCAGCTGCAAGTCGAAGTGGAGCTGTTACGATTACTGGTGGAGGAATTACACGTACAATTACTGTGACTCAATCTGCACTTTCTGCTACCTCGACAGCTAGTACGACACTATCAGTTTCTCCCACAGCATTTAGTACTGCAGCATTTGCTGGTGCTCGTAGCATCAGTGTGAGTTCAAATGTAAATTGGACTGTAAGCGATAATCAGGACTGGCTTACTGTTTTACCCGCAGCAGGTTTTAATAATGGAAATTTTATTGTTTCGTACGCAGCTAATACTTTGACCACTGGTCGAACAGGTGTGGTGACCGTTGTTGGAGGAGGAATCACTCGAACAATTTCAGTGACTCAAAATGCTCCTTCGTCTACTCCTACATCTACTCCTGTAACTACAGCAACTTCGACTTTGTTGGATGTAACGATTGATACCAACTACACTGGTCTTCGAAATGATCACTATGTGCTTGCAGGTACGCAGAAACATCTTGTTGGTAGAATACTGCTTTATGGATTTGGAGAAGATATAAAATTAAAACAATTAGCATTGAATTTTTTATCTTCAAATTCTTTGGCTGATGTAAAGAATACATTTCATTCGATTACGATTTACAAAGATTCTGCAATGACTATACCGCTTGCAATTATGCCAATGAGCCTTGGTACTGTTGTGTTTCAAAATTTGAATCATGTCGTGCCAAAAAATACAAGTCAATATTTTTATATTGGAGTAGGACTTAATAGTATTGGACCTGCATCTAATACGAGCAGTGCTGCAGTTTCTAATATAAGTCTTAATTTTGGACTTAAGGATGCTGAAACAGCAGCTATGGGTGTTGTGTCTGGTGTAGATGTGTTGCCACAAAATGTGGTTGTCACTGAAAATGTTTATACTAAAACAGTGACTTCAATTGGTTCTCAGATTACTAATGTTGCGTCAACTTTCCAGAATGGCAATCTTGCAGGCGGTGAGCAAACATTTTTTACCTTTGCAGTCACTGCAGATTCTGGTGTAAATACTGATGTATTTGGTGATTCACTGGGTGCATATTTGGTGAGTATGAAATTGCAACTTGCAACTGATGCAAATGTAACGAGCACTAAATTATGTCGTGTAAGTACGGGATCGTGTATATCTTTGTATGCAGTGCCTACTGCAGTAAGCGGGGTTTATAGGCTTCAGACTCAGACTCCTGGATATACTGGTTTTGTTAATTTTGTTCTATTTGATAATTTGGGTGCAGGGGGTATGAGTAATCGTATAGTTCAAAATGATGAAACTGTGCTCTATGAAGTTAGAGGCACCTTTTCTAATGCTACTGACCGTTATGCCCAAGGAAGTATACAGGATGTGCATGATAGTGGAATTGTATGGGGGTATGATACTAGAGGATATGGAGGTGAACCTCTCGATATTACCTTTACTGACCTTAAAAAAATGGAGCCTCGGTGGAGTGGGTATCCTGATGTAGTGGGCGGCACCTTAAATTAGTTGTTTATTCCATTATAAAAATCACTCTCCGTCTAAAGCGGAGAGTTTTTGTATTGACAGAAAATTTATTCTGTGGTGACATGCTGTATACTGTCCTTTACCAAGTCTTTGTTTGTCGACATGTGGTGTGTTGGCGAGCGGAGACTGATCACATGGGAGGTTGTCGTGGGCTTTAAGCTCTCTGGCGATCAACTGAGAACTGCTCTTAGACGTCTGGGGGAAGTTCAGCGTCAACTGGGTCAGGATAGCGGGTACCCCTACCGTCCTGAATCCATGCTTCAAATGCTCCAGTGTCTCACTGAGGGGAGGTTCTTTCCTCTACCAGAAGACCTAATCGCTCACAAGCATGGTCTCGAAATCGTTACGAGTGTTCCGTCCCTCGATCTCAGTCAGGGGATCAAGCTCGTTCCTTTCCTTCGTGATGACGAAAAAAAATGTTCTTCCGTGCAGATGCGTGCACGAGCGCTCGAGCTCGATGCAAATCTGGGGCTCTGGCATGCGGAGTTTCTGCGCATTCGTGTCGGACTCCTCGGTACTGGCTGGGAGTGGGCACAGCGATTCATCATCTTCGCAGGCACACTGCTGCGTAATCGTGGTGGACAGCACCTCATTCCCTGTCTGTATCTGAATGACACTGGCTGGACTCTCCTCTTTCATCGGATGGAAGAGGATTTCTGTTTCCGTTCCGGTGTGCAATATTTCCTCGCCGCACTCAGATAGGCTTGGATGATTCTGACCTGTATACCCTCGCATTTGCTTCGGCATTGCGAGGGTACTTATTTTTTAAGCTTGAATTTCTTTCATTTTTTGCTAAACTTAGAACATTATGAGTGTACTTACTAACACAATTGACCGACTTGGAGAATTGCAGAGAAAGGTTTCAGAAATCTGGAAACTTCTTCGGATTGATGAACTGAAAGAACAAGTAGTACATCTGGAAAAAAATATGCAGGATCCTGCATTCTGGACCGACCCAGAGCGAGCTGGACAAGTATCAAAACAGCGAGAGAGTCTCGTATCTGAGATTGAGACATGGGAAACACTTCAGAAAGAAACTCGTGATCTTTTTTCGTTTGCACAAGATTTAGTTGAAAGCCCAGATGAGTCATTCGAGGTGGAGGTAGTAACAAAGACAGAGGAGCTTGAAAAGAAATTTGAAAAATTAGAATTTTTTGTTTTGATGAGCGGAAAGCATGATAAGCTTGGTGCGATTGTATCTATCCATGCGGGGAGTGGAGGAACTGAGGCCCAGGATTGGGCTGAGATGTTACTTCGTATGGTGATGCGGTATGCTGAGAAGAAAAATTGGACCACCGTCATGATTGATGAGTCACGAGGAAATGAAGCTGGAATTAAATCGGTGATGTTTCGCGTTGATGGACGATATGCGTACGGTCATCTTAAATCTGAACACGGGACACATCGACTTGTGCGTATTTCTCCCTTTGATGCCGAACAAATGCGACACACGTCGTTTGCTTTGATTGAAGTAATTCCTGAGGTTGAAAGTGCTGATGCAGTGACTATTGATCCAAAAGATTTGCGTATTGATACATTTATGGCAGGTGGAAAAGGTGGACAGAGTGTAAATACTACTTATTCAGCTGTGCGTATTGTTCATATTCCTACTGGAATTACGGTACAATGTCAGAATGAGCGATCGCAATTACAAAACAAAGAAACGGCAATGAAAGTATTACTTTCAAAGTTGCTTAAGCTACAGGATGAAAAAGAAGAGGAAGAACGACTGAAACTTCGTGGAGAACATAAGAGCGCTGAATGGGGGAATCAGATCAGATCGTATGTTCTTCAGCCATATAAAATGGTAAAAGATGTACGTACGAGACATGAGACCGCAGATACTGACGCAATCTTGAACGGAGATTTGGACGAGTTTGTTGAGGCGTATTTACGTTTTTTGAAAAAGGCTTAAAATGGCTGAAAAGCCAAAAAAGTTGATTTGAAGTCTCTAAGCCTTTTCTGCTTTTCTAGCATTTTGAGCTTTTTGTATGAAACAATCTTGGAGTCACAAATTATTTTTGAGGATTAACGCGTCTATTGGAAAAAATCCTCGTCATGATCGATTCATGATTTTTTGTGCAAATATTTTGGTTTTTCTCATGCTTGCTTTGGTTACTGTCTATGGATTGTATGTATGGAGTCAGGGGAGTGGATCTTGGTTAAAATTATATCTTGAATTATTTTTTATTGCGTTTTTGTGTGCTGAATTTGTAAGTTATCTATTTGCAATTGTGTTTAAACACCCACGTCCACGAATTGAATTTCCAGAGAGTAGACAGCTCATACATACAGTTGGTACCTGGAAATCGTTTCCTTCTGATCATACTATCGGGGCCTTTCTTCTTGCGGGAGTGTTGTTATTTATGCCCACTACACCACTGTGGTTAATGGTGGTTATGTGTATTTGTGCTATTTTTGTGTCATCTTCACGGGTATATGTAGGAGTGCATTATCCTCGTGATATTGTGGGAGGTTTTATAGTAGCTAGTGCTATTTTAGCCCTATTACCTTTGGCTTTGTATTATATTATTGAACCATTTAGCTTCTTGTGGTAAGGTACGTATCTATGAATTTCCTTATTTTTGCTGGTGGAGCTGGGACAAGATTATGGCCTATTAGCCGATCAAAGTCACCTAAGCAGTTTGAAAAATTAAAAGATGATAAATCTACACTTCAGATGGCGGTAGAGCGAATTTCACCTCTTGGGATTGAGCAGGTCTTTATTTCCACCAATAGTCGATATGTCGATTTGGTACAGCAACAGGTACCAGAAATACCTGGAGGTCATGTAATGAGTGAACCAGCTCGGAGAGATTTAGCTGCAGCAGTATTACTTGGACTCTTGCGACTCAAACAGAAGGGTATTTCGGGTACGATTGCGTTACTCTGGGCAGATCATTTTATGGAGCGACCAGATAATTTTCGTACCGCTCTTCTTCGCGCAGAAGAGTTGATTGCCGAAAATAGCAATCGATTTATTTTTCTTGCAGAAAAACCACGATTTCCTAACCATAATTTAGGTTGGATACAGGTTGGCACAGAGATCGGAGAAGATGTGTTTTCGTTTGAAGGATGGAAATATCGTCCTGATCTTATAGAGTGTAAAGAGATGTTTGACTCGGGTATGTGGCAATGGAATCCAGGATATTTTGTTGCTGATATTGATTTTGTACTTGGGCTGTACCAGAAACACCAATTTGAATTATATACTACAGTTTCTCAGATGGTTGAAGGAGTACGTGATTTGGAAACTGAATATTCAAGTGTGATGTCTTCCTCTTTTGATAACGCAATTATTGAAAAAATTGATAAATCTCAGGCAGTAGTATTACCGGTAGATTTGGGTTGGAGTGATCCAGGAACATTATATGCTCTGAAAGAAGCATTGCAGAGTACACCGGATCAAACAGTCATGATTGGTAATACGTGTGAAATGGGTTCGAGTGATTCTTTTATCTTCAATGATGAACCTGATAAATTGGTATCGGTCATTGGCCTCGAAGGTATGATTGTTGTAAATACTAAGGATGCACTTTTGGTGGTCCATAAAGACCATGTTCCTGAAATCAAAACACTTCTATCTAAACTTCAGGAAGACGGTAAGGAAAATTACTTATGAATTTAAAATTAGTGAAACGATTATTTTTGTTAATCGTCCTTATTTTGGGTATTGTTGTTTTTGTTTTGTATAGAAAAATCTATGTTACGAAGTTTAATTTTACTTCTGAAGTTTCCTTTGCTATTGAACAAGGGGAGAGTGTCGCTTCAATTGCGAAGCGTTTAGAGGAGATGCATATTGTTTCCAGTGCTTCGATTTTGCAAAAGTATGTTGCGTGGAAAAAATTTGACCGTTCGATTACTCATGGCACTATTATTTTCGATAAGGCTCTTACGATTGTTGGTGTCGCTGAATTACTTGCACAGGATAAATCAGGAGCAGAGCGTGTGGTGACTATTATTCCAGGTTCAACACTACGTGACATTGCAACATATTTTGAAAAAGAAGGGATCGCTACTGTTGAAGAAGTGTACTCGCTTTTGGGCCAACCTGCGAAATTTGAAAAACCAGGATATACGATTGATTCAAAAAAAAATGTATTTAATGGAAAGCCGGAGAATGTGAGTTTGGAAGGGTATTTGGCACCTGAGACTTTTAATGTATTTGCTAATGCCACGCTATCTGAAATTGTAGATAAATTTATCAGAGAGCGAGAGAGACAGATTGAATCTTTACGCTCGGATATTCTGGAATCTGGTTTGAGCGTACACGAGGTTTTGACGATTGCGAGCGTGATTGAAAAAGAAGTACGAAGCGAACAAGATCGAAAGCTCGTTGCAGATTTATTTTTTCGAAGGCTTAATGCTGGTTGGGCACTTCAGACTGATTCAAGTGTTCATTATGTAGTCGGTACCCCTGATAGTGTATTTACGAGTGCCAGTGATCGAGCCACTGATTCTCTATGGAATACCTATAAATACCCCGGTCTTCCTGCTGGCCCCATTGCTATCCCAAGCCTTTCATCAATCGATGCCGTACTTCATCCGACCCCAAATGATTATTGGTTTTTTTTAACAACACTTGATACAGGAAAAGTCATTTACTCAAAGACTGCTGATGAACATACGGCGAATGTCTATAAGTATTTACGCTAATTATGAATGCACTTGAATTTCATAAAAAATATAAAGGAAAAATAGAAATAGTTTCTCGTGTCCCTGTAACAAATCGTGAGGAGCTAAGTCTTGCGTATACTCCAGGAGTTGCTGATCCATGTAAAGAAATTGCTGCTGATGTATCAAAAGTGTACGATTACACACGAAAAGGAAATCTGGTTGCGGTAGTGTCTGACGGGAGCGCAGTATTGGGATTAGGGAACATTGGTCCCGAAGCTGGACTTCCAGTCATGGAAGGTAAATGTATTTTGTTCAAAGAATTTGGTGGGGTTGATGCTTTTCCGATTATTTTGAATACACAGGATGTGGATGAGATTGTTGAAACAGTTGTTCGTATTTCTCCGGGATTTGGTGGAATTAATTTGGAGGATATTTCTGCACCTCGGTGTTTTGAGGTAGAGAGAAAATTAAGTCAGCGATTGGATATTCCGGTATTTCATGATGATCAGCATGGTACTGCAATTGTAGTTTTAGCTGGGTTGATTAATGCGTTTAAAGTAACTGGTAAGACGATTGAGGCTGCACGTATTGTTATAAATGGAGCTGGAGCAGCGGGAATTGCAATTGCAAAATTACTGATTGCTGCAGGCGCACGATCAATAATCTTAGTTGATTCTACTGGAACTATTTATGAAGGCAGAGAAGATTTGAATGATGAGAAAATTGAGATGGCAAAAATTACGAATCGAGAAATGGTCAAAGGAAAACTTGCTGAATCAATTCGTGGTGCAGATGTTTTTATTGGTGTGAGCAAAGCAGGAGTCTTGAATACTGAAATGGTTCAGACTATGAACACTGATGCGATTGTCTGTGCACTCGCAAATCCGACTCCTGAAATTATGCCCGACGAGGCAAAGGCTGGGGGAGCAAGAATTGTCGCAACTGGCAGAAGTGATTTTCCAAATCAGATTAATAATGTATTGGCGTTTCCTGGAATTTTTCGAGGGCTTCTTGATGCTCGAATACGAACAGTCACGACTGAAATGAAACTTGCAGCAGCAAGAGCGATTGCAACGTGTGTTGAAAATCCGACTGAAGAGAAGATTATTCCTGATGTTTTTGATAGACGAGTGGCGGAAAGAGTTGCGGAGGCAGTGAAAAGTTGTTAGACTTTTTTTAGTCTTCGTCTAGGAGGTCGTATAATGGGAAATATTGGTGTTGATTCGGTCGGACATCAGATCATCTCACCTGAGAGGATTCAGGCCCTCCTCAGCAGGATGTCACCGCAGGATCCTGCCCCCAAAAAGTGTGGTGCCACCCAGACTGAGGTCACCTTCGTTGCCTTTGGTAGGGTGGTGCGACTTCGACATCGATGACTGGAAGGGGGCGATACGTCGTCCCCTCCAAATTGAATTTTATGGAATATTCATTACACAGACGCGCACGGTTGCGACGCATCACGTTATCTGTTAATTCAAAAGGGAAAGTGCGTGTGACTGCTCCAAAGCTTGTGCCAAAATTAATGATTGAAAAATTTGTACAAACTAAGCATGATTGGATTGAGGGAGTCTTGAGAAAAATGAAATCAACGCAGCCATCTCATTTTTCTGGTCCGAAGTTTTCATATCACGGGAATAAAGCCCGAGCAAAAAAAATAATTACTGATCGGGTAAAGCATTTTGCGCGTGTGTATGGGTTTAGCTTCAAACGAATTTCAATTAAAAATACCTCGAGTCGATGGGGAAGTTGTTCCACTAAGGAGAACTTAAATTTTAATTATAAGCTAATTTTTTTGTCTGAAGTATTGCTTGATTATGTTGTCGTGCATGAGCTCTGTCACTTGAGACATCACAATCATTCCACAAAATTTTGGGCAGAGGTTGGTAGTATTTTACCCGATTATCGAGTGCGTGAGCGGGAATTGAAAAAGTATCACTTATAGGGTACAGTGAGTAATGCTATGATTGATAAAAATCCACAGTTCAAGAAAGCCCTGGATCGTATGGAGAACACCCATACGAATCTTTTTATTACAGGGCGTGCTGGTACTGGCAAATCAACGCTTCTAACGTATTTTCGACACCATACTAAGAAAAAAATTGTGGTATTGGCGCCGACTGGAGTTGCTGCGGTGAATGTGGGAGGACAGACCATTCATTCTTTTTTTGGGTTTACACCCGAAACTACTCCTGACACGGTGAAGAATCCACGAGGAGATGACGAGGAGAAAAAAATTTATCGTGAACTTGATGCTATTGTGATTGATGAGATTTCTATGGTTCGAGCTGACCTGTTTGATTGTATTGATATATTCCTTCGAAAAGCTGGTAAGGACAAACGAAAACCATTTGGTGGGGTACAGATGATTCTGATTGGTGATCTCTATCAATTGCCGCCTGTAGTAACGAGAGGTGAACAACAGTTTTTTTCTGAACGATATGATTCTCCGTATTTTTTTGCCGCGCATGTGTGTGGTGGAAATAAACAAAAGAAAATGCTTGAAGAGGAGATTTTTGAATTGGAAATAATTGAACTTAAAAAAATGTATCGCCAAACAGATGAAGAGTTTATTACACTTTTGAATGCGGTGCGAGATACGACGCTTACTACGCAACAACTACAGGTACTTAATCGACGTTGCGTGGACGAAGATTTCGATCATCGTGCTTATGAAGGCGTGTGGGTGACGACGACGAATGCACTAGCTTCTGCGGTCAATCAGGGGCAATTGCAGGCGCTTGAAGAGCAGGAGCGGGTATTTACTGGTAGAGTTGAGCACAGGTTTGATCGAGGAGCATTTCCTACTGATGCAGAGCTCAAATTAAAAATCGGCGCACGCGTCATGGTATTACACAATGATCCGTGGGGAAAATGGCACAATGGAAGTATGGGTGTGGTCAAAGGTTTTACTAAAGCCGAGGGCGGGGATGAATTGATTGAAGTTACGCTGGATGCTGGTGATGAAGTATTAATTGGTATGTACACATGGGACATGTATCGATTTTATTTTGATCCATCGACCAAACAAGTAGAGTCAGAAACCGTTGGTTCGTTTATACAGTATCCGTTGAAGCTTGCATGGGCAGTGACGATTCACAAAGCTCAAGGGAAAACATTTGACCGAGTATTGCTTGATATTGGTAGTGGAACTTTTGTATCGGGGCAGGTGTATGTTGCATTGTCTCGTTGTACGACCTTTGAAGGTCTCCATTTGCGCCGCCCACTCAAGAGTGAACATATCTGGACTGATCCTGCTGTACATGCATTTGTGACGAAATATACGAGTTGAAAAAATATTCACTCTAATGTAGAGTTTTTCCTATACTCGGTGTCATTCCGAGTGAGGAGTGCACCC
>CAYSXR010000013.1:0-13052 GCA_964435035.1 uncultured Gammaproteobacteria bacterium
AATCTTTCTTAAGTTAAGCTTGTGTAAGAAAGATTCCTCGACTCGGGTGCACTCGCTCGGAATGACACAGAAAATTAATTAATAAAGTTTACTTTTTCTAAGTTTCGCTATAATCGGACAATTCTCATGCTTACATCTCGCCGGACAATATGTTCGTCCATATTCGATCATCCGATTGGTGAGATCAAACCACTCACTCTTCGGAAACAATTCTTTCAAATCAGTCTCGATTTTTTTCGGAGTTGTTTGCTTCGTTAATTTAAAAACCCTTGAAAGTCGCTGCACATGAGTATCAACTGCAATTCCTCCGGTAATAGTATGTGCATTCCCAAGTACGACAATCGCAGTTTTGCGTCCAACACCCGGAAAAGACATCATTTCTTCTACGGTGTGTGGTAGTCTCCCATTAAACTCCGCATGCAATTTCCGTGCAGTCGCGAGAATATGTTTTGCTTTGGTTTTGTAATAATTCACTGATGAAATATCTTTAGTAAAAACCTCGTCTTTTGCTCCAACGTAAGTTTCTAGTTTTGGATATTTTTTAAACAGTTTCCGAGTCACCACGTTTACCTGCTTATCCGTAGTCTGTGCAGAAAGCATAACTGCTACTAGTAGCTCAAAGTGATTACTGAATTCAAGTATGGTTTTTGACTCTGGAAACAATACCTTGAGTTCAGTGAGTACGATTGTCGCACGTTGCTCATTGATCGTAGAGGGCATAGTTGATTTATCACTAGAGTTCCCCTATACTACAGATAGAATTCATTAAAAGCAAGCCTATGGCTATCGAATACAATAAAGATTATATCCATCATAGTAATCCGGGTAGTGCTTCCATGATCCGGGAAATTGTGTTTGGAATGGAAGATGGTATGGTATCGACTCTGGGTTCGGTCACGGGTATTGCGGCAGCGACCAAGGATCCCTTTACGACTGTGCTTGCAGGACTCGTCATTATTTCAGTTGAATCAATTTCAATGGGGGTAGGATCATATCTATCGAACAAGTCAGAGCGCGAAATCGATGAACGTAAGATTTTTGAAGAAAAGGAAGAAATTAAGAATCATCCCGAAGAAGAGCGAGAAGAGCTACGTGATATGTATGTAAAAGATGGTTGGCCCAAAGACTTGGCAGATAAAATGGCAGACGTGGCACGGGACAATCCAGCTATAATGCTCAAAGAAATGTCATATCGGGAGCTTGAGGTTATTCCTGAGGGGTTGGGGAGTCCAATCCGCAACGGATTTGCAATGCTTATCTCATATATTATTGGTGGAACAATACCATTGACTCCCTATCTTATATTGCCAATTGCAACCGCAATCCCAGTTTCAATTGTGATCACACTTATTGGTTTGTTCACTTTGGGTGTAGTGACAACTCGGTTTACTAAGCGGAGTTGGTGGAAATCAGGACTGGAAATGTTGGCTCTCGCGAGTGCTGCGGCAGTGATAGGATATTTTGTGGGGCAAGCTGTAGACAATTGGTGGTTGAAAAAATAGTAATGTATACCGTATATAAGCAAGAGAGCCCGGTCACTCCAGAAGGAGGCCGGGCTTTGTGTATAACGTCAGTAGGTGTGACGTCTGGAAGTCGGGGCGATGAGAAAGGAGGTAATGAAACATCCAAATCCCAAAAAGAAAATGTGGTCGCCCGTTCCCTGCTCGTTCACACTATCGTAGTACATAGCCGTCGCGATGATCACTACTCCCGCAATGAGGAGTACGATTGCCAACGCAGTGGCAAAAGTAAGGAGTTTTGAAGTCGAAAACATGCAGGAACCCTCCCGTATAAAGGTCTGTAGAGGGTTATACCGTATTGATATATTGGTTGTCAACGACTATGCTATTGAGAAGATATTTTTTTGTTTTGTCACCAATCCTTCTTTAGTAAGTGTGTGCAGTGCTTCTGTAACTTGGGATTCATTATATTCTTCGAGGTAGAGGTCGGATAGTGTTTCAAGTGTGGTACGTCCTTTGGTAAGTTCGCGGAGAATCATTCCTCGTAATTTTCTATTTGACCCTTCAAATTTGCTTTGTTTGGTATAGTGTTTGCTTCGTCTACTGGGATTTTTGTTTGTCTCTTTCAGCATTGCACCATAATCCATAAGCGCGTTGTACCATTCCCTGGGTTGATCTGTATCCAGTGTAGCTTCAATATAGGGGGTAAGTTCTGTGTCAGTAACTTCAGTCTTATCACCAAAAAATTCATGTATAAAAATACTTCGGATATTTGTCTCAATAAAAATACTGGGGTAATTATAGGCGTAGGATGCAATTGATCCTGCAGTGTGCGGTCCAATCCAGGGAAGACCTACTAATTCTTCTGGAGTTTTAGGTAGTCTTCCTTTATATTCTGAAATAATAATTTCAGCAAGTTTTTTTAATCCCATCGCACGTCGGTTGTAGCCGAGTCCTTGCCAGACGGTGAGAATATCGTTAAAAGAAGCTTTGGCTAATGATTCAAAATTAGGAAACGTTTTGATAAACAATTTAAATTTCTCTACCACTCTTGGAGCTTGGGTCTGCTGAAGCATGATTTCTGATACCACAATTTTGTACGGCGTAATTCCTTTCCGCCACGGAAAATCACGTTTGTTTGTATGGTAGTAATCGTACACTTTTTGTTGAAATTGTTGAATTTGTTTTTTTGAAAGCACTTGTTTCATATTAAAAGAAGAAATCCGTGTTGATCCGTTAAATCCGTTAGATCAGTGTTCCATTAAGCGAGTATCGGAGAATAGAACACGGATGGCACGGATTTAACGGATTGGGACGGATTTTTAAATATCAATTTCTATTCCCACGGGACAATGATCCGATCCATACACCTGATCCAGAATAAAAGCACTCTTCACTTTCTTTTGGATAGATTTGCTTACCAATACATAATCAATGCGCCAACCTACATTCCGTACGCGTGCTCCTGCCATGGGACTCCACCAGCTATACTGCACCTTTTCTGGGTGAAGGGTGCGAAAGGTATCAACCAATCCAGACTCAATAAAATTGGTCATGTCGGCTCGTTCTTCCTTGGTAAAGCCATGAGTCATGTGATTACTATCGGGTCGTGCAAGATCGATTTCATTATGTGCTACATTATAATCACCAACGACAATAACAGGTTTTTTCTTTTCAAGCTTTTGTACTTTTTTCAAAACCATTGCATTAAATTCTTGTTTGAAAGGAATGCGAGACAAATCAGGTTTCGCATTCGGAAAATAAATATTGATAAAATAAAACTTGGGAAATTCAAGTGTATGAACTCGACCTTCAAAATCAAATTCTTTTTTGCCAAGACCGACTTCATGCGAGAGTACTTTGAGTGCAGCTCCTTTTTTTTCATTCACGAGCGTCATAGTTCCTGAATATCCGGGCCTCTCAGCTGAATTCCAGTGTTCAGTATATCCTGCAAAATCAAACACTTCTTTTTCCCGTGCGTCATCTGAAATTTTTACTTCCTGAATTCCCAAAATATCAGGTTTTTGTTTGGCAAGAAATGTGGTAAACCCTTTTTTTATAGCTGCTCTGATTCCGTTGACATTCCAGGAGATGATGGTGAGGGACATACAAAATATAGTTTGTCTAGGATAGAGTTGAGTATAGCAATCTTTAAAAGGCTTGAAAAGCTTAAAATGCTTAAGAGGCTAGAAGTTTTTAAGCCTTTTAAGCATTTTAAGCTTTTGTGTACAAAAAAACAGGCTGTGCGTACCTGTCTTTCGTCTCGCTTTCTAGCGATCGTCTCGGCGGGGTGGGCGATCTTCGAGTGGTCGAGCCTCGTTAACTTTAAGGCGTCGTCCTTCGAATTCTTTGTCATCCCACATTTCGATTGCGGCAGCGGCACCGGCTTCGTCAGCCATTTCCACAAATCCGAATCCTCGTGATCGACCGGTAAATTTATCGGTCATGATCTTGACTGAGCTTACTGCACCAGCCTGCTCGAAAGCAGCGCGTACAGAATCTTCAGTACTAGAGTATGGCAGTCCGCCAACGTAGAGCTGTTTTGACATAATTTACAATTTCTTTGCTTCCTCTGAATGAGGAAATGAGTAATACATTGTAAGGTTCATGTTCTCGTCGATTGATCCCCAAGCTCTTAGTCGAGCGGCGCCGCACAAGCGCATTAGTCGGTACCTTTATTAGACGAAAGTTCGATAAAACCTACACAAGAATACTATAGCATAAATAGGCAAAGAAATCAAGAGTCAGTTTTCATATTCATATAGCGAATTCGGTCTTTTTTGGTGAAGTGTTCAAGGGCGTAGCGAAGGGCGGTTCGAGGCATTTCGTGTGCGTGAGCATTGAGAAATAGGACGAGTGACTCACGGTCTCGTTTACCAACTTCTCGAAGCATCCAGCCTACAGCTTTATGTATCAGATCATGGGTGTCAGTAAGTAAGAGTCGGGATAATCTCAATGTGTCTTCATATTGATTTTTTCTGATAAAAGCCCAGGTAGCAACAATTGCAATACGTCTTTCCCATAGATTTTCTGATTTCACCAGTTTGTGTAGTATCTTTTTTTCTATGGGGTGATCTAGAAGATATTCACCAACAATATCACGGGCAGATGCATCAACTAGATCCCAATTATTAATCCGTTTTGTTTTGGAAAGATAATATGAATAAATTTTTTTACGAGTCAGTGGATTTCCGCGGTTGAATTGGTATACGAGAATAATAAGTGCCGTTAGGCGGTATTCATGAATTTTGCTTGCAAGTAGAAAAGTAAGATCAGGTTCTGGGGTATCAATATACATTCGAGCAATAGAACGCTGTACTGGAACAGTGACTCCGATAAATTCATCTCCATAGCCGTATTGTCCTTTTTCAGTTTTAAAAAACCGTTTGAGAAATACGGCTTTTTCTTTGTTACCTGCTTTTTGAAGAGCTTTTTCGATTCGCTTATACGATATGTGTTCGGTCGTAGACATAGGTTGGCATTGCTATTTTTTTGGTAACAAATCCACTGTTTCTTATGTGATCGTAGAGAGCTTGATCCTCACCGAGCTCAACTCCGGGTAATTGCTGTATCGTATCAAATACATGTTCCCGAATAAAAAATGTTCCATGTAGAGGTATCTGATGTACATGAGTATCGGTAATAAAAGGACTTCCTATAATCGTAGGTTTTCCAAGTAACATGTCTAGACGAGGATGGGAGGTAAAAATATCATGGTGCACCTGTAAGTGTGTAGGTGAAAAATAATCATCACCCTCAATAAAGGCTATGATATCTCCACGTGCTGCACTGATCCCCCAGGCACGCGCTTCGCTCAAGCTGTGGTAGGGTTTTTTGAGATAGCGAATACGCCTATCTTCACTTTGCAGTGAGTGAATGTTAATATTATTTTTTTCTTCCAACTCGTTATCGACAATAATGGCTTCCCAATGTGGGTGGGTCTGGAGCATAAGCGAAGAAAGAGCGTGAGTAATTCCGCGCGTACGTGCGTGTGTAGGGATAATGACTGAGAATAACATGCGAGGCAGTATTATAATTCCTTGATTTCATCAAGATCATGATCGGGGAGGTATAGTAAAGCAAATCCGAACATAATTCCAAGGATTGCAGTCACGATGTGCTGCCCGTTGAACATGAGATTGTCGATATAGTCGAGCGCATACCAAATACCTCGCCAGATAAATACCATGCCGAGGACAATAGCGAAGTTTTTTGCAAAATAACGCAAGATATGTGAGTGTCGTCTAATTTTTTTCTTTTTTGGCATACAATAAGATTGAACATAGTATATCAAAAATGTATTTTTTCGCGAAGAGACGTGTAGGGAACTTGTGTGGATGCGTGTAACAAGTGGGAAAACAGTCGAACTATTTTTTACTAAAAAAATTAGTATAGATGTGTACTAGGAAAAGTTAGAGTATGCGGTGATATTATTTTTTTGGCATCCGAATATAGGGACGAATAGGAAGGAGGAGTAGTGTTCCGACAATTGAAGCAAGAGTAATGACAATAATGAGTGCTGGAAATCCTTGACTTGATGCCACATATCCTCCAATAATCGCGAGGAGTGCACTCGAGAGATCTGTCGTAGTAAAATATACTCCCCATTCAGTTCCTTCTTTTGATTTATCAATATGTCGAGTGAAAATAGCCATGTAGGTGGGAAAGGTGAAAGCGGTGCATATGCCGAGTATCAATTGAATAATATAGAGTTGTAAGGGTGTGTGTGCAAAAAGATAGGTGAGTGGAATGAGTGCAATCACCATACTTGATACAAACATGATCCAAAAATCATCTTTTTCTCCACGTATCCGGTCAATAAGTTCTGCAATTGGAATTTGCATAATGCTTTTAGTAAGAAGAAATGCACCCATCGCAATTCCTGCTACCACAGCGGTATTGTCGGTGATAATAAAGTCTTCGATAAATAATGCAAAAATAGGAGCGAGCAATCCAGCCGCACCCTTGAGAACTGTATCAGAGAGTATCAAAAACCGCACCACTGGATTGATATCAAGGAGAAAGTAATTTTTTAGTTTTCGGGAGCGTCTAGACATATGCAGAATAGTATACCATTGAACAAAACTTATACAAAAAATCGTCTCAATGCAGTTTATATGTAAACTACACTAAGACGATTTTTAGTCATTAATTTTTTTTCAGACGGCAGCCACAGGGTGGATCTGCCGTCTGAACTTTGAACTGAACTAGCGTCGGGTGAGTGGGTCGTGGGCGAGGTAGCGCTTAGTCCAACTGTCCTCGTTCCAGGCCACTTCGATTCCGAAGATGTGGGCATGCGATCGGATGAGATCTCCAATCGCAGCGTCAGACAGCGTAGGGTGGCAGCCCCAAATTTCTGGGTGCCCCTCGATCGAGGCGTGGAAGTCGTCGGATCTTTTGGTGACGACTATCTTTATTTTATCAGCCATGACGTAGTCCTCTCCCGCAACACCGAACGCGAAGTGCGTTTCAATCGTGTACGGAGTACGAAAGAGAAAAATAAAGAACAGAATTACGCAGGAATGTACCATGAGAAATGCTTTTTGTCAATAATTAAGAGTGTTTGAAAATAAAAAAATATCCTCCGAAGAGGATATTTTTTTGCTTGGGTAAGCTATTACGCTCGAGATACGTTTGTTGCAGCTGGGCCTTTTTCGCCATCAACTACTTCGAAAGTAAGAACATCTCCAACTTTCAACTCGTCGTAAGTTACACCAACCAATGACTTTGAATGAAAGAAAAGATCTTTCGCTTCGCCATCGCGAGCGATAAATCCAAATCCTTTATCAGTAAGGGTCTTGATAGTACCTGTCATAAATTTGTTTTTTATGAAATTGCTAATCCGAGAAACTCGACTCTGTTTTTCGTATGTGGTTACACATTAGGCCAACTATACACTATATTGGTTGTTTTGTCAATGGCTAGAGTCCTAAATGTAGGAAAAAGTTGGATGTGTGAGTAGGGTGCTAAATCACTCTGATATAGGATTAATTAGTTGTAAAAGGGCATTTTTTAATTGATAAGGAAATTGTTGTCAGGTCTAAAGGCTGTAAGAAGCCTCGGTGATACGTTTGATCACATTGGTGAGCTGTGTGTAATCATGCCCCTCGGTCATGATACAGATAATATAGGGTCTTTCTGGCCTATATATGATGCCGCAATCATGAAGTACGTGTCGAGTTCTACCATATCCATCCTCGAGTGTTGCTTGTCCAAATTTATGAGAGACGGTGATGTCTTTTGGAGTACCAGCTACAATGCCTTCTGAGAAAGTGGTTTGGGATAAATAGTCGAGGAGTATGTTGGAATATTTAATATTGAGGTATGAAGAATTGTATAGCTGTCGTAGAATGTTTGCATAAATTTTAACATCAATTTCTGGTGTTGGTTCGTTCAAATTATGTTCTCTAAATTGTATACCCAAATCTTGTAATATGCCTCCGCGAATTGATAGGTTGATATATGTGTTAAGAGTGTTTAGAGGTGTATTATCGGAGTGTATAATCATCCCCTTGATGAGTTCCTGTATGGTATATTCGGTATCATATTTAAAAACATGTGTAGGTTTGAAAAATTGACTAAGGTTTACATCTACTTCTTCTTTGGGTAGGGTCAATTTTTGGTTAAGTAACTGATCATCAATATCTGCTAGTTTGAAATAAACCATTGCAATGGGTAATTTAAGGAGGCTTGCTGCAAAAAAGTCAACATCCTCATTAATCCCAAACCATTGTCGAGTATTCAAGTCACGGTAAAATACCGATGCTTGGGTAATGTGTCCAGCGTCCTGCTCTTCGTCAATTATTTCTTGTATCTTGGAATCAAGGTATTTGGTGTGGGAGTATTGAGTATCAATGAGTGTGCAATCAATGGTTTTGTTGATAAAAGGATAGTCTGAACAATCGAGTAAGCCATTTTTTTCTGTGTGTTTATGAAATAGGGCAAAGTATATAATCATTCCTATCATTACAAAAAAAAGCAATATAATGGCAGAAAAGGACTTTTTATTGAGGGAAAACGTATGCATATAGTAGGTTGCTAGGTTACAAAAAGTATACCCTAAAAAGTGCATTCTGTGTACACTGTCGGTGCTACTAGGTTTGTTACGCTTCGAGTTTACTTAACTTTTAAGTACAGTTCGTATGAGAGGTTCGACATAGCACGAAATGGGTGAAATACCTTGCACTGCTTGAAATTTTTTTACCGAAGCTTCAGTTGCTGCACCGAAATATAGAGTTTTATTATTAAAAATAATACAGATACAATTTACTGTAGTAGAAAATAAAAAAGCGGTACTACTACTTTAGTAAGTCAAAAGATTTTTGATTTTGTTCGTTTGCTTTATAAAAGTATTATCTTACGCACTTATTTTATAACGTAACATTGAGTCAACATGCAATTGAGTGGTATAATTATACGTAATAATAAGCGGTGACAAATTGTATAGCATAGAAATGTATTGAAAACATATAGAAAATACCTCTCAATTGGTAAAAAAATTGTGAAAAATAGTTTTGAAAGTAGATAACTTTTTCATCTTGATACACATTAAAGGACGACTAAATCAATCTATGGACATTGATAATCAAAAACTTGCGACTATTCTCCTTGAGGGAAACTATCTGACGGAAGAGAATATTAAAAAATCACAAGAGTTTTGCTCAAAAAGCGGAAAAACATTGTGCTCGCATCTTTTAGATCAAAATATTTTGAACAAAGATCTTATTGGGCAAGCAATTGCTGAGTCTTTTGGTGTATCCTATGCAGACTTAAACTCAAATCAGCCATCAAAAGAACAAGTACTTATCATTCCTGAAGAAATTGCAAAGAAATACCGGTGTGTTTTTTTTGAAGAAAATAACAATAAAAAACAAGTTGTAATTACGACAGATACACCGAGAAAGGAGATCGCTGTAGAGCTCTCACGCATATTCCCAAATCAGAAAATAATTATTGCCTATTCATTGACCGAGGATATTGATGCAGTGTTTTCTGAATATCAGAAACCTCTTGAGATGCGTTTATCAAAAATAATCGAGTCGAAACAACATATTGCTCCAGAAATTTTACAACAAATTTTTGAGGATGCGTATCTATTCCATGCATCAGATATTCATTTCGAACCCCTCGCGACTGAGGTGGTTGTTCGTTTTCGTGTTGATGGAGTATTACATATAGTGGGTACTATTCCGAAAGAGCACTATGAAAATATTCTCAATCGAATCAAGGTTCAGAGCAGATTACGCATAGACGAGCATTTTACTTCACAAGATGGTTCAATGCGTTTTGAGACAGAAGAAAAGTTTTTTGACTTGCGAACGTCGATTGTGCCTACTGTCGAAGGAGAAAAAATTGTTCTCCGCATGCTTGCTGCCTATGTTGAGGGTTTTGGTTTGAATAATCTCGGAATGTCTTCACGACATCAGACAATTTTGGAAGAAGTTGCCAGGAAACCGTTTGGTATGATTCTGGTTACAGGTCCAACGGGGAGTGGTAAAACAACGACGCTCTATGCGGCACTAAAGCTACTTCACAAACCCGAAGTGAATATTACAACGATCGAAGACCCAGTTGAGTATAAAGTCGAGGGTATCAATCAAATACAGGTCAACCCACAAACAAATCTTACCTTTGCAAAGGGTCTACGTTCTATTGTAAGGCAGGATCCAGACATTATTTTGGTAGGTGAAATTCGTGATGAAGAGACTGCTGAGATTGCGGTGAATGCGGCCCTCACCGGACATCTACTTCTTTCGACATTTCATGCCAATGACGCAGCTACGGCGATTCCAAGATTGTTGGATATGAAAGTAGAACCATTTCTTCTCACCTCGACAATCGAAGTGATTATAGCACAACGGCTAGTTCGAAAAATTTGCTCATCATGTCGTCATAGTGTGTCATCAACTCAAAAAGAGATTGCTAAACAATTTCCAGGTGCAAAAGAATTTTTTCAAGAAAAAAAGACGACCTTGTATGCGGGTAAGGGTTGTAATGTGTGTGGAAATACAGGCTACCACGGACGAGCTGCAATTTTTGAATTTATACGTATGACGCCTGAACTTCAAGATTTAATTTTAAAAAATCCATCGACAAAAGAAATTTGGAAATTAGCTAAGAATCAAGGCTCTCAATCGCTTTTCGAGGATGGTGTTGAAAAAGTGAAGAACGGTACCACCACACTTGAAGAACTGGTACGTGTTGCTCCGCCAGTCAGCATGGTCTAATGTTAGTGTAAATTTTATGCCAAACAATAGAGGACAAAAGGGATTTAAAAATCCACCCACACAAAGGGGAAATTGGTTTGGTAACATCCATGTTGGTTTGGGAAAAGAACGAAGCTATCTGGTTGAAAATGTAAGTATGCTCGTTGCCGGTGGTATGACGGTTCTTTCTGCTATTGATGCAGTCACTTCAGACATGCGATCGAGGAGCATGAAAAAAATTCTAGGTACATTACATGATGATATCGAAGGTGGTTCACCGCTGTGGAAAGCATTTGAACACTCAAGACTATTTAGTGATCATACAATATCACTTATCCGTCTTGGAGAAGAGACTGGGAAATTGTCGGATAATTTGAAGCTTGTTGCGGCACAAGAAGAGAAAGATCGGGTTTTTCGGTCAAAAATTCAATCGGCGATGATGTATCCGGTGTTTGTGTTATCCCTCACTGCTATTGTGGGTGTGACGATTGCATGGTTTATTTTGCCACGTCTTGCGACGGTGTTTACACAGCTACGCATTGAACTCCCCTTACTCACTCAGTGGCTTATCGCTGCAGGAGGATTTTTAGGGACGTACGGAATGATTGTTATTCCACTCTTCTTTCTTGTGCTCAGTCTGGTTGTATTTTTTGTTTTCTATTTTTCAAAAACAAAGTTTATCGGTCAGGCAATACTTTTTACGATTCCAGGTATAAAAAAGCTTCTCCAAGAAGTGGAGTTAGTACGATTTGGGTATCTGCTCGGCACATTGCTTGAAGCAGGGGTACCTATTACTCAAGCACTCGATTCTTTGTACAAAGCTACTGTTTTTCCTCGGTATAAAAAACTATATGCACATCTTCGAGAAAGTGTGCAGGAAGGAAACTCATTTCAAAAGAGTTTTTTGAGTTATAAAAAAACATCAGCTTTTATCCCTACCGCTATTCAACGACTGATAATCACGGGTGAGCAATCTGGAAATTTGTCTGCGACGTTTTTCAAAATAAGCACGACGTTTGAAGAGCGTACAGAAAATACAACGAAAAATGTTACAGTTATTTTGGAGCCGATTCTTTTGGTTATCGTCTGGTTAGGGGTTGTAGCCGTAGCACTTGCGGTCATTTTACCAATTTACAATCTGGTTGGGGGACTCAATACGAACCCTTCGAAGCAAGTGGAACAAAGTAAACCGGTAGAAAATACAGTTTCTATCACAGAAGAATTTGTAGTAGAAGAACCTGTTCTGATTGAGTCAATTGCAACCTCTACGTCAGAAATTTTGGTGGACGAGGAGATAGTACTAACTTTGGAAATACTCCCTACGAGTGTTGGGTATGTAAATGTACGTGACACCTCGTCACTTTCTGGGGGTGTCATTGGTCGCGCTCTTCCGGGAGAAACGTACAAATACTTAGGTCAAGATAGTGGGTGGTATGAGATTATTTTAGAGGACGGTGGAACCGGCTGGATTTTTGAAAATTATGTTAGTATCAGTGGAACACAATAAAAATAGAGGATTCACCTTATTGGAGGTATTGTTATCTGTTACGATGCTTGCCTTGCTTGGCGCGGTAGGAACTCCGATTTATCAGTCGCTTCAAATAAGGAACGATTTGGATATTGCTGCAAATACGATTGAAAGTTCACTGCATCGTGCTCAAATGTTGAGTGTCGCTGTGGATGGTGATAGTAGTTGGGGACTGTCCATACAAAGTGGAGTAATTACCTTGTTTCAAGGGTCAAATTATGCATCTCGCAACGCAGGCTTTGATGAGGTCTTCAGTCTACCTGCAAGTATCACTCCATTGGGTGTTTCAGAAATTGTATATGGTAAATTTACAGGTGAGCCACAAGTGACAGGCACGATAACTTTGGTATCAAGTGCTAATGAGATCAGACATGTCACGGTCAATACGAAAGGTATGGTGGATCTTTCGAATACTGCATCAAGTAGTACTCCCGAAGACCCTCCGGTAGTAAGTGTATCCTATGACTATTCCATAACTTCAGATTGGACGACTGGTTTTTGTGCAAATGTGGACATAACAACTGAATCAGTAGTGCCTATTGTTTGGGAAGTATCTGTACCACTGAATACACCACCACTAAATGGAACTCCGTATACTGTGTGGAATGCAGATTGGTCATTCGTTGATCCTGTATTAATAACATCAGGAGCGGGTTGGAATGATGAGGTATCGGCTAGTCAGTCGCAACAATTTGGTTTTTGTGCAAATAGATAATATGCGAATGATACGATCATGTGTGCGAAGAGGATTTTCTCTAGTAGAGGTTATTTTAGCGAACTCGATATTGATATTATTGGTAACCACACTTGTAGGCGCCTGGCTATATGGACAGGAGTCAACTGTTCTTGCAGGCAATC
>CAYSXR010000013.1:13062-15832 GCA_964435035.1 uncultured Gammaproteobacteria bacterium
GCCGAAGAAGGGTTAGAGGCGGTGCGAAATATACGTGACGCTAATTTTACTTATGTTTCAAATGGTACCTTTGGACTTGCAGTATCAGGGAGTGAATGGATTCTATCGAGTTCGTTAGACATAAATGGAATTTTTACACGCGAGATAGAGATTTCATCTCTTGATAGTGATCATAAAGAAATTGTAAGCACTGTAACATGGCAACAAAACGCTCAGCGTGTGGGGTCAGTTTCTGTGATAAGCCGTTTGTCTAATTGGTTGCAGGTAATAGATCTGATAGGAGATTGGTCAAACGCCATAGTCACGAGTACACTTAATTTATCAGGAAATGAAGACGGTTTAAAAATAGCAGTATCAGGTGACTATGTTTTTCTGATTAGAAGTGCGAGTAATCCAGATTTTATCGTAGTTGATGTATCTAATCCATCTGCACCTGTACAGGTGGCATCCTTAAATTTGGCGGGTACACTCGCAAATATTGCGGTATCAGGTAATTATGCATATGTCACGAGTAATGATAATAATGCTGAACTCCTGATTGTTAATATTTCAAATCCGATCGCACCTAGTCTGGCGGGAACATATAATGCACCAAACAATACAGATGGGAGTGGTGTATTTGTCTCTAGCACCGTAGTGTATATGGGAAGAGTAGATAATGCTGCTACGAATGAATTTTTGATTGTTAACGCTTCAAATCCTGCAAGTCCAGTCTTAACAGGCTCATTGAATCTATCGGGTAATGCAAACGAAATAAGTGTATTGGGAAACTATGCCTACATTGCTTCGAGTAATAATAGTCAGGAACTGCAAGTAGTGAATATTACAAATCCTTCCGTACCGACACTTGCGGGATCACTTAATCTGTCTGGTAACACAGATGCTCTAACCATAGCAGCATATGGCTCTACGGTGGTGATAGGTCAAGGATCAATACTGTACCTGGTAAATGTTGCCACTCCTGCTTCTCCTAGTGTTCTAGGGTCCATTAGTGCAGGAGGTACGGTCAATGATACAAATTTGGGTAACTCCAATACCTATGCATTTGTGGGGAGTTCGAATAACAGTGCTGAATTTCAAGTGATTAATATTACTACCTCATCCGCACCTTCAACATTAGAAAGTTTGGACCTATCTGGAAATAGTGGTTTACTAGGTATTACGTATGATTCAGTCAATGACCGAGCATATGCTGTTTCTAACGCAAACACACAGGAATTCTTTATTTTCTTGCCCCAGTAACGATATGGTACGAGTTCATACATCCAAAGGGTATACACTAATAGAATTACTGCTGTATGTTGGCATATCAGCAGGTGTGTTATTGGTTTCTACTTTTTTTCTTCAAGCTCTGTTTGAGTCGAGGATAAAAAACCAAACCGTTGATGAGGTGGAACAACAGGGTTTGCAGGTAATTCACCTCATCACTCAAACTATTCGGAATGCCGAAAATATTACGAGTCCAATCATAGGGAGTAGTTCCTCATCACTTACCCTTGATGTGTCAGATATAGTGGATGATCCAACCATTTTTGATATGTCCAGTGGGACTATCCGAATTATTGAAGGAACTGGGTCAGCGATTTCTCTTACTAATTCGCGTGTAGCTGCTTCATCTCTACTGTTTCAGAATCTGTCTCGATTAGATACGCCAGGTAGTATTCGTGTTTCGTTTACTCTCACTCATGTGAATGTCTCAGGTCGACAAGAGTATGAATTTAGTAAAACATTTTATGCAAGTGCGAGCGTGCGTCAACCCTAGTATGAATCGAGGATATATCACATTGATTAGTGTGTTGGTGTTTGGTGCAGTGGGTACTGCCATTGCTTTGTCTGTAATTTTGCTTGGACTCGGGTCATCGCGTACCAGTTTTGCCTGGGAACAGTCAAATCAGGCAAAGGCGCTTGCAAATGCGTGTGCCGAAGAAGCACTTCAACAAATCAGAAATTTAACGTCGTATACTGGAAGTGGAAACCTGTCGCTTGGACAAGGTGTGTGCGACTATATTGTTACTACTCAAGGTGGCGAAAATCGGACTATCACTGCTTTAGGCGAAGTTGGAACAATAACAAGAAATGTTGAAGTTATTATTAACACTATAGAACCGGCCATAGAATTGACATCCTGGCGGGAGATCGAATAGGGGATAACCATTTTACAAATTGATTGGGTTTGTTATACTATAAAAATAAAGAAGCTCTTGAAGCTCATCTAAATAGTACCGGAAGATGAGTTATAATTTATCACAACATACTGAAACTCGGTGTATAAAATGCGGTAAATTGTTAGCAAAAAATGGGGATAACGGGTCTTTTGAAGTTAAATGTAATCGTTGTGGTACGCTCAATAGCGTACTTGAGCGGGCACCGCAGCAGATTATCATTACCGATCCCGAAGGAATTGTTTTATATGCCAATGAGGCTCTTGAAAAAATTACGGGTTATTCTTCACACGAAGTTATTGGCTTTAAGCCTTCTGTGTGGGGAGGTCAAATGTCACCGGAATTTTATGCACACCTCTGGGATACTATCAAAAATAAGAAGCAATCGATAACGGTGGCACTTCTTAACAAGCGAAAGGACGGCACTCTTTACGACGCTACATTAGTGATTTCTCCGATACTAGATCCAAACAAAGAGATCTTATTTTTTGTTGGTGTAGAAAATCCAATTAATAATTTATAATTAATATATAGTATATGTTAAGAAAAATGTGTGGTTCAAAAAAGGTAGAAAGACAGCAAGGTTTTACGTTGCTTGAGATCTTGTT
>CAYSXR010000013.1:15932-20011 GCA_964435035.1 uncultured Gammaproteobacteria bacterium
CCTTGCCGAGTGGTATTGATACAGTCACCTCCTCGTCACAAGTATTGGGTACAGCTGTTTCAGGACTAGATTCCACCTGTACAGCAACAACTACTGTTGCAGCAGGTGTTAATATTTCAAGTTCTCTTGTGCCTACATACATTACCGGTATTCCAAGTGATCCATCTACAGGATCAGCTTCGAGTACAGACTATTTCATCAACAGGGATGCGAACGGTCGTATTACAGTCGGTGCCTGTGACCCTGAGCAGTCAAAAATAATTAGGGTAACGAGATAGTTTTATAATGGTTTAATGGGTTGGTTAAAATTATATGGGTAATATTTCATATTAATAATGTGTAATTAATACAGAGTATATGTTAAGAATAATGGGTGGTTCAAAAAAGGTAGAAAGACAGCAAGGTTTTACGTTGCTTGAGATCTTGTTAGTCGTGGCGGCAATTGGTATTTTGGCAGGAATTGTTATTGTTGCTATTAATCCAGGTAAGCAGCTCGGAGATACACGTAACGCTCAGCGCAATAGTGATGTTAATGCTATTTTGAATGCAGTGTACCAGTATACTATTGATAACAATGGCACCTTGCCGAGTGGTATTGATACAGTCACCTCCTCGTCACAAGTATTGGGTACAGCAGCTTCAGGGCTAGATTCCACCTGTACAGCAACAACTACTGTTGCAGCAGGTGTTAATATCTCAAGTGCTCTCGTGCCTACATACATTATCGGTATTCCAACGGATCCTTCTAGTGGGGCAGCTTCCAGTACTGATTATTACATCAACAAGGACACTAATGGTCGTATTACCGTAGGTGCGTGTGATCCTGAACAATCAGCAATAATTAACGTAACTAGATAGATTACGTTTGACTCATGATAAAATGGGTTTATTAACCATATATGGATACTAGTGGACATGACAAGATAAAGACCAGCATGGTTTTGTTTCTGAAAGAGAAATTTATCATGGATCTTGCGACTTGCTCCGACAATAAGCCTGCTGTTGCACCTATGATTTATGTGGTAGATGAGGAGCTTAATTTTTATTTTGTCACCTATCTACATACACTGAAAACTCAAAATCTTATTGCAAACCCACAGTGTAGTTTTGTTGTGTGGGAGTTTTTAAAAATGAGTGTTCAAGTAAGTGGACAAGCTGAGATTGTTGAAGATGAGATTAAAAAAGCCTGGGTAGTAGAGGCATTTGGTGATGCGGCGACCAAAGATCCGAATTTTTGGGCACCCATTTTTAGAATAAAGCGGGGTGATTATGTGGTGTTTAAAATCAAACCTACCTGGATGAGAGTATTGGATTTAACACATAGTACCGTGCGACAAGAAGAATCACCGTTCACAGAAATAAAAGTGTAACATGATCAAAAAAAAACCAAAAACAATTCTATTTTTATTGAATGATACTGATATCATTCTGCTCAGTGTAATAAAAAATAAGTTTAAAAAGGAAAGTGGTTGGGAGTCAATTGTCACGACTAATTATGAAGATGCGATCAAAGCATTTGAAGAAAAACCTCCTGATTCAGTGCTTACCGAAATTATTATTAATGATCATCAGGGAAGAACTGGTTTTGATTTTATTTCAGAGATTCGGGATAAAAAAAACCGTGCTAATCCTCGAATAATCATTTTCACAGAATTGGGGCTGGATGAGGATAAAGAAAGAGCAAAACTGTTGGGGGTTAATCACTATTATGTTAAAAGCAAGATTACTCTAAATGAATTGACGAGTGAAATAAAAAAAATTATCAGCTAACTCAGCTGATAATTTTTTTTATGGTTCTTGAGTTAGTGATTGGTGAGATACAAAACTAAAAGTAGTAATCCTCCCCACCAGCCAATATCAGAAATTACTAAACTAATGATAATTTTATGTTGGAGAGAATTGGGTAAGAGTTCTTTTTGTTTTCCCTCACGTTCGCGTTTGAGTAACAATGGACTTACGTAAAATGTTAAGAATAACCCGTTTAGAATTAAAACCGCAGCAATAATCGTGTGATACAAAGGTATGCCAGAAAATGGCGTATTTCGATAAAGAATAAAACCACCGATAATCGCGAGTACTATGCCAATCCAGATAAGAGGTTTGGTAACCTTGTGAGTACGGATGGTTGCCTCGGTCCAATACGCTGACTTCCTACCTAGAAAACCGTGGATATCAATAACGGTTACGGCTCCGAGTCCAATAATACATCCTGCAAGAAGGATAAATAGTCCGATAATATTCAAATATTCCATAAGTGTATGTGAGGTGACTGTGGAAAGTAGATTTATTTTTTATATATAATTCTTCCGATAAAAAATACAAATAAAAACATACACACAATTACTGTGGCAATGATGCTTTGGTATTGTCCGTCAAAACCATCGGCAGATATGTGTTTGAGAAGTATACCTAGATATGCCCAGACGAGTACCAATCCATACGCGATATTTCTATCTCGGTGCATCCGTAGTATGCCAATCAATGCTCCGATGAGCAAAATGATGCTTGTCCAAATATAGTCGGCAATTCCAAATCCATTCCAATCAATACTTACTAAAAATACCGTGATATTTGCGATTGTGGCAACCGTAATCCAGCCAAAGTAGATGCTAAATGGTGCGGAGATGAAAAGTTTTTCTAACCAGGTAAATTGTTCGGTACGGAGAATGTCGGCAATCTTGATAAGAAAGAAGAGTAGATACGCCATAATGAATACCGAGAGTCCAATATAATCGTAGTGCCAAGCAAATATCCATAAGATATTCGCCAAAGAGGTTGCGATAAATAGAGGGTTAATTTTTTTGAGCAACTCCTGCGTCTTTTGGTTTTTGGTAATAAATTGATACACGACGTATCCACCGAGTAGGAGGTAAATAAGACCCCAGATAGAAAAGGTAAGTCCTGTCGGAGCAAACAGGTTGATATACGCATCTGATATATCGCCCGTAGAACGATTGTTAATGGGTAAACTATTGGCTAAAAAATTTACCACAACCATAGCAACATACATCACGCTCGTAAAAATTCGTATATATAGATTTTTCATACTATTATGTTAGATAACTATCAAAATAAATAGCGTGGCAAGTATATCCATCGGGATTTTTTTGTAAATAATCTTGGTGGTAGTCTTCTGCTGGATAAAACTTTTGAAGTGGTTCTAATGTGGTTACCACAGGACCATTCCATCGCTTAGAATTATTTACAATCTCAATAAAATCTTGTGCTTCTCTCTTTTCTTTATCATTTTCATAAAAAATAGCTGATCGATACGAAGTACCAATATCATTGCCTTGTTGATTTAGGGTGGTAGGGTTGTGAATTTGAAAGAAGAAATCAAGCATTTTTGTATAGGATGTTTTGTGGGGATCATACAGTATTTCTACAGCCTCAGCATGACCTTTGTGATTGTTGTATGTGGGATTTTTGATAGTACCACCTGTATAACCAACGATCGTGTCTACGACACCTGGCTGTTTTCTGATTAGCTCTTCCATACCCCAGAAACAGCCACCAGCCAATACAATTTTTTTGGTTGCTGTTTCTACCAACTCGGCCAGTACTTCATTACGCATCATCCATGGCGGGGTAAAGGGAGCATTATATCCTGCGTATGCTGGAATTCCTTTGATTGCAACTCCATCACGAGCGAGTATTGAAAGTAATTTTTTTTGCATACGTTTGATCCGGACGTCTGAACGATACCATGAGAATCTGAGGACAGCATATTTCTTTGTAGGTATCACCACAATTTTTACCCGTGAATCTTGGGGTGTGGGTAGTGTTTCGCGGGTGTACGTGCGGGGCATGCTAAAAGAGATGATATGTGAATCACCTTCGGTTGTTGCAATGACAGGCGCAGTCATGGCAACAGTTTCCCCTGAATCAGGAGACTTTTCTTTTTGGGTAATCACTGGTGTAGTCATGGCGATGCTTTCTTTCTTGGTATTTCCGCCAAAAATATACCGTGCCAAGATGGTAAAACCACTATTAATAGATTTGGTATATGAACCCGTGACAGTAGTCTGTGCTACGAGATGACTCGAATATTCTCGTATCTCGTAGTCTTTTGTTTTTTT
>CAYSXR010000014.1:0-15500 GCA_964435035.1 uncultured Gammaproteobacteria bacterium
TTTTGAAAGAAGTGTTATCAAAAAAACGTTAATTATTTCTCTACTTTTAATTCAATATATATGGTAGTGAGTACGTATGAATCACATCGAGCGCTTCCTGAAAAAAGAAAAAATAAACCACCAGATCGAGAAGTAGCAATGCAACTTGTGCGAGATATTAGTGCATTGAAGAATGCAGGAAAAGAAGTTCCAAGTGTCTTAAGGCGTCAGGCACTCGGTCAACTTCCTGAAGCATATAATTATTTTGCAAAGCAAAATTCACCAGACATAGGAAAAAGAGAGTTGCAAGATATGCGAGGAGTAATTGATACTCTCCAAGCAGAAAAGGCACAAGATATTGCACTGGAAAAAAAGAAAAACACAGCACAGCGTTTTGAGAAACGAAGAGAAGATCAAGAAAAAATCATAGGAATTCGGAGAGATATACAGGGTATGACAGAAGAAATTGATCGAGAAGGAGCTGGAATTCATGATTTCAGAACTATGGTAGAAGATATTGATACGGAGGGTGAAGAAACGATGGAAGCAACCAGTGATGATGATTGGGTAAAAGATCAGGTGGAGAATAAACGAGCTGAAGAAAAGATTCGAGCGCGAAATCCACAATTAAATGAACCAAAGAAGAAAGGGTTTTTTGGAAGATTGTTTAGCTAAAAAACAAAAAACCACCCCTCCGAATCGGAGGGGTGGTTTTAGTTTATCTAGAATTTTATACGTCTACATCTTCTTTGTCTGCTTCAAGTAGGGTAAGGCTCGCTACTTTGTCGCCTTCTTGCTTGAATCGCATGATACGTACTCCCTGGGTTGCACGACCAAGTGTTGAGATAGTTTTGATTGGTGTGCGGATTACCTGACCTTTGACTGAGATAATCATGAGATCTTGAGTTTCAGTATTATTCACCACTCTCGCACTCATGATACGGCCAGTCTTATCTGTAATTGCCATAGTTTTAATTCCGCTTCCGCCACGACCCTGTACTTTGTATTCAGTAATACTGGTGCGTTTACCCATTCCTTTTTCAGAAATAACGAGAAGTTCAAGTACTTTTTTCTTTACGAGGTCAGCAGACACCACGTCCATGCCGACCACTACGTCATTTGATTTGAGCTTGATTGCACGAACTCCACTTGCAGTTCGTCCCATCGCACGTATTTCTTTTTCCTGGAATCGGATCGCTTGTCCTTGGCTCGTCACCGTAATTACATCGTTACTTCCAGTTGAAGGGCGCACCCATTCAAGCATGTCGTCTTCCTTGAGTTTGAGAGCAATAAGACCTGATCGGCGAACATTTTTGAAATCATCAAGTCTAGTTTTTTTGATCGTTCCTTTATTGGTCAACATGATCAGATATTCATACTTGGTCATGTCACTCATGGAAAGAATCGTCGATACTTTTTCATTTGGTGCAAGCTGGAGGAAATTTACCAATGCCTGACCTTTGGCAGTACGAGATCCTTGTGGAATTTCGTATGCAGTCAATTGAAACACGCGTCCACGTGTGGTGAAGAATAGGATAAAATCATGTGTATTCGTTGAAATAATATGATCTACCACATCTTCTTCTTTGGTGGTGAGTCCCATAACTCCTTTGCCACCCCGACCTTGCTGTTTGAACGTGTCAGAAGGCAGGCGCTTGATATATCCGTCTACGGTCGAGAGGATAAGTGTTGGTTCGTTTGGTACCAAATCCTCAATTGAGAATTCTTTGATTCCATGTTGGATAATCTTAGTTCGTCTCTCTTCTGCAAATCGTTCACGGATTTCAGTAACTTCAGTTTTGATAATATTCAATATTTTGGTAGCACTCTTCAAAATCGATTCAAGCTCTGCAATAAGCTTCATCTTTTCTCGGAGTTCATCTTCGATTTTTTGTCGTTCAAGATTCGCTAGTTGCTGCAATCGCATTTCGAGGATCGCAACTGTTTGTCTTTCAGTAAAATCAAACTTCTTCATGAGGTTTACTTTTGCCTCATCTTTATCTTTAGATTTGCGGATCGTCGCAATAATCAAATCGATTTTATCAAGCGCTTTTTTCAAACCTTCAAGAATATGCGCGCGATCTTTTGCTTTTTCCAAATCAAATTCAGTTCGTCTACGAATAATGACTTGGCGGTGCTTGATGAATTCTTCGAGTACTGTTTTCAAATTAAGTACGCGTGGCTGGATTCCATCAACGAGTGCTAGCATGTTTACATGGAAGGTGGTCTGTAGCTCAGTCATCTTGAACAAACGATTCAAAACTTTCTTTGGATATGAATCTTTTTTAAGCTCAATCACAATGCGGACTCCATCTTTATTAGACTCATCACGTAAGTCCTTGATTCCTTCGAGTTTTTTCTCCTGCACGAGTGTTGCAATTTTTTCGATCAAGGTTGCTTTGTTTACCTGATAAGGAACTTCGGAGACAATAATATTGAATCGATCTCCCGCGAGCTCGACAATATCAGTCTTTGCACGCATCACAATACCACCGCGTCCAGTTGCGTATGCGGCAAGAATATCTTGTTTGTTGTAGATAATTCCACCGGTTGGGAAATCAGGTCCTTTGATATGTTCAACCAACTGTTCAATCGTGATTGCAGGGTCTGCAATCAGTGCAGAAATACCATCGCAGAGTTCACCGAGATTATGCGGAGGAATGTTTGTCGCCATTCCAACTGCAATACCCATGCTGCCGTTCAAAAGTAAGTTTGGAAATTTGCTTGGGAGTACACGAGGTTCTTTGTGGCTTCCGTCGTAGGTAGGAGTAAAGTCTACCGTATTTTTATCAATGTCAAGAAGCATTTCTTCTGCAAGCGCTCGTAGCTTTACCTCGGTATAACGCATCGCAGCAGCACTATCTCCGTCCATAGAACCAAAATTTCCCTGGCCGTGTACGAGCATGTGACGCATATTGAATTCTTGGGCCATACGGACCAAAGAATCGTAGATCGCTGAATCTCCGTGAGGGTGGTATTTACCCATTACGTCTCCGACAACGTGTGCTGATTTTTTGAACTTTGCTGTATGTTTTAATCCAATTCCCCACATGGCGTAGAGGATACGTCGGTGTACAGGTTTGAAACCATCACGCACATCAGGTAGGGCACGAGCAACGATTACACTCATTGCATAATCAAGGTACGAGGTTCGCATTTCGTCAACCAGATTGATTGCTTCGATTTTTCCATCGGTGAGACTTGGTTGAATTGCGCGTGGTGTCTGTCCTTTTGTATCGTTGGTATCTTTTTTGATCATATGCAATTAATTTGTATTATGGTGTGGTAGTTACAGTACGTATTGATGAGGTGGTAATTAACGTACTCGTTGCAGTGCTACTTACAGCAAGGAGTGGCATTAGTGCCTGCACCACCATCATTTTTAGCTCACTTGGACTCTTGATACTTTCCCTGAGTTCGTTCTCCATGTTGGTAAATGTGTTGATAATCATGGAGAGATCGTTTTGCCCGGAGTCTGCAAAAGCTTTTGCAGGATTGAGGGTGAGTTTATTTTTTTCAATCGTATCAGTGATATAGATGGACCAGAATCCGAGAATGGTGAGAAGACATATCCCGACCCCGATAAACATCCAGCGCTTACTTCGTATCGGTGAGGTGTAGACGGGGGACACCTTTTTTTGTTTTGTAGATGATCCAAATTCTTGTTTTGAAATACCAGAATTCTTCATTTCCTTAGCAATGAGCGTAGGAATTTCTTTTGCAACCTGTGCAAAATCGTGAGAATTGTGGATGTTGCTTTTGGACATATACTCAAATTTCCAATTTCAAAATCTAAAGTTCAAATAAAATTTCCAATAAAGTAATCTGTATGTGTGGATTTGGTATTTTTTTTGAACTTAGAAAATTGAATTTTGGATTTATTTCTGTTCACTATTTATTCTTTTCCAAACAAAATTACTTTCGTCTCCTCTTCAGGAAGGTCTTTTTTCTTAATAATCACTTTCTTTTCTTCAGCAGGCATCTGCAGCCCAAGTCCTCGGATAAAGCTATCAGGAGATGAAGCGTCTGGATCGTTATCAGACTGGAATGCTATCGGAATAATAATTCGAGGTTCAAGACTGTTGATTGTTTTTGTTGCATTTTCAATACCAAATCCATTTTTGTTGCCAACAGGAATAAAAACAATATCAACACCTGATAATATTTCGAGTTGGTCTGAAGTAAGGGGTTCTGTAATGAGTCCTAGGTGTGCCATGCTTACTCCTTCGCAGTCAATTCGAAGCATGGTGCTGTTTTCGGTATGTCCGGCAACACTGGTAACAAGTACTCCTTTTGAGTCAATTTCACCTGGGGTATCGAGGGTAAAAGGGTCTCCAGAGAGGGTAATAAGCTCCTCAGATCCTCGAGTAAGGAGAACCACATCAGCTGTTAAGCTTCGAGGGAAAGCGCCTTTGTCGTATTTATATGGATCAATCAAAACGGTAACGTCTGAATCAGCATATTTGGTCTGAATTTTGATCGAAGTACCTCCAAGCCAGGAAATGTGCATAGAATTATGGTCAAAATATTGTTTAGGTATGCACACAGTATACGGGATTTTAAGTAGGAAAGCAAGACTAAAATAAGGCTCAAAATGCCAGAAATGCCTGAAAAGCCTAAAATGCTTGGGTATAACGTCCTTAAAACATTTCGAGCCTTTTTAGCTTTTTAAGCCTTTACAAAGTGAAAAAGCTATGCTAAGATACGCCCACTTTATTTACCCAGGCACAAGCTGGGGCCAGTATCATAAAAGAACTGGTTAATGTGTATATATATGGCACAAACGCAGAATTTTGAAGAATTATTAAAAGATTATTTTGCCCAGATCCCTCAAGTGAACGATTTGGTCAAAGGACGAGTTATCTCGATTGGTCGAGGTGAAGTACGAGTCGACATCAATGGAATTATTATTGGTGTAGTTCGTGGTGAAGAGTTATTTAGTGAATCAAAGGAATTTGCACATATCAAAATTGGAGACGAGGTAGAAGCGACTGTGGTCGAAGATGAAAATGAAAATGGTGAAATGGAATTATCATTCCGTGTAGCCGGACACAGACTCGTCTGGGAACGCATGGCAAAATATGTCAAAGAAGGCACGGTAATCAAAGCAAAGATTATCCAGGCAAACAAAGGTGGTCTCATGCTTCAAGCAGACGCATTGACTGGATTTATGCCTGTGTCTCAGCTCAATCCTGATAATTACCCACGTGTACAGGGTGGAGATAAAAATAGAATTCTTGAACATTTGAAAAAGTTTGTCGGAACTACAATAAAGGTGAAAGTGCTTGATGCAAACCCTGATGACGAAAAACTTATTTTCTCTGAAAAAGAAGTGTGGGAAGAAGAACAGAAAAACATCCTTGACTCGTATAAAGTAGGAGACAAAATCGAGGGTGAAGTATCAGCGCTTACTCCATTCGGTGCATTCGTCAAGTTTGGCGAAGGACTTGAAGGGTTGGTGCATATCTCAGAAATCGTGTGGCAAAGAATTGATCATCCTAAAGACATTTTGAAAACAGGTGACAAAGTAAAAGCCCAGATTATTGATCTAAATAAATCAAAAATCTACCTTTCACTCAAACGTCTTGTTGACGATCCATGGAAATCAGTAAAAGAGAAATATACGATCGGACAGATTGTAAAAGGAGAAGTGCATAAAGTTGAATCATTTGGCCTCATGGTCAAACTCGACAATGAAATCCATGGGCTCGCACACATCTCTGATCTTTCAGACAAGCGTGTGGCTGATCCAAAAGAATTATTAGTGAAGTTTGAAATCGGAAAACCATACAACTTTGAAATCATCTCTATCGAACCAGCTGAACACCGCCTCGGACTCCGACTTGAAGGAGTAAAGAAGCGTGAAGCGAAGAAAGAAGATGAAAAAAGTGAGGAAAAGGTTGAGGAGAAAAAAGAAGAAAGTTCAAGTGAAGAAAAAACAGTATAACTAAGATCAACCCCGCTCGCCTCAAGCGAGCGGGGTTTTGATTTTACCATTGACAAGCTCACTATTTTTACCTATACTCACTCTATTATCAACTTATTGAAAAAACTGCATTATGAAGCAATTATTCAAGAATTTTTTTATTGTTTTTGCCACATTATTTGTAATCGCGGCTGTGGTTTCTATGTTCAATGTATCAGGTGTTCAACCTGAGTCTGCGAGTATTTCACGCCTCGTAACTGAGATCAAGGCAGATACGGTTTCTGTAGTCGAAGTACGTGGTGATACATTGGTGGTAAAGCTTAAAGATGAAAATGCAAAACCGCTTGAAATCAAGAGAGAAACAGGAGTGTCATTCGGAGAATTATTAGCTCCATACGGGGTTACTTCAGAAGAGTTGAATAAAATTTCAGTTGAAATTAAAGAAGAATCCGGCTGGAGATTCTGGGTTGGAATTATTGCTCCATGGCTTATACCACTTGCGCTTTTCGTGGTTATTATTTTCTTTTTCATGAGACAAGCTCAGGGCGCTAATAATCGCGCCATGGGATTTGGAGAAAGTAGAGCAAAAGAAGCCAAGCCAGATGATAAAAATCGAAAAACATTTGCAGATGTTGCCGGTGCAAAGGAGGCAAAAGAAGAATTAGAGGAAGTGGTAGATTTCTTGAAAGATCCAAAAAAGTTTACAGACATGGGGGCAAAAATTCCACGTGGCGTACTCTTGATGGGATCTCCAGGGACTGGAAAAACCTTGCTTGCAAAAGCAGTTGCAGGTGAAGCAGGTGTACCATTCTTTCATATCTCAGGATCTGAATTTGTGGAAATGTTTGTGGGTGTCGGTGCATCCCGTGTACGAGATTTATTTAACAAAGCAAAAAAAGCCGCTCCCGCAATTGTCTTTATTGATGAAATCGATGCAGTAGGGCGCAAACGCGGTGCAGGCCTTGGAGGAAGCCATGATGAGCGAGAACAAACACTCAACCAAATTCTCGTTGAGATGGATGGGTTTGATCCAAATTTGGGAGTAATCGTAGTTGCTGCAACCAACCGACCGGATGTACTCGATTCCGCACTGCTTCGCCCAGGTCGCTTTGATCGACGTGTGGTGATTGATTTACCAGACATTTCAGACCGTGAAGAAATTCTCGCGGTGCATGCAAAAAACAAAAAATTAGATGGATCTGTATCACTTCGAAAGATCGCCGAGAGAACACCTGGTTTTTCTGGAGCTGATCTTGAAAACTTATTGAATGAAGCAGCGATTCTTACGGTGAGACGAAACAAAACAGTAACCGGTGAGATTGAAGTACTTGAAAGTATCGAAAAAGTGATCTTGGGTCCAGAAAAGAAGTCCAGGTTAATGACACCAAAAGATCGTGAAATGACTGCGTACCATGAGGCGGGACACGCGATCGTCGGACATTTCCTTCCGAACTGCGATCCAGTGCGAAAAGTATCAATCATTGGTCGTGGAATGGCAGGCGGTTATACTCTTAGTATGCCAGACAGTGATGTACGATATCGCACGATGGCAAAATTCAAAGACGAGCTTGCTATGATGCTTGGTGGATACGTTACCGAGCGAATGATTTACGGGCATGACCAGCTCTCAACGGGCCCTTCAAGTGATCTCAAAAAAGCAACTTCTACTGCACGCTCGATGGTACTTCGCTATGGTATGAGTGATAAGCTGGGACCTCGCCAATATGGTGAAAATGAAGAAATGATTTTCTTGGCGCAAGAAATCCATGACAAGAAAAACTATAGTGAAAAAACAGCGGAATTAATTGATTCGGAGATTAGTCGAATACTCGATGATGCACTAAAGATTGCTGAGACGGTAATCACTGCACACCGAAAACAAATGGATGATTTGGTGAAAGAATTGATTGAAAAAGAGACGGTTGAACAAGAAGAGTTCAAGCGAATTGTAGGGGAGAGTGTGAAGAGTTAAATAAGTTATATTTTAAACAAAACACCGTGGAAAAACGGTGTTTTGTAATTATCTCAAAACTAAAAACAGCAACTCAAATCTTAAAACTTATAGTTTTTAGTTTAAGTTTTACGTTTTGAGTTTTTAGCTTTGAGTTTACTTATGCTATACTACCTACACTATATTTTAACGTTGAATTGTGTATGCAAGAGCCAACACTTCGAGATGTATTTAAAGTTAGCTGGAAACTCACCAAAAACTACAAAGGATTGTGGATATTGGGGGCATTTGCATTGGTCTTGGGGCAGTTGGGTATTCTAGATGTAATTACCGCAGTGGTAAAAGGAGTGGTCCCTGGTGCGGCAAGCCCTGGATCACAGGTGTGGTATATTTTTTCACCCGATACACTACTGCAAATTGGCAATACACTAGGTTTCTCTTTTGATTCATGGGCAGCTCTTGCGTGGTTATTGGTAATGATTTTGGCTCTCGGTATTGCGTTCATTGTGGTTGGGTCGATTGCTCAGGGTGGTATGGTGCATGCAACGGCACTCTCGATGGAGCATGGCCTCAAATCAATGGAAAAATTCGAAGAATCATGGCATGCGGGGGCTCGCAGTGTTTCCCATATTCTCGTTCTTAATATTGTAAAAAAGTGCATTATTTTTGCTGTATCTCTCATCGTTTCTGCGAGTGCATTTGCTGCATTATTTTTTGGAACAGGAGGCTCTACAGCCGTATTTATTCTCTCTTTTGTTTCAGCAGTTATTGTAGGTATGACTGTTTCAGTACTCACTATTTTTGCAGTCGGGTATCTCGTAATTGAGAAAAAAGATTTATTTGGTGCAATTAGACATGCATGGAAATTATTGATCAAACATTGGGTAGTCTCTTTTGAAGTAGGAATTGTATTGGTTCTCTTGAACTTGTTAGTTTTTGTGCTTCTGCTCGCAGGACTCTATGTATTTGTTGCTCCGAGTCTTGCCTTGAGTGCGTATGGGGCACTGACAGGGAATATTGCAATTTCCCAGTTCGGAGTTTCAATTGCGGTCGTACTTTTTCTCGCATACGCCCTTATTATTGGGTCAATATTTACCGTATTTGTAAACGCAACATGGACATATTTATTTGTGATTATGCACCGATGGGGACTTCGAAGTCGTGTGCATGCGTGGATTACTGACTTCAAACGCTCCTAAAAATATATGTCAGATAGGCCTTCAATCAATGATCTTATGAATACAGGCGGTGATACACAACCGTCGTCTATTGATAATCCAGGAGGTAAGGGTGTCCTGATAAAGAAAATGGATGAGATAAAGAAAAAAGAACTCGAGGTAAAAGCAATGCGATTTGCAGCAAGCATTGGAGTGCCTCACATAGATTTGGTTAAGTTTCCTATTACTCACGAAGCTTTAAGGCAGATTAGTCGAGAAGAAGTGGAACGTACGGGAGTAGTATGTTTTTTTGCAGCAAATGATGAAATACGTTTAGGAGCACTTGATCCGAACAATCCAGAGGTTGAACAAATTCTCACCAGAATAGAAACCCAAAAACATGCGACAGGTGCGGTATATGTGATTTCTGAAGTAAGTCTTGAACGTGTTCTTGCTCTATATGACAAGCTTCCAACAATTAAGCCTATTACGAAAGATGTGGAAATTAGTGTTGAAGCATTGAAACAAGTACAAGCATCAGTGGATGATTTTGATTCAGTTGCTGAACTTTTGGAAACGGCGACAACCACCGATGTATTAACTATCAGTCTTGGAGCTGCACTCAAAGTTCATGCGTCAGATGTACATGTAGAAGCAGAGCAAGAAAGTATTGTCGTGCGATTCCGCTTGGACGGAATTCTTCATGATGTGGCAACGCTTACCAAAGAAGCATACAAGAAATTATTATCACGTATCAAATTACTTTCAGCTTTGAAAATTAATATTATCTCAAAGCCTCAAGATGGACGGTTTACGATAAAAAGTCCTGATGGAGATATTGATGTGCGTGTATCTACTATCCCTACGGTGTTCGGAGAGAGTATTGTAATGCGTCTCTTGGTACAGGGAGAGGGTGGAATTACACTCGAACAGCTTGGGTTTACTGCAGGAGTACTTGAAAAATTAAAAATGCAGATCGAACGACCTACCGGAATGATTATAACAACCGGTCCTACAGGATCAGGAAAATCTACGACTCTGTATGCTGTGTTACAAATTTTAAATCAGTCTGGGGTAAAAATCATTACTCTCGAAGATCCGGTCGAATATCGGCTTGAAGGTGTGAATCAAAGTCAAATTGATCATAGCAAAGGGTATACGTTTGCAACGGGTCTTCGTTCAATTCTCCGCCAAGATCCGGATATTGTTATGGTTGGAGAAATTCGTGATGAAGAAACGACCGAGATCGCAGTTCAGGCAGCACTCACCGGGCATCTCATGCTTTCAACCTTGCATACCAACTCGTCCGCAGGTGCAATTTCACGTTTTCTCTCAATGGGAGCTGCTCCTTACTTGTTGGCCCCTGCACTGAATTGTGTGATGGGGCAGCGACTCGTGCGACGGGTGTGTGAAAAATGTAGAAAGAAAGTTAGTTTCGATGTATTAGATCCACACATACAAGAGCGAGTACGAGGGGTGATTGATGGGATGAATTCTGAAGATAGAGAACGTGTGGCTGCGGGAACAGAAGAATTTTTTGCAGCTGCAGAAGGTGGTTGCAGCGATTGTAGTGGTATTGGGTATAAAGGACGGATTGGGATTTGCGAACTTTTTGTAGTAAGTGATGAAATAAAAAAACTTATTTTAGAGGGACAAGTCGGTGAACAAAATATTGAGGCTGTTGCACGCCGAGAAGGTATGCGTACTATGGTCGAAGATGGTGTCCTAAAAGCGATCGAAGGAATAACTACACTGAGTGAAGTCTTCAGAGTAATTGAATAATAGTGTATTTTTGTGTATACTACATACGAATTACGAATAAATCGAATTTACGAATTTGAATTCAAGAATTTTATTCGTATATTAGTACCATTCGTAATTCGCATGTAACTATTCACTAGTTTTTTCAATATTTTTTGACCTGTCTTTATGCCTTTAGATGCTACACCACTACCCTCAGAGCAACCAATACGATTTTATAAATTTATCGCGCTTGGATTTTTGTTTGTAACGCTTATTTTGGTTGGCACGATTATATTTATGTCATCAAAGCGTGCGAGTATCACGATTATTACCAAATCTGAATCACTTGAAGTTGTTGATACAGTAGTACTCAATGCAAAAGATACTAGTGCACTCATTCCTGGATTTGTGACCACTACCGTGATTACACACGAAAAACTATTTTCCCCTGAGGGAACAAAGACTGAGAATGCTCCTGCAGAGGGTACTGTTACTCTGATCAACGAAACTGACATTCCGCAAGGGCTTATTGCTACGACCCGTGTATTATCAAAAGAAGGGGTGCTCTTTAGACTGAAAGAGGGGGTATCAGTGCCTGCCAACGGGGAAATTACGGCAAGTGTCTATGCAGATATTCCTGGAGCTTCTGGAAATATTGCAGCAACGACGTTTACTATCCCAGGTCTTCAGGAGAATAAACAAAAAGTAATTTATGCCAAAAGCGAGAGTGCGATGAGCGGCGGGATTCGAACTTTTGGTGTGGTAGGTCCAGATGATATTGCAAAAGCGGAAAAAGTATTACTTGAAGAAATAAAGATTAAAGGAGCTGAGATGCTTAAAAGTGAAGCTCCGGAGAGTATGACGGGTTTGTATGAAGTGGTGCAATTTACCTTTGAACCAGTCGAAGAATTAGGCGAAGAAGTAGATTCATTTGCACTCAAAGCTACTGCAACAGTGGTGGGTGTCTGGTACGATCCAGTCAAAGCTACGGCATTTGCGGTAGACATGCTTAATAAGCGTGTGGTCGATAATAGTGAAATTCTCTCATCAATAGAACCACTCCCTAGTTTTTCTTTGGAAAGTTATGATGTGACAACGAGTACTGCAGAATTGATGGTGTCACACCGAGGACTAGTGAATATTGATGAGAATAGTCTCGAATTACAGAAAGATAAGTTTTTTGGAAAATCAGAGGATGAGGTAAAGAGATATGTAATGTCCTTGAAACATGTCGAAGGAGTGGAAATGACCTTTAAACCACTTTGGAATAGAAGTGTACCTCATGTGGCGAATAATGTTGAGGTGATTATACGAGAAGTGCAGTAGTCTTGACCGATAGAGGTAAATTAAGTATAGTTTCTTTGCTAAAGCGTATGCACGAGAACCCGCCCAGCGAACCACGAGTGAAATCGAGGGATCCGCATGGTACCATTCTCGGAGCTTTATACAAATTAAGAAAAGTATCCGCCCAAGGCGGATCAGCCTAAGGCTGAAAATAACGGGTGGAACCGTCGTGAAATAAGTAATCTTGCTCATGACCCCGGCACATCTCAGGCACTTGCTTGAGGGTGTCGGGTTTTTTATTTACGTAAAAGCGCAAAAGGAAAAAGTCAAAAGAAAATTTTCAATCTTTTTACTTTTACCTTTTTACTTTTTACTTGTGAAGATATGGAAAAAGAACAACTCGAACATTTACGTCATTCAGCAGCACACCTATTAGCAGCTGCGGTTGAGGAATTATATCCTAGTGCAAAACGAACCATTGGTCCGGCTATTGAAGATGGGTTTTATTATGACTTCGACTTTGGAGTGGAAAAAATTAATGATGAAGATTTGAAGAAAATTGAAAAACGAATGGGTGAAATCGTGAAGCATTGGAAAGAATTTGAACACCGAGAAGTAAGTGCTACGGAAGCAACAGAATTTTTCAAAGATAACGAATACAAGAAAGAACTTATTGAAGAGTTTTCAGGAGAAGGAGCTACACTTACCTTCTACACTGCAGGGAAATTCACTGATTTGTGCCGTGGAGGGCATAGTGAAAATCCATCAAAAGATCTTCGTAATTTGAAATTGCTTAGTGTTGCGGGAGCATACTGGAGAGGGGATGAGAAGAATAAAATGCTTACTCGAATTTATGGTACTGCTTTTCCAACCAAGGACGAATTGCAGAAATATCTAGAAATGCGAGAAGAAGCAAAAAAACGGGATCACCGAAAAATCGGCAAAGATCAGGAGCTATTTTTGATCGATGATCGTGTGGGAAAAGGACTCGTCATGTGGTTACCCAATGGTACAACTATTCGTAATGAAATTGAAAAATTCGCGATTGAAATGGAAGAAAAATATGACTATCAGAGAGTAGTCACTCCACATATGGCAAAGGAGGATCTGTATCTCACCTCAGGACATTTGCCTTACTACAAAGAAGGAATGTATCCTGCGATGGTGATGGATGACGGCACCTACTATCTCCGCGCCATGAATTGTCCTCATCATCATATTATCTACGGATCGAGTCCTCGTAGTTATCGAGAACTTCCACTTCGTCTGGCAGAATATGGGACTGTATATCGCAATGAACTTTCAGGAACACTTGCTGGACTTCTTCGGGTGCGTGGACTCACGATGAATGACGCGCATATTTACTGCACCAAAGAACAGATCAAAGATGAGTTCAAACGTGTGATGGAGCTCACGATGAATTATTTTAACGTATTTGGGCTTACGAATTATTGGTTTCGATTGTCAAAATGGAGTCCGGATCACACTGAAAAATATATTGATCAGCCAGAAAATTGGGAAATGACCGAGGCAGTGCTCCGTGAGGTATTGACTGATATGAAAGTGGAATTTACTGAGGTCGAGGACGAAGCTGCATTCTACGGACCAAAAGTGGATGTACAATTCAAATCAGTGATTGGTCGGGAAGAAAGCATGTCAACAATTCAGCTCGATTTTCTCGCGCGAGAACGTTTCAAATTGCAGTATATTGATGAAGGAGGAAAAGAAAATAATGAAGTATTTGTCATTCATCGTGCGCCCTTGTCGACCCACGAGAGGTTCACTGCATTCCTGATTGAGCATTATGCCGGAATCTGGCCTACCTGGCTCTCTCCGGTCCATGTAGCACTTGTACCAGTGTCTGAGAAGCATGTCCCAGGTGCAGAATCGCTTGCGCTGGAACTTCGAACAGAAGGAATCCGTGTTTCTATTGATAAGGCAGATGAAACGGTGGGGAAGAAAATCAGAAAAGCAGCTCAGAGTAAGGTTCCGTATATGCTCGTCATTGGTGACAAGGAACTTGAAGGTGGAGATTTCATGGTACGTATGCGAGGGGTTGAGGAACAGGTGAGTATTTCAAAGGGTGAGTTTATTTCAAAGGTGAAGAAGGAAATTCGAGAGAGGGTCTAACAAGTTAATAAACAAAAAACCACGCTTTCATTAGCCTGGTTTTTTGTTTGTAAATATTCTTATACAAGAGTTAACACACACAACCCTTCAATATGCGGTGTTCGTGGGAAGAAATTATATAGTCGAGAGAATGTTATTTTATATGCTGGGTGAAGGAGGAAAATATCTCGTGCCTGGGTCGAGAGATCGCATGACAAATAAATAATCGTTTTTGGTTTTGTCTCAAGAATTCGCTCGACTACTCGATGATGTAATCCTACACGAGGTGGATCAAGAATGACAATTGCATCAGACGTGATGAGGGAAATTATATCTTCAGTCGGTTTGCAGATTGCGCTCGCATTTTTTACCTTATTCAATTCAATATTCTCAGTCGCATACTGAATTGCCTCAGTATTATTATCGACGAGCGTCAATTCTTTTGCGCGTTTATGCACCGGTAATCCAATTGATCCGACGCCAGAATACAGATCAAGTAAATTAGATTTTTTTGGAATATATTCGTAGATGTCATCCAATGCTTTTTCAAATACGGGTAAATGTACTTGAAAAAAGCTCAACAAACCAACTTTGAATTCAATATCTCGGAGTGTGACAATAATATAATCCTGTCCCTTGGTATAGAGTGTATCTGTTGGAACTGAAGCAGGGGATTTGTGTGTAGAATAATACAATTGGAATCCAATCAACTGGTCGGTTAACTCTGGATAATCAGGGAATTCCAATCGGTCTTTGATAAACAATGCTGCAATGGTTTTTCCATTTCCATCGCTTCGTACCATGAGACTCTTCAGGCTTCGCATCGGAATCTGATGCTTCCTTACCCAGGCGAGAATAAATGCCGAAGTTTCATTGATTGCGTCGTCAGCGAGCTCTGATTTTTCGACTGCAAATTTATCTCGTTTGCCACGTTCAAAAAATCCGAGACATGTGCGACCAGTTTTATCTACCGCAAAACTAAATTCCATCTTGTTTCGGTAACTATAATATTTTTCTGGATCAAAAACCAACTCTGGTGCTACATCGGCAAAAGCTTCTTTTCCAATACGTTTATACACTTCAATCGCAATTTCTTTTTTCCATTCATTTTCCTTTTCGTAGCTCATGATTTGCCAAGGGCTTGTTGAGAGAAAATGTTCATCTTTTGGCTCCACTCGAAATGGGGAAGGGTTAATGATTTTGGTCGCTACTGCTTCGATATATTCTTTTTTCTTTTTTAATATTTCAATTTCTACGGTCTCGCCTGGGAGTGCATTCCAAATAAAATAGACTACACCGTCTACTCGGGCAAATCCTTGTCCACCAAAGATGAGTTTTTCAATCGTGATTT
>CAYSXR010000015.1:0-15318 GCA_964435035.1 uncultured Gammaproteobacteria bacterium
GGCATCATCGTATTCAGTTGGAGGCTCTCCAAAGTTTGGTGACCAAGATGGGTCTTCTGTTTGTTTTCGCGCGATCCATTCTTGTATTCCTTTTTCCCATGAATAATATTGCGGATCATTTTCTGGGTTTTGAGGAACTGGTCCGCGAGGATTAAATTTGTCTACATAATGTAAAATTTCATGGGGTTGCATAAAGGTACGTTCTTCAATTAGATTTTCAGGAGTTGAGCTTGAGACTAATTTTCCTGTAATTCTATTTACCTTTAGTGTTACCCCTCCGCCATTTCCACCACGAAGTACTGGTTTTTCGGCTGTGTTTTGAGGGGCTGGAGGGAATTGTTCAACGGGCATGCCTTTTACTGCAGCTCGCATAAACTGGCTCCAGAGTCGTGCCGCAAGCATACTTCCACTTGAACCTGATTTCATCGAGGTGTTGTCTGTATTTCCTGTCCAGATGCCAACGGCAAGATTTGGAGTGTAGCCCACTGTCCAAGCGTCAATATAGTTATTAGTGGTACCTGTTTTTGCTGCTACGGGGCGTCCAGGAAGGGTAAGTACTCCACCTGCACCAAAAATAAATGATCGAGCACTGTCATCACTTAACACACTGTTAATAGTAGCGGCAATTTCTGGTTTCACTGCTTCTACTCCTTTTTCTTTTTTCCATTCTTCAAGTACTTTTCCTGTACTATCTTCTACTTTCAAAATACTAACAGGGTTATAGTAACTTCCTCCGTTCGCAAGTGTAGCGTATGCATTGGTATGCTCTAATACGGATACCCCTCCGCATCCCAAGACGAGTGCGAGCCCACAATCTTCGGTCGAATCAAGTGTGGTATAACCCAGACGCTTAGCAAAATCAATTCCGTTTTTAGCTCCGCCAACCAGATATAGTGTTTTGACTGCTGGGATATTCAGAGACCCTGCAAGTGCTTGGCGCATGGTGAGTGGTCCATATTCTTTGAGTGTATAGTTGGTTGGTATATAAGGTTTACTTCCTCCAGGATTAAAATTGGTAAGTACATCATAGAGAATAGTGTCTGGCGTATAACCTTTTTCGAATGCAGCTGTATAAATAATTGGTTTAAATGAGGATCCTGGTTGGCGTTTTCCAAGAGTTGCCACATTGAACTGTCCATCAATTTCTTTGTCGTTAAAATCTTTTGATCCAATCATTACGAGAACCTGTCCAGTTTTTGGATCCATTGCAATAAGAGATGCATTGTCTGCATCAGCATTTTTAAGTGTTTCTAGTCCGTCTTCACCACTGATAACTTCTTCGGCAATTTTTTGTTTTTCCCAATCAAGTGTGGTAACAACTTTCAATCCACCTTTATCAACCAAAGCTTCTCCGTATTTGTCTACTAGTAATTGTTTTACGTACATGACAAAATGTGGAGCCTCAAAATTTGATTTGGTTGTTTTGATACTTAATTCTTCGGCTTGTGCAGCATTTTTTTGATCTTCGGTGATATGACCATCTTTAAACATTTCTTGTAATACTAAATTTCGTCGTTCTTTAAACGCTTCGGTATTATTTAGAAATCGTGAAGGTGATTGGGGCATACCTGCAAGCGCAGCAGACTCTGCAAGTGTGAGATCTTTTGCATCTTTTCCAAAGTAGCTTTGCGCTGCAGACTGAATACCATAGTTGGTAGAACCGTATGGAATTTCATTGAAATAGATTTGAAGAATTTGTTCTTTGCTATATTTTTGTTCGAGTCGGATTGAGAGAATAGCTTCTTTTATTTTTCGTACGTATGAACGTTCGTCAGTAAGGATTGCGTTTTTGACTAATTGCTGTGTAATTGTTGAGGCTCCTCGAGTTCTTTCTTTACTAAGAAGACCCTGAATTTGTGCTTTGAGAATACTGAGAGGTCTAATACCTTTGTGTTCATAGAAGGTTTTATCTTCGGTTGCGATGAGTCCGTTTATCAAATCTTTTGGTATATCATCAAGTTCAACCAGTGTCCGTTTTTCATCAGCAAAAATTTCATAGAGTAGGTGAGTACCTGAACGATCGTAGATTTTGGTACTTTCAGCAATTTCTCGATCAGTAAGTCGGTTTGGGTCCGGTAAGTCTTTGCTTGCCCAAGCGACAAGAATCGTAGTACCTAAAAACCCAAAAACGCATAGTGTAAATAAGGCCAAAAAGATGTTTTTTTTGCTAAAAATATGATTTTTTTTTCGATTATTACCCCCTCGGCTATCATTATTAAAATACTTTCGTGAGGCGCCACGTCCAGTAAGATATCCGTACGACCGGGTTTTTAGGCTGGGAATAGGCATATAAAATTTGGCTAAAATAAGCTTCTTTTTGGGTCAAAGCCTTGACAAAATGGCTTATATATGGTACTATATGCCGTTACCAAGTGCAAGATACCAATAGGGTATCTTTTTGATTCCTACTGCCTTGCATTGGATAGCCCTCATTGAGCATATGCTCTAGGGGTAATCAATATACACGTATGACTACTATAGCATATAGTCGAGTACAGAAGGTAGCTGTTATGGTCGTATTTACGACTGTAGTCGCTATTTCTATTGCATTGCCTCATACTGCGTATGCACAGACCGGCGCTGTAACCTCGGCGTTTAAGAGTATTGTAAACTTTTTTTCTGACAAAGAAGCGATTGCTCAGGTAGAAACAAATGTGTTTCCTGAGGTGGAGGATCGTAAGCCAACCCGTACTATTCTTGCAGTTATGACTGCATATTCTAGTGACGTGGCTCAAACTGATGCATCTCCTTGTATTCCGGCTGACTGGAAGTACAATCTTTGTGAGAATTATGAGAAATATGGAGAACAGAATACGATTGCTGCAAACTTTCTTCCTATGGGTACTAAAGTACGTTTTCCTGACCTTTATGGAGATAAAATATTTGTAGTACGTGATCGTATGAATGCTCGGTATGGAATGGGCAGAGGAGATATATGGATGCCTACAAGGGCAGAGGCAGTACAGTTTGGTGTGAGAAAGGTTACTATGGAAATCTACTCGAGATAAATTAATACAAAATAAAACTCTCCCCCTATTTCGGGGAGAGTTTTATTTGAGGTACCGGTGGGAATCGCCCCGCCCTTCGCGAAGGGCGGGGTTGCAGACCCTGGGTCTGTTTGGAATATATTCTATGTATGAAATTTTGAGGTACCGGTGGGAATCGAACCCACGAGTAAAGGTTTTGCAGACCTCCGCCTTACCACTTGGCTACGGTACCATTTATTTTAACCCTAATCTTTTTACCAACCCTGTATATGCAGAGCCGAATTGTTTTAAATTTCGCTCCCTTTGTCTAGCCATCTGTTCATCAGTATACGCTTCATAATACTTTAATTCTAATGGAATTCTATTTTTTGTTGCATCTACTCCACCTTGTATATGCTCTTCGAATCTTCTTTTAAGGTCAGTTGAAAATCCAATGTACAAACCTTTGTCCTTTTTACTCTGTAAAATATAGATGTAGAACATAGTGAAATCAGTGGGAATCGCCCCGCCCTTCGCGAAGGGCGGGGTTGCAGACCTCCGCCTTACCACTTGGCTACGGTACCATTTCCAATCTTCAATTGAAGACAATAATACCATATCACAGCTCTTTTTTCAAGCACGGCTTTTAAGGTTGAAAAATATCACTTTTTAAGGTATGATGGGTAGTGCTTTTGTATGAAAATCAATTGGTATAATATTGCACTTCAAGTACTCCGAGCCGTTATATACATAAAACGGTTTGTTTTTTGGATACTTGATTTTCTGTGGGGTGCAGTTCTTACACTTAATCGTCTGTATTTGCGTACGGTTGGATTTTTTCTTTATCGTATTATTGATCGAATAAAGAAAAAATTTCATAAATTTTCATTTACCAGACAACAAGGAGCTCTTGATTTTTTTGGTAGGCGAGGAGTTCTTCAGACAATACTTTTTATTGTGGCACTTTTTATCATGTTTCCTCATAGTAGGCTGTACACGCGTGCATATGGTGAGATTGCAGGGCGGCACACTATTCTATATTCCTTGGTAGGTCCTGGAGATCAGGCTTATGAATTGGGTGAAATTGTAGGAAATTCAGATTTTATTAGTGCACCTTCTTCTGATAGTTGGAGGCAGGTCGCTGTGTATAGTGGAGAAAATACGTATTCAGACTCTCAACGTTCTATTGATTTTACGAGTGTTGTTGCAGGAGGTAATGCACTTACCAAACCCATTATTATGCCGGGAGTTGACATTGGGCTTATGGATCCGGACCGTGCTCCAATTAGAGATACGCGAATTGAGGTTATCGTTTATGAAGTGGAGCCAGGAGACGTGATTGGTTCTATTGCTGAAAAATTTGGATTAAAACCAGAGACCATTCTTTCTGCTAATAATCTGACTTCCCGATCGTATATTCGTCCGGGGCAGAAATTGTTAATCTTGCCAATTGATGGTGTGGTGCATACGGTGGCGCGAGGGGACACATTGTCAAAGATTGCTCGTACTTATACCGCGAACTCTGACACTATTAGTGAATACAATGAGCTTGAAGACAACGCAATTAAAATTGGTGAACAAATTATTATTCCTGGCGGTGTGAAGCCAGTTCCTAAGCCTGTGGTAACTATAAACACACCTGCAATTATTGGAAAACCTGATGCGATTGATACTATTACTGCTCCACCCCCTTCGGTTGATGCACCAGCGGGAGTTGGATATATATGGCCCACAGGAGCAACCATCATTACTCAATATTTTGGCTTGAGACATACGGGTGTTGATATTGCAGGAAAACAGGGCCTTCCTATTTATGCAACCAAAGCAGGAACTGTTATTACTTCTCAGTGTGGGTGGAATGGGGGCTATGGATGTTATATAAAAATTGATCATGGTGGTGGAGTCGTATCGTGGTATGGACATGCGTCACAGATATTTGTGGAAGTTGGAGACACTGTAAGTCAAGGTCAAACTATTGCACTCGTAGGGAATACAGGTCGGTCTACCGGGCCTCACTTACACTTTGAAATTCGAGTAAATAACAAATATCAGAATCCATTGTCGTACGTTCGGAAATAGTTTGGAAAGATATAATAAAACATGAAAAAATACAAGATTCTTTCTTGTATTTTTGTATCCCCCGACACACTTAGAGTAATTCGATTAATATTGTATATTATTCAGCTTTAGTCCGATATTGCAGTGCTTCTGCAACATGTTCAGTTTGAATGTTGTCACTTGCATCGAGATCTGCAATTGTTCGAGCAACTTTGAGAATTCGGTGGTATGTTCTCGCTGATAAATTCATGTGTGTTACTGCTTGTCGCATCAATTCATTTGAAGCATCGTTTAGTATACAAAATTCTTTTAGCTCTTTATTTTTCATTTCAGCATTTGTTTCAATTGGAATATTTTTGAAGCGGTGTGTCTGTCTATTTCTAGCTTCTTCAACTCGTTTTCGAATATTATCTGATGATTCACTAGTGCTAGTACTTGTTAATTTTTCAAATTCTACGCGTGGCACTTCAACATGCAAGTCAATTCGATCAAGCAGCGGTCCGCTTATTTTTTTTCGATATCTCTCTACTTGTATTGGTGAACAAGAACAAACGCGTCCTGGATCAGTTGCATAGCCACAGGGGCACGGATTCTGACTAGCAACGAGGGTGAAACGTGCGGGAAACCCAATAGTACCCTGAGCACGGGAAATGGTAATGGTTCCGTCTTCGAGGGGTTGTCGTAGATTTTCAAGTACAAGTCGTGGAAACTCAGGAAATTCGTCCAAGAAAAGTACGCCGCGATGTGCAAGAGATATTTCTCCGGGCTTTGGGAATTTTCCTCCACCAACGAGTGCAACACCTGATGCCGAGTGATGTGGAGAGCGGAATGGGCGTACGGCTATGATTGGGTGATCTGTTGGGAGTAATCCTGCGACTGAATAAATTTTTGTAACTTCAATCATTTCGTCGACGGTCATCTTTGGCAGGATTGAAGGAAGTGTACGTGCAAGTAATGTTTTTCCTGAACCAGGCGGACCATTAAGTAATATATTGTGAGCTCCACTTGCAGCAATTTCGAGTCCTCGTTTTACAAATTCCTGTCCCTTCACGAGAGACATATCCATATCAAGAGTATGATTCTGTGCCCATGTCGAAATATCTGCTTTTGGTTGAGGTTCTATTAGTTTTACACCTTTGAGGTGATTGAGTAATACAGAGAACGACTCTACAGGATAAATACGCACTGTATCGATGATCGAAGCTTCAGTAGCATTCACTGCAGGAACAAATAATGACTGTATTCCTTTCTCTTTTGCGAATATGGCAAGCGGAAGAATACCGGTTGTGTGACGGAGTGTTCCATCGAGCGCGAGTTCTCCTACAAATAAACTACTTGTTAGATCGAGTGTTAGTTTTTCAGCTGACAAATACATGCCTAATGCAATGGGTAGATCGTAGGCTGATCCTTCTTTCCGTACATCTGCGGGTGCTAAGTTTACAATAATTCTGCTATTGTTTGGAAAATTAATATTACTATTCTTCCAGGCGGTGCGAATTCTCTCTTTTGCTTCTTGGATTGCAGTATCGGGAAGTCCAACAATCATAAAACCTGGCCAGGTACCAGAAATATCCACCTCAATCGTAATGGGTGTGCAATCAAGTCCTAAAACTGCGGCTGACGGAACCGACGTGAACATATTCCCTCCTTAGAAATAGTGTTACTAGTATAGCAAATTTTTATGCTTGATGAATAGTTAAACGAATTTACATGCTATGCACATTATTCTTTTGAGCGTTTCATAAGTAAGAGTGCTCCGATGATAATCAGAATATCTGCACAATTGAGAATTGATGTTACGATCCGTATATAGTCGATGGTAAAACCATAGATAAAACGATCGATTACATTTGATAGCGCTCCTGCGATGATGAACATGGCACCAATCGCTTTGTGTTTGGTATATGTTGTTTTGCTTAGATAATATATCCCTGCAATGATAATTAGTATTGTTAGGGGGATTACAATCATGTGGGGTAGGGGAATTCCGAATGCAATGCCAGGGTTTTCAAAATATTCCCATCCAAGTAATTGAGGAATGAGATAGTACGACTCATGTGATCCTCGGGCAATTTGTTTTAGAATCTGATCTATTCCAATACAAAAAACGCCACTGGAGAGTAATATCCCATGGCGCTTTATACATTCTTTGGAGCTGTAGAAAAAATTATACTTCATCGGTGAGGAATTTTTTTGCCTCTACCGTCGTACTTGAGGTAGGTCGTGCGCGTAGACGTTTTTCTCCAATTGCTTTTCCGGTGAATTTGCAGATGCCGTAGGTACCATCAGTAATACGCTTGAGAGATGATTCAATATCACGCAATTGCTTTTCCAATACTTCTTCGAGTGATTTGTTGGTAATAAAATCTTCTACTTCATGTGCATTATCTTCTGGTTCAGTGCCATATTTAGGGAAAATGGTATTCGTATTGCCTGGGACATGAGGATCTTTTTTGGTAAATACACTTAAGTCTTCTTTGAGTTTCTTTTTTTGTTCAAGTAAAAGTTCTTTCATCTCGAGAATGAATTCAGCTGTGAGTCCGGAGTCTTTATGTACTTTGATTGCGTTGTTGTTATTCATAGTTCTCTAATATTAACGCTGCGCTCAGGCTGCGGGTATGAGTAACTGTGTGAAGACAAGTATACCAGGATTGGTGTTTTTTTGGCAAGTTTCTTGTAAATTAAAAATCGGCCACCGAGGCCCTGTAGTGAATAACTATATGGCTGGAGGCCGATAGTTTTCTAGGGTTTGGGTCTTTCTCAAGCACTCTCAATCGTTATTTATATTAACGACTTAGATCGCTTGAGAAAAGCCATACAATTCCCGAGAAAATATACCTGATTTGACCACTCAAAGGGTGTTGAATCGGCAAAAGCCATATTCAGACCGTATTTGTTTTTTGTGTTTGTGTTTATTCCGGCGAACCGGAACGGTGAGTAGTCTAATCGGTGTAGGAGATTCCATTCCCATAAGGGGAGAATCTCACGTTTTCAAAGATCAACAAAGATAGTATAGCATTTTTTGGATATAGCGTCAAGGGTTTATGGAAAACCGTATTTATTTGGCTTATTTTAGCAAAAAATTGGCTGTTTTGGTGATTTTTATTTGTGTATACCAGTGTATACAAATAGGCACTTATCCACAAATAGGGTATGTTCTCCACACATTTATCCACAATGTATAGAATATTGTATACAAATTTGGGTTTTTGGTAGGGGATAGGTTGGGGAAAAATATTGAATAAATAATTTACATAGAGTCTCATAAAGATAGTCTATTGTAGATTAAGCAAATTTTGCTACATTAAGCCAAAATATTGCCCAAATACCTTGACAAAATTGCTTACATATGGTATACTCGTTTGTTATATAATTAGCCCAGTCCGTACCTCTCAGTTTTCTTTTTTCTTTATTCATGGAGATAAAGGAATAAGAAAGCTGGGTATACAAACTCAGCTAAGATGTGTTCGGCTCTAGGCAAGTTGTCAGGGTTACGAAACGTCTTAATAGAGTGGAGAACATCGATGAAAAACAGTCTCTTCTTCCTGCTGACGGCTCTCCTCGTGCTCGGTACGGTCGCGATGATCGTTCACTTCGGCACAAAAGATTCCCAGGTGGATCGCCAAGCACCGAAGGATCCGCTCGGTCCGCAGCAGAAGTCGGAGTATGTGAAGATCCGTGTGGACGCGCCGTCATTGGCAGAGGTCCATATCTTCTACGATTCGGGTCACAGTAGCTTCGGGCGCACACCTTTTGAGGTCGTGCTCCCTAGGTCACAGGTCTGTGCATGGGGCATGGACATCGCCGCGCGTACACCGGTAGGCGCTTACTCGTGGTGGGGATGTAATGTAGGAACCCCGTCGAAGGCGAGTCTCGTGGTCGAGATCGACGGAGTTTTGACTCAAGGTACATTGACTCCCCGCGTCTCTGCCTGTAATGCAATGGGTGAAGGAAATCTGGCATTCGACCTGAAGCAGTTCGGCTGCCTGTAGTATCTCACCTCTCTACACTGTTCTTTCAACCGGAGCCACTCGACATCACGTCGAGCTGGCTCCAAAGGATCTTTACATGAAATGTGAACTGATGAGTCCTGATATTAAGGACGAAATCCGAAAAAGAAAATAGTTCATTACAATTTCAACATGGTTTATATATGGGTGCGTAGCATTGTGCATATCAAATTTGGTATGTGAAATGCTATGTACCCCGGCTTGAAGTGGGGAACTTCAATAGAAGTACGTAAGGAGTGTTCTGTGAAAAAGCTTGAGATCGTTCTCATTTCGGTTCTCTTCATTCTCATCGGGGTGGTCATCTACCTCGCCCCGCGGTCCAACGTCGGTGTTCTCCACAAGCTCGAGGACGAGGACGGGGACTACTTTCTGAAGCAGGACAACTGCCCGACTGTGTCTAACCACGATCAGGCAGACATGGATCAAGATGGGATCGGCGACGTGTGCGATCTGGACTGCGACGGGGATGAGGTCAAGGAAGTCGTTTCTGAAGCAGATTTCCCCAATCTCGCCTGTGTTCCCTCAACCTCACCGTAAATCATGCTGAACCTGCGCACCTGTTCTTCATGAAGAGTTGTGTGCAGATGAACGGATGGGCTGCGCATTCGCGTGGCCCGTCTGACTCAATTCTCTTAAAAATTAAATCACCGGGAGGTGTTTTTTTGTTTGTAATTTTATCGTTTCTTCTTCGACGAGCAACCTCACCTGTCCTCCCCTAAGAGGGGAGGAACGCACGGCATTCTTTTTCTTAAATCTTTCATTCATTTTTTAAATATGTTATAGTAAATTTGTTAACAATTTATTTCTAACATACGGAGGGGTATGAAAGAACAATGGAGGGAAATAGTACTTATTGTATTTGTGATTGCACTAAGTATTTTTTTATTCACAAAAAATGTACAGACCGTTTCAGAGAGCATTATCATTACTGAAATATGTCCGAGTGGTTGTGCTGCAACTGATCATCAATGGATTGAGATTTATAATAAAAGTGTGGAACCTGTTGATCTGAATGGTTGGAAATTTTGGGAAGGAGGAATTAATCATGGGCTTAGTGTAAGTCCAAGTAGTACGATTACTTCTACCATTCTTCTTCCTGGTGCTTATGCAATTATTGCACAGAATGACAAAATGTTTTTTGCAGATCATTCAGAAACTACTTCAACTGTATTTGATAGTGCGTGGACTACACTTAACAAAACTGGAGAAGAGATTGGGATTAAGAAGGGAAGTGGCAGTGATGATTTTGTAGAAAAATTTGTATACGCTGGTGTAAACAACTATTCTCTTGAGCGGATTAGTGGAGATGGGGAGCCTGATGATATTTTGCAGTGGAAAGAACATATTACTTCCTCAACTCCGGGCAGAGAGAATTATTGGTGGGCATATTCTACTGAAGAAGTGAGTAACCATGCACCAATCGCGCGTATTGAGGGATCAACCAGTGCTATGGTTGATGAGTCTGTATTTCTTGATGCTTCAGAATCGAGTGACCTGGAGACTAGTATTGAACGGTATGTATGGACGATTGAAAATGAGGAATATGAAGGTGTGAGTGTGATTTATGCTTTTGCTACTACGGGAACCAAGCAAATTTTTCTTACGGTTTATGATACTGAAGAAGTTTCAAGCACGGTTTCTCATAGGATTGAAATATTACCACTTGCAGAATCTGAGTCTGAAGATGAACCCGCCCAAGGCGGGTCCGCTTCTGGCGGAGAAACTCCGAGCAGTACGCCGAAGATTGTCATTAATGAATTTTTGAGTGATCCGATTTCTCCTGAGAAAGAATGGATTGAATTGTATAACGCAGGAGAAGAGAATGTTTTGCTTGATGGGTTTACTCTATATGATGGTGTGGGGAAAATTGCGACGGTAACGGGAACTATTCTCGCGTCTGGTTTCAAAGTGGTATATTTATCTTCGAGTAAACTTAATCAATCAGGAGATTCGATTATATTGAAAAGTTTAGAACAAGACATTATTGATACAGTAGTTTATGGTGACGAAGATGATAATGCTCCTATACCTGGTAAAGCACATTCAATTGCTCGGGTAAGTGATGGAGAAGATGCTGATACTGATCATATTGATTTTGCATATACGATTACTCCTACTCCAGGAAGCCCGAATAATATTACTCCAAAAGAAATAGTTTCTTCACCGACTCAAACAGGTGGTAATAATTCGACTGTGGTAACTCCTGAAACACCTAAACCAACATTTGCAGAAGGAAGTATTCTTATTAATGAATTTGTCTCAATTCCTTCTGATAATAAAACTGAGTTTGTGGAACTGTTGAATACGGCGAGCTCGTCGACTTCTCTTGATGGCTGGATTTTTCAGGAGGGAAGTCTTGCAAAAACTACGTTAACTGGCACGATTGTTTCAGGACAATTCTTTGTTATAGAAAAACCCAAAGGGAGTCTAAATAATTCTGGTGATTTGTTAATACTCTCTGACCCAAGTGGAAAGGAAATCGATCGTGTGGTATATGGAGAATGGAATGATGAGGACGTGGCTGCAAAAGCTCCTCCGAAAGGAACTTCTCTCATGCGAGTACTAGATACAGATTCAGGAAATTATGAAGAGGATTTTGTAATTACTGAAACAATCACTCGTGGGAGTGGGAATGTTTTTACACCAAAAGAGGAGAGTGGGTCACGACCCACTTCTACGATTATCTCGACTTCTTCAACGATTCCAAAAGATGTTGGTTTTGGAATTATTGAAAATAGATATTCTTCTGAATTTATTCCAGTTATTGTTGAATTATTACCCAATCCAGTTGGGAGTGACACACAAAATGAATATGTTGAATTATTTAATCCCTATGATCGTGATATTTATTTGGCAGGCTTATTACTGGATGATGGAGAGGGAGGATCAAAACCGTATCAATTTCCAGAAGACATGATTCTTGGCAAGGGAGAATATCGGACGTTTTATTCAAAAGATACGAAGCTTTCTCTTACCAATTCTGGAGAGAGTGTTCGAATTGTTGATTCTGAGGGTTTGGTATTATACGAAATAGAATATGTATCTTCAAGAGAAGGAAAGTCATATACCTATGGAGGTGATATGTGGTTTTGGACCCTCGAACTTACTCCTAACAAGCCGAATCCTCGTACTCCAACGACAGATGTGTCCAAATCTAAGGTAAAAACAGTTACTGCAAAACCGATAGTAAAAACTACACTTACTGATGTGAGGAATTTTGATGTAGGCACCACTGTATCTCTCATGGGGACTGTGGTTGTGGAGCCTGGGGTTATGAGTTCTCAGTATTTTTATATTGCAGGATCTCCAGGTCTACAAATTTATTCGTATAAAAAAGATTTTCCTGTACTTGCTCGTGGTGATAAGGTACAAATTACTGGTGAACTTGCGGAAACTTCTGGAGAAATACGATTGAAAATTGATACTGCTGCGGATATTCAAGTGGTTGGTCAGAGCGATTACTATACGCCACTTGAACTTGCAATTGCAGATATTGATGAGCCATATGAAGGCTGGCTTACGGAGATTAAAGGAGAGATAACCGGTATTAAAGGTTCGTATGTGTATCTAGATGACGGAACTGATGAAGTGCGGCTGTATATCCGTGGTGGGTCTGGGATTGATAAATCGCTTTTTGTAGAGGGTGCTCGTGCATCAGTAACTGGGATTGTACAAGAAACCAAAAGCGGGTATATGGTTTCTCCCCGTGATGTGAAGGATGTGAGAATTGAGGGAATAGTAAAAGGAGAAAAAATTGAATTAGTGGAAGAAGAGAAAAATTATTCTCGAGTTGAAATAAAACGTGCTTTTGTGTTTTTGCTTGCAGGACTTGCGATTGTGTTGGGAATAAAATTGTATGGAGTACAGATTTTTGATTTTTTTAAAAAGAAAGAGTAGGGCACGCCTGGATTCTGTGTCATTCCGACCGAGCCTCACAGGCGAGCGGAGGAATCCCTTTATTAAAGTTAAACTATTGTAATGCAAGGGATTCCTCGACTCGGGTGCACTCGCTCGGAATGACACAAAGAGGGTTTTTTGTTTTTTTTAAACAATTGAATTAATTAGAATAAATAAAATTTCAACATAATGTGATATACTTTGATGTATTAAAGTATTTTTTATGCCGCATAACATTTTTTTTGAAATATCCATTCTTTTGGGAATCACGGTGACAATCGCGTGTGTTGTTAGGTTTTTGCGACAACCGATGCTTATTGCATATATTATTGCGGGAATTATTGCGGGCCCGCTATTTTTAGGACTTGTCGGTACAAATAATTCTACCTTTGAAACATTCGCACAGTTTGGTGTTATTTTGCTTTTGTTTATGGTAGGACTCAGTCTGAATATGAGTCACATCAAAACTATTGGAAAAACTGCAGCAATTGTCGGGCTTATCCAAATCGTATTTACGGCAGGAATTGGGACACTCATTGCGTGGACATTTAATTTATCGTGGCTTTCGTCTGTGTATGTAGGAATTGCGCTTACATTTTCAAGTACTATCGTGATTGTAAAATTACTTAATGATAAGAAAGATGGTGATACTGTATATGGACGCTATACATTAGGTCTCATGATTGTACAAGATATTATTGCAATTCTTATCATGATTGCACTTAGTGGTGTCGTGGGGGAATCAGCAGATATTGGGAAACACGCTGGAGTTCTTTTGCTTAAAGGATTAGCACTTATGGCATTTGTCTATGTTATGAGTAGGTATGCCTTATCATGGATTCTTGATCAGGTGGCACGCTCTGCTGAATTTTTATTTATTTTCACTTTGTCTTGGTGTTTCTGGCTTGCCACCCTTCTTCATTGGGTGGGATTTTCGCTTGAGATTGGTGCAATCATTGCTGGTCTTACCTTGGGTTCATCAAAATATCAGGCAGAAATTGCGAGTCGTGTAAAACCACTTAGAGATTTTTTTATCGTGGTTTTTTTTATTATTCTTGGCAGCCAAATGGTGGTTTCCGATATTTCGGCAGTTCTATTCCCCTCAATTATTTTCTCAATATTTATTCTTTTTGGAAAACCCTTTATTTTGTACTACGCATTTCGTATGCGTAAGTTTACTAGACGAAATAGTTTTCTTGCAGCAGTCACTTCGGCACAGGTGAGTGAGTTTGGTTTTATTTTATTGCTTGGGGGGATTGGTTTGGGTCAGGTCGGTTCGACTGAACTTCAAATATTTACGATTGTGGCACTCATTACGATTTTTGTTTCCTCATATATGATTACATATAATGAGCAGTTGTATCGTTTTCTTATCCCTATCTTCACCTTGTTTGGTCGGGATAAACATCAACAGAAAGAAACTCCTGAACAAAAGATTGAAGCATGGATATTTGGGTATCATCGAATTGGTTGGAAAATAGCACAGGTACTTATTGCACAAAAGATTCCTTTTGCAGTAGTTGATTATAATCCCGAGACGATTACTAAACTTAAACGACAGGGCTTTACTGCGTATTTTGGAGATGCTGAAGATGTGGAGTTTCTTCAGAGTTTGGGTTTGGAAAAATCGAAAATTATTATTTCTACAATTCCTAGTCTTGATGATCAACTTGCATTGATTTCTTATGTTCGAAGAAATTCATCAAAAACGTGTATTATTGGAAATTTGTATGATATGGATCGAGCAAAAGAAATGTATCGTGCCGGTGCTACTTTTGTGATGATGCCACACCTTCTCGGAGGACAATGGATTTCTGAGGTGCTTTTGAAAAAACCTTGGACAACTCGTGCTTTTGCTCATTTGCGGAAAGATCAGGATAGCGAGTTGAAGATGCGTCATAAAAGTCATGGGGTCTAGGTGGTCGAGGTGAATTTGTATCTATAATTTTCCCTTGACTTTTTTTTGCTTGATTGTTATACTGCTTTTCGATTTTACATATCACCTGGGCCAGTAGCTCACCTGGTAGAGCGCCTCGTTTGCACCGAGGAGGTAGGGGGTTCGAGTCCTCTCTGGTCCACAAGTCGAATTAACAATTAGTAACTAACAATTAACAGGTAACCAAAGAAAAAGAGATTTGTTAATTGGTTATTACTAATTGTTAATTTATTTACGCCGAGGTAGCTCAGTGGTAGAGCAGAGGCCTGAAGAGCCTTGTGTCGCCAGTTCGATCCTGGCTCTCGGCACGCAGTAGTGTGATTAACGGAGTGTAGCTCAGTTGGCTAGAGCATCTGGTTTGGGACCAGAGGGTCGAAGGTTCAAGTCCTTTCACTCCGACCAAGAATAAAAAAAGACTTCCATGATTTGTGGGAGTCTTTTTTTGTTTATA
>CAYSXR010000016.1:0-7032 GCA_964435035.1 uncultured Gammaproteobacteria bacterium
ATATCTATGCCTCGAATGCCCAAGTAAACCAGGGTTCGACAGCTCTGGTGCCGGTAACTACTACCACGGTTAAAACTGCAGTAGCTAGTGGTGGTAGAACACTCACCTTTGCTTCTGGAATTGATGGTCTCAATACTATAACCGCATCCTCTGGTGATTTTACCACTGCTCCAGCTTTTGCAATTGGAGATACTATTATTGTACAAAGCACCTCAGACAACGACGGTACCTATGTACTATCCGCTGTCACCGCCACGGTTCTGACGGTTACTCCAGCTCAACCATTAGTAAACGGTGGGGGAGCTCAGACTACTGGTTCTATTGTTGGCTCTGTTCTCGCCTCAGCAGCTCAGGAATTTAGTGCTGCATATGCCTGGTGCCGGGCAACAGGTGGAAATACGGCGAACCAGGGGATTGAGGTAGCACTTGCTGCATTACCCGCTGGATCTTTTTGGACCGAGTTATATATTGGCACCAGTTCGGGATTTGCTCCGTCATCGATTAATCGCGTGGGGTATACTTTAAACTTGCTTGGTGCATCAACATCCTTTTATTTATTGAACTCGAATGATAATGTGTTTGATACTCTTGTTCAAGAAGGCTACGGTGGATTTTCAGGTACCAGAGCCTTCCTCAGAGGATCTACAGGTAACAAATTTCTTGATTGGACACTCGATTTTAATTATGGTGCAGTGCCTATGATTGGTGATGTTGCTAATCTGTCCAATGATAATGTGTTTGATGATTTTACAGTCAAAAACTTTAGAAATTATAACTTAACACCATTTACCACTCTCAACGATAGTAGTGGTCTCACTCTTCAAAATATTACGATTGAACAGGCCAATGATATTCCTTATGCTATACAGTCTCTAAACACTGTTTTAAAAGGAGTAACTGGTGCCAATGCCGCAGCAGCTACCACGGGTACTACATACTTTTTTGGTACTGCACCGTTTGCAACTGATGGTATGGCAATTGCGTATCAGGCGGTGTATGACAATATTTTTTATGAATTATTTCACTCAGAAACAACTGGTGCGCTACACATGCTGTTTAACGCTAGCTCACAGGACACGCCTCCGTATACTATAGTTTCAGGTACGCCAGCGTTTGGAAATAATGGTCGCTTGTACCTTCGAACGGCGGGGGACTCAATTGAATACACGTGGCCACACCGAATCTACACGGTTTCCAGTTTTCGGGATGTTATCGTAAAGAAAAATGGTTTTAATTTGGGGTCAAGTTTGGACGTATTACAATCTTTGTTAATTGAGTTTAAGGTTGATACAGGATCGGGTTACGGCGCCTACCAGACAGCGACACCTGCGAATCTCGCGGCTACTGCTGTCGACACCACCAACGGATTCCTGCTCAAGATAAAAATCACTGCACGCCCCGGAATGCTTTTCTCAACCCAGACGAATGCATTTGTGGTTGGAGAAGAAATAGAAGGAACTACCTCCGGCGCTACGGCTACTGTTGATGAAGTGTATAATCTTACAACCACATCTGGCTGTATTGTTTTATCTGCAGTGACCGGAACATTCCTACCTGCTGAGCTAGTTAGAAGAAACTCAGATAATCAAACCCGCGCTACCAACGTGGTTACCAACACTCAGTTTGCACTTTTCCCTTCATTTAACAGCTATATTGATGGATTGCAAATATTTACGAACACTGTTGGTCCTGGTGATTATCCGGGAAGAGTGGTAGATATCGTCCTTACCAATGTGGTTACGGGAAGCACCTATTATGTGTTCAAAACATCGGATCAAACTCTTTTGGGATCAGGAGTTGCAAGTGGTTCAACCGTTACTATCACCAATGTTGCGTATGTTTCTAATTTTGGTATTACTATTCGTGTAAGAAAAGCGACCTCTGCTACAAAATATATTCCTTTTGAAACCCAGGCAACAGTGACCTCGACCGGGGTTAGTGTATTTATTGGTCAGCTAGAAGATAGTATTGTAGGAGCTAGTGTCAACGGGACGATTGCTGGTGACTTCACCATTAATACTACTACCAAAACCATTACGCATACTGCTGATACAGTCGTCTATACGGTAAACGAATTTTATACTTGGCTGATGGATTATTTTGACGATGTGACTACTATTGATGATGCGGTTCCAATTTCAGCTCAAACACCAACTGAATATACCCTGACCAATGGATGGTTTATGGATAATGCCTCATTCAAATATTTGAGTGGTGGAGCACTTCAAACTGATGGCCAGGATTCGTATAGTACGCATATCATTATAGTTACCGGCGGTACGTATGCTGATCCGGTAGCAGGAGATATTACCAAAACGGTCATGGCTGGAGCAACCGCGATCGGACCGCTTCTCGACTATGAAATCATTTCTGCTGGAGTCAGTTCAAAGTGGTATGTCCGTGACACACGTACTGTTCCAGCCCAGATTACTAGCACGACTGCGATGACTATTACCACCGGAACTGGCTCTGGTAATAACTCTGCCAACTCATTGACCGGAGAAAATATTTGGTCGAATATCTTTACATTGGGTGCCATAGTGAGTGGTACTACTCTTGATCTCTATCAAAATGATAGCCAGATCACGCCCTGGTGGTCTGCCGGACAGATTGATGTTTTGGTAAAGGTTAAAGAAGCAGGTACGGAAATCGACTCTGGTAATTTGACCGTCTTGGCTCGTAAATATGCGACTCTCTATGACCATTATGTCGTTGATGCCTCGACTGGAAGAAATCCGGTTCCTCTAGCTGCTTTTAATGATACAAGTAATCAAGTTGTTGAAGCGACCGTTGGTGCTTATGCTGGTTTTACTTTTGATTTTGGAGCCGCTTCTAAAGATTTGGGCAATGGCAATGGTTTACAACCCTACGATTGTGTCGTCGAGTGTGACGGTCACACCATTCAAGAAGTGTACGAGTATTTGAAGTATGTAACTCGCACCGGCTCCGGCACCACTTTAAACGGTGTTAATGGTGAGTATTATCAGGCTGTTGGAGATATTCGTCTTAATTATACTGGTGAAGCAAGTGGGCCTTTTGTTGAAGGGAATGCCATCACCTCAAGTGCTGGCGGAGTCGGCTATATTGTTTCTTTGATTGATGGTGGTGCTACAGGAACATTGGTTATAAGGAATGTTCACGGGACCTTTGCTGATACTAATACATTGACAAGTAGCGGAACCACCGCCACGATAAGTGGCACTCCTACTACGATTCTCCAGTCGAAGCAAGCACCGTTTGGTACTTTTTCTGGTGGTAAGTTTTTTGGTGCTCGTGGCGTATGGCTCGATAATGTAGCCGCTGCTGATTCTATCAACTATCAACTTATTGATTCACTAGGAGTTACTCAAATACCACCTATTTCAATTACCGTAACAGTCAGAGATGCTAATACACTTGCCGCTGTTGAGTCTGCTCGCGTGCTCCTCGAAGCAGCTGCGGGGGGAGATTTGCCTGCAGGTGCATCATGTACGATCACTCGATCAGGCGCGACTGCAACAGTATCACACACGGCTCACAATATGACTACTGGTATGTCTGTTATTATTCGTGGAGCAACGGAAGACGAGTATAATGGTTTATTTTCTATTACGGTAACAGGTGTAGATGATTACACGTATACCGTAACTGGTACGCCCGCAACACCAGCCACTGGCACAATTACTGCAACTTGTGCAATACTAAATGGAGCTACTAATGCTTCAGGTATTTATCAAATAACTACCTTTAATTACACATCGGATCAACCAATTACGGGGAAGGTTCGCAGAGCGACTACTGGCATCAAGTATAAAACTGGAGCAATTACTGGTACAATTACCTCAACAGGTCTTGATACCATCGTCCTTCTAATCTCAGACGAATAATATGGCAATAACTATTAATTGGGCTACCAAAGTAATAAGCATACCTAAGTCGGATTTGACGTTAGTTCAAGCTGATCCAGAAATTAGAAGTTTGGATGTTGATTGGTTTCGTCTACAGTTGAAAGACATTGAAGATAATGTTGAAGGACAACCATTTTCTGATACTCATACCCACAATACCGAAGTGACGCTTGGGGGACTGACACTTGCCAGGGTGGTTGAGATCATAGACCCATACACTATTACCTTCGAAGATGGTCAATACGCTGTAAACCTAGTTGGCGCCAACAACAATATTGCTGATAAGACAAACGTTAATCAGGTATCAGTACGATCGAATAACTCCGCAGGTATGGTGACAGTGAATTCCGGAAGTGGGCTCACTACAGAACAGCATGAGCAGCTGATGAAGGCACTTACTGTAGCTAAATTTTTGGCATTAAAATAAACGCTTGTTTTTTAATCATAGTATGAATATAGAAGATCTTATCGTGCTGCTCAATAATAGATTAAGAGAATTCAAACTCTCGAAAAATTATGCTGCCATGAGTGGTGATTTAGAAAGGGTTAATACGGCTGATACAGAAATTATTGCCTTGGAGGACACTTTGTTTAAGCTAAATTTATTATTGGATACGTCCAAGTCTGCCGCTGTTATAGAGACTACCCTTGCAGAAGTTATTACCGATGGTTCGGTCGCGGTTTTGGGAGAATATGATATTACTCCCTATGCTACCGATCCTTTGCACGAAGAAAAAATAATGAATATTTTGACCAAAATGGGTGTAATGGATACTGCGGAAAAAATTGATAATTATATTAAGGGCAAATATGTGAGTAGTCCGGTTACTGGCGAGATGGTTATGAGTGCTGCTTCTGCATACAGTGTAGATGCTCGACTCATGATGGCTATCATGGAACAAGACTCAAGTTTTGGTACTGCTGGCAAAGCAGTACGGACGCTCAATCCAGGTAATGTAGGTAATGATGATAGTGGTAATACTCGTACTTACGAATCATGGCAAGAAGGTGTGACCGCAGTAGCGGCGTGGCTTAGTAGGCATCGGACTTCTCAGCAAATTCCTGTAGAAACGGTGATTGATCCTATTGTCACTTCTACGCCAATCATCACAAGTACTTCTACACCGGAAATTGTACCTCCTACCACCACCTCTACACCGGTGATTACTCCTGAAATCGTTCCAGTTACTTCTACACCAAGTACCACTTCTACACCTGAAACTATCACAGAAACTGTACCTACCACCTCTACTCCTCCAATTATCACGACTACTACCACTCCAGAAACTACTCCAGAAACTTTGCCTACCACTCCCACCTCTACTCCAGAAACCGTACCTCCTACCACCACGACCACTACTCCGACAGAATAGTAAGTGACTATTGTAGAGGGAAAAACTATTATAATATCTAATTAATTACTTTGGAAAATTATAATAAAACCATTGAAAAGTTTCTTCCATTTTTGGAAGATTTGCGCCGTCGATTATATCGTGCGGTAATTTTATTTGTCACATTTTTTGCAGTGGGCTTTCTCTCTGCCGGAATAATTCTTAAAAAATTATTACATCTTGTTCATATCGACAAGGTTATAATTGCAACTTCTTCACCATTTCAGTTTACTGAGATAGCCATGGATATTGGGTCTTTTCTTGCGATTTTGGTTTCTGTTCCGTATATAATTTATAGTTTTTATGTCTTCGTTTTTCCTGCATTAACTAGAAGAGAGAAAATAAGAGTTCTGAAATCTATTCCACTAAGCATGTTTCTATTTATTGTTGGATTTTTTTATGGGTTTTTCATTCTGTACTATGCTTTAGGATTATTAGCCTCCATCAACAGCAGTTTGGGTATTGCTAATTTTTGGAATATAGGTCAATTTTTGTCACAAGTACTTATGACCTCTGCATTGCTTGGATTAGTCTTTGAGTTTCCTCTGGTCTTAACTTTACTTATAAAATTGGGGATAACTACATCCCAAACCCTCAAAAATAATAGACGCGTTGCGTATTTTTTAGCCATTTGTCTTACTGCTTTACTTCCCCCAACTGATGGTGTATCATTAATTGCGATGGCACTACCACTTGTGCTATTATACGAAGGAACAATACTTTTAATATAATAAAAATAGTATGTTTGGATTAGGTGCTCGAGAAATAATTATTTTGGTTGCTGTTCTCGTTTTGCTTTTTGGTGCAAAGAAAATTCCAGAACTTGCTCGAAGTATTGGAGAGGCTATTAGACACATCAAGAACGGTTTTTCAGATGATGAAAAAGACAAAACAGATAAGACAGACAAAACTGCGTAATCGCTGTTGATCCTCATGAACTGATGGTGTGCTTTAATTAAAAAAAAGGTCGGCATTATCAATATAATAATCATTAATATAATAAAAATAGTATGTTTGGATTAGGTGCTCGAGAAATAATTATTTTGGTTGCTGTTCTCGTTTTGCTTTTTGGTGCAAAGAAAATTCCAGAACTTGCTCGAAGTATTGGAGAGGCTGTGAGACATATAAGAAATGGTTTTTCAGATGATGAAAAAGGCAAAACAGATAAAAAAAGTTAATTTCGTAACCGTTGTTCCCCGTAGCTTGCGGAAGAAATTTCCAATAGTGATATCCCTTCAGCTTGTTGCGGGGAAATTCATTTACAAAGGTCGGTATTATCAATAAAATAAAATAATATGTTTGGATTTAGTGCTACAGAAATAATTATTTTTGTCGCTGTTCTCGTTTTGCTTTTTGGTGCAAAAAAGATTCCAGAAGTTGCTCGAAGTATTGGAGAGGCTGTGAGACACATCAGGGGTGTGGTTTCAGAAGGTGAAAAAGGCAAAACAGATAAGACAGACAAAATTGCGTAACCATTTCTTAACCGAAATATGAAAAAATGGAAACGTATTATTTTGGTATGCTTCGTTTTGATTGGTGGTACGGCCGTTTTTGCCTATTATTTATACAATCAATTTAATACTGCACTAGATGATTTAAGTGCTTCGAGTTTGATAATCGTTGACACGTCACTCTCTGGTAAAACAAATAAAGATCAGATTTCAACTTCTACACCAGAAACTGTCTCAACCTCAACTCTAGAAACTGCTTCAACTTCTACACCAGAAACTGTCTCAACCTCAACTTCAGTAACT
>CAYSXR010000016.1:7132-13701 GCA_964435035.1 uncultured Gammaproteobacteria bacterium
AGAAACTGCTTCAACTTCTACACCAGAAACTGTCTCAACCTCAACTTCAGTAACTTCGACTGGTTTGTAATTATCCTTCATTTTTCAAAAAAATGAAGTGTGTCAATTTTTTTAATCATCAACATAAAAGTTTATTTATAGGAACTCACCAATCAATTTGGTGTTTTTTTCTTTTAGTTGTTGGGTTATATTCAATTTTTTTATATTTTGTCAGTGGTAAATTTCTTGAATATGTATCTTTGCTTTTTTTTTGAACAACCATTTTTGAAAGAAGAATATGCTTTGTGGTATACTAATGTACATGTTGCATAATTGATGATCGTGTTTGCAAAATATATGCATGAGATTGGTATCACTGTGTTACAAAAATTATGTTTGTTTCCTGTGTAATGTTTTTTATCAACCTTTGCGTGTAGTCAACACCATAAAAAAAATGAGCTACCATCAAGTACAATTAACTAGATATATCAAACGATTATTTTTTACTCTGTCTGTTTTTTCTTGTTTTTTTATAGCGGAATCTGTTCATGCGGCAACGCTTTTCTTTAGTCCTTCTTCGGGGAAATTTGGCGTGGGGGATACTATTACAGTCGGTGCATATGTTAATACCAGTGATCAGTCAATCAATAATGCTGAAGCAGTGATTAATTTTCCTACAGAATATTTGTCTGCAGTTTCGGCGAGTCAAGCGAATTCAGTTTTTTCACTATGGGTGCAGCCGGTGACTATTTCAAATGGTGCAGGAACGATAAGTTTTAATGGTGGTGTCCCAACGCCGGGGTATACCGGAAAGTCTGGTCGAATTTTGACTGCGGTGTTCAAAGTATTGAAGACTGGTTCCGCAACACTTACCTTTAATTCGGCTTCTGTTCGAGCAAATGATGGTCTTGGTACTGATATTTTATCTGGTGCAGGGAGTGCAACGTTTACCTTGGGGGAAGTAGTGCCAACTAAGCCTGGTGATGAACAAGCACCAATACAAACGCAAACCCCGCCAACTCAACCTGTAAAACCAAATACACCTACGGCTCCGAATGTAAGTTCTGAAACTCATGCTGACTCCACAAAGTGGTATTCAGCAAAAGATGTGAAATTAGCATGGCCATTACCAGCAGGAATTACCGGAACGGGCATACTTCTTGATACTATTCCGAATTCTGTACCAACGGTAGTGTATACATCTCCCATTAGTTCAAAAGAAATTAGTGGCGTTGATGATGGTATTTGGTATTTTCATGTGCAGTTGCGTAATACAAATGGTTGGGGACAGACTGGCCATTTCCGATTGCAGATTGACACCAAGAGACCTGATCTTTTGACGGTTACAGAGAAAACACGTGATGATTTCACTAATCCTAAGGTTCAATTTAATGTTGAAGCGACTGACGCATTATCAGGTATAGATTATTATGAAGTACAGGTGGATAATTCACCATCGTATATCTGGCGTGATTCAGGTAGTCATGTGTTTGAAACAACAGCTCTTGATCCGGGCAGGCATGTCTTGATTGTAAAAGCGTTCGATAAAGCAGGTAATTCATTGACGGATTCAGTGGAATTCAGCGTAGCAACTATCGATGCTCCAGTAATTACCGATGTACCAGAAGATCCTACCACTGGACAAATCCTATTTGTTAAAGGTACTACCTACGCAGACGCACAAGTTTCTATTTATGCACAAAGAGGTAGGGAAGAACCACAAAAGCACGTAGTTCAATCAGATACAGATGGTAAATTTAATACGTTCTTTGAAGAAAAATTAGACGAGGGTGTATATAGTGTCTGGGCTGAAGTAACTCTCAAAGGGGTGACCAGTGAAGAGAGTAATAAAGTGACTTTATCAGTACAACAGCTGACATTCTTGAAAATTGGTTCTTGGTTGGTAAGTTTCCTCACGGTTATTATCACCTTGTTTGCCTTAATGGTGTTACTTCTACTCATCGCCGGATATGCGTGGTATCGGTATAAACAATTCAAGAACAAGATGAAGAAAGAAGTTGAAGTTGTTGAACGAACGATTCACGCTGCTTTTGATGAACTACGTGAAAGCACTAGAAAACAAGTTTCAACTCTTGAAAAGGTAAAACTCAAGCGTGATCTTACTCGCGAAGAAGCTCGCATTTTGGTTCAGCTCAAAAATCAGCTTAATGCTGCTGAAAAACATATCAATGGTGAAATTGAAAAAATTGAAAAAGATATGGAATAGAATTAAGAAAAAGAATAATTACAGATTAAAAAACATCCCGACTGAGTCGGGATGTTTTTAGTTATATAAAATGTTTTTGAAGTATAAATAATAACTCGGGGTGAAATTTTTCGTTATTTTTTATCATGGCTTTAATTGTGTATAGAGGGAAGAATTCAATTTTTTCTACGTCTGAGGTATCTCTGGAAAATGGCCCGTTACATTCAGTGGTAAATATAGTTAAGAATTTTTTTGGTCTATTCTCTATTTCATAGATAGCTTTACCGAAGAACGTGATCGCACTTTTTATTCCCAATTCTTCTTCGTATTCTCTTATTGCGGCTTCCTCATAATTTTCTCCTGATTGTACATGTCCGCCCACCGTTGTCGACCAGTGGTTTGGACAAAACGAAACTGTTTTACTTCTGAGTTGTAGTGCCATTTCATTTTTATTATTAAAAATGAGTACATGCACGATTCGGTGGGGTAACAATTTTTCGTATACCTCATCTCGAGAAGCTGTTCCGATCACTTCATCATGTTGGTTTACAATGTCTAAAATTTCCATAGCTTTTAGATATGTCTAGGTATGTCTTCCCACGAGTGTACTCGAGTAACGCCTGCGGGTAATTCAGGATGCTGGTTCCATGGGTTATCAAAAAGGAGAATACGACGATGCGGTGCAACTGATTGGAGTGCATAGTCGAGTGAATCGTCGATAAGCATGTCTATTCCATTTTTTTCACAGATTTCTGCTTTGGTAGTTTGAGGGCCTGATTTTGAGAATCGATTGGCGATATGTACGGTCGAGAATGTTTTGGGGAAGTGTCTATTGATCCATGACTCAGTCTTTTCTCGTATTGCTTCTGGTCGTGCGGTTACAATCACGAGTTCGTGATTTTGTCTGAGTTCGTTTACTACATGTTGTGCACCTGGGATTACGGGAATATTGTTGAATTCTTCAGCATCGTAGAATTCAAATACTTTATCAATTGCTTCTTCGCGAGTTCCTCCCCATGTTTCCCAGAGATGGTATGATTTGAAATGATTTTTTTCGTAGTTTACTCCGTATTGTTTGTTATAAAATAGAAGTAGCGTAGGAAGAAAATCTGCGAGTACATCATCAACATCAATTGCTATTTTCATATTAAGATTTTTTGTTACCAGCCATATTCACTATACGCTGTATTTTGTTTTACGTGTTCCAGAGCTGCTTTGATATAGGGAATGGTATTTTCGGGCAACTCATTCATATCAAACCATGAGAAATCATCACATTTGTGCGGTTCTTTATTTTCCAGATTTCCTGACCAGGTACTTGCAAGAAAATATGCATCGATTCGTTCTTCAGCATCGATATGTGATTTTCGGTGCATCATATGTACCAATCGTACATCACTTGGTGAAAGTGTGATGCCAGCTTCTTCGTGTGCTTCACGAATCATACCTTCTGTGAATGTTTCACCTTGGTCTACATGTCCCGCAATCATGCTATATTTTCCATCTTCAAATCCTGTGTTATAGCGACGAGCGAGAAGTATGTTGTTTCCTTTTTTGAGTATGAGATATGACGCGGGAATAATTGTGTGTCGTTTGGGCATAGTTTATTGTTTAATTTTTTTATCATACCCGACGCATGTGCATTTGTAAAATGTCTTTTATTGACATTTTTGTAATTTGTGGTAACTATATTCTTGTTCTGATTTTTGATGTCAATCCGTTCAGGGTGGAGTTGATGTATGCGTACTGAGTCGAGATATACTATTTTCAGTGGCCCCTGTATTGCTGCTCTCGAGTATGCGTTCCAGACCAGAGGACTCGTCACCTTTTCGGTTCTGGTGTGGGGTGTTCCTGAGCTGCAGACTCTCAGGGTATCTCCTGTTACTCTCCGATATAACGGTCCGTCGGGGGGCGACGAACAACCTGTATGCTGTATCCTGACCGGGCTTGTCTGGGGGGACACTGGCCCGACGAATCAGATGATTGAGGGGGCGTACCACGTCCAGAGTCTTTCTAGCGGCGGTTTCAACGACGTGTGATATGTCCATGCACCTACCGACAGCTCAGGCTTTCGGTAGGTGCGACAAATTCTATTCCTCGAAAAGAGGATTTTTTTATTATATTATTGACATTTTTGTTTTTTTATGATATTTTTTTCTGTCTGGTTTACGGCACCAGCATCGTGTTTCTACTAAGCCGCGAGGAGTCATCATGGAAGTTTTTGACAATTCGTCTGTCGGCGAGGAGGGGAAAGACTTTGTCACTCTCCCCGTCGTTTCGAATCAGCACAACCCGAACATCGGCGATATCTACTTGTCGCATCGGTGTTACTACCTGACCTCTGATCGCCATCCGGTGGTCATTTGCGTGAACGGGCAGGACATCTTCACGGATCAGCTCGAGCTGTATGTGAAGAGCATCTCCTACTACGAGCCGAAGCCGGGGGCGCTTCTCCTGATCGGAGAGATCCGGGATATGGTCGAGGGTAGGTTCTTCGAGGTCGTGGTGTTCTACTTCGCGCACGATGTCGCCCTCGAGCGCACGGGGCGTATGCGCGTCTACCTGCCGAAGGAGGAGGAAAATCTCGTCGGCACGCCCGAGGAGATCTCGTCGTTCTTCGGTCCGATCACGACGGCCCCTATCGGCTGATCACCTGCGTCCGCACTCATCTCCACTTCATGTGGTTGATGAGTGCGGACGTCTCTATCTATTCCTCCAAAAGAGGATTTTTTATTTTTTTGTATACCCATAATGATGATGGAGAGTGAGTATAGTTTTTTATCATATTCCGTATTTTATTTTTTTACATAGAGAATCCTCCACGACACACTCTTAATTAAGATTAGCTTTGTTGGCTTGATTATTACGTGTTTTTGCTTCATACTAGTTGAAGTTAGTTTACTTAGTTCAAGTGATCCACTTCGGGGAGACTCAGGGCAGGCTTTCGACTCCCTCGGGGACTCGGTTGCTCAGGATGACACACAAGAGATATACTATGATTCGTTTTTCAGTACTCACCCTGTTTCCCAAAATTATTTCCTCATATTGCGATGAGACGATTCTTGGTCGTGCGCAGAAAAAGAAATTGATTGAGGTGCGCTCACTCTATATCCGTGATTTTACACATGACAAACACAAGACGGTCGATGATACACCGTGTGGTGGGGGAGCGGGAATGCTTATGAAACCAGATCCGATTTATGAAGCGCTTGTGTCGATTGATGGATTGCCTTTCAAAAAAGCTCCAGGTTTGACCAAACTTAAACGTCTAGCAACAGGGACGGCAGCGAAGAAAAAACGCACGGTATTGCTTTCGCCACGTGGAAGACAGTTCGATCAATCAATCGCTGAATCATGGTCCAAGCTTGATGAACTTATTTTGATTTGTGGACGGTATGAAGGGGTGGATCAACGTGTCGTGGATCATATGATTGATGAAGAAATTTCTGTGGGACCGTATGTGCTTGCTGGTGGGGAATTGGGAGCGCTTACGATTATTGAGGCGGTGTCGCGATTGGTGCCAGGAGTTCTGGGGAATGCGGAATCGTTGGTTGACGAAACGTATAATCAATTAACAATGAATAATGAACAACGAACAAGAAATACCAACGAGATAGAAATAGAATATCCGCAGTATACGAAGCCGGTGGATTTTAAGGGTTGGAAAGTGCCTGATGTTTTGTTGAGTGGTGACCATAAAAAGATTGCTGAATGGCGGAAGGAGAAGAGTCGAAAGTCTGTAAAGTAGTAAAGTCTGTAAAGTCAGTGCTTCTTGTGTTTACTTTTGACTTTATGACTTTCGACTTTTAGACTCCTTCTGACTTATCCCCAATCTGTGCATATTTAGGACTTGCCATACCACTTGACAGATGTCTCAGAGTTTTATACTATATGCGAGCACTGAAAATGATGTTTATAACCTAACCTTTTCTCAAGTCTACTTAGCCCTCACAAGGCGAGCCTGTCAAAGACCTACAGATACTAAGAAAAGAGCGACTACAATTGTTTTTGGATAACACATACATTCCAAAGACAACAGAGTTTCTCTTTTTTCTTTTAGCGAAGAAAAAAAGGATATGATCTTTACAATTTGAAGATGTGAAACAACAATACAGCAAAAATAATTAATACGGTGTTGCGCCAGGCTCTACGGAGGATGCGCAGCTAGGTTCACGTAATACACGTGACAAAAACCGATTGATTGTCTATTTTCTTAGAGCTAACTCATATGCTTAATCTAGTATATGAGAATCACACATATTTTTGAGTAAATATGTTGATTACAATCAAACACTAATTTCTTCTTCGGAAGAAATAAACTCAATTTATTGAGAGTTTGATCCTGGCTCAGGATGAACGCTGGCGGCGTGCCTAAGGCATGCAA
>CAYSXR010000017.1:0-13315 GCA_964435035.1 uncultured Gammaproteobacteria bacterium
CCGTCGAGGTACTAACGACATCATAAAAAATGAAGTAGCTGTTATATAAAAATATCGTTCCCAGACGATATTGGAAAACTGTAATCAACAACCTTGCACTGTGGTGCAAGCACGGCGGCTCATGATATTCAAACATCATGAGAGAAGCTGACTTATATCGGTAGAATCCCAAGTGGACAATACCGAGGGAAGAATTTTGCTTTGCAAAATTCACCCGTAGAGACTAAATGTCAGCAGACCAAAGTTGAAAGTTCATCAAGTTTTTAAAGTTCATAAAGTAAATTCAAAATGCATTTGCATTCGGACTGCTTTACAAACTTTTAACTTTATAAACTTTACAAACTGGTTCAAGCTATAGTCCGATCCCTCAAGCAATTGAGGTTCAGTTTAAATACTGATGTAAAACGTGGATGCGTGAGACAGGTTGGTCTCCTATCTACTGCAGGCGTTCGAATTTTGAGGAGATTTGTTTCTAGTACGAGAGGACCGGAATGAACTGACCTCTGGTGTATGAGCTGTCACGCCCGTGGCATTGCTCAGTAGCTACGTCGGGCACGGATAACCGCTGAAAGCATCTAAGCGGGAAGCCGTCTCCAAGATTAGAATTCGCAGAAGGGTCGTAAGAGATGATTACGTTGATAGGCATTAGGTGTAAGCACAGTGATGTGTTCAGCCGAGATGTACTAATTGCCCGATTTCCTATTAGGAACTGTGAGAATCACGAATAGAGCATTGCTCTGAACAACGCGAAAGCGTAATATATACAAAATTATTGAGATCTGAAAAAATGTTCTTTTTATGATGGGGGTGTAGCTCAGTTGGCTAGAGCAGCTGCATGCGATGCAGAGGGTCCGTGGTTCGAGCCCGCGTGTCCCCACGCAATAAAAACGGGGAGAGAAATCTCCCCACATTTTTCCAGGTCTTAATAAAATAGTTGAATCTTTTGTTTTGGTGGCTTAACGGCAAGGTCACACCTCTTCCCATTCCGAACAGAGAAGTTAAGCTTGCTAGTGTCGATGATACTCGAAAGGGGAAAGTAGATAGCCGCCAGAACAAAATATTTAACATACAAAAATAAACCACATAAACCCAATGTGGTTATTAGTGCATTGTTTTCCTTTGATTGCAAATAGGGGTGGCTAAGGATATACTTTTGCTCATGGAAGGACCTGGAAAATTTTTCAAAAAATTAGCATTAGTTTCTATGGCTAGTTTGCTTTTAAACACGGCAGAGACAGAGGCTCAAACTAAAAATCCAGGGACGACTAGCATAACGAATGCTCATGTTGAGACACTTAACGATCAAAACATGCCCAAGGGTTTTCAAAGAGATCAGATATTTGGGATAGTTGAAGGCAAAGAAAAAGTCGTCGCCTCACTCTTTTATTTCGAGGATGGAAAAACTAAAACATGCTTTATTTCAAATGATGAACATCCGGATGCATTTAGTCCGAATATTGATTACGGAAAAATTGATGAAATAGCAAAACAAAAAGGGATAGATGGGGTCATCTTTTTTGCTGGGGCGTATAAATCACCATCTGGTGACATTGAAGGAGTTGCTATGGAAAATGGTGAGCAAGTAGGGGAAGATAGTTATTCAAAATGGTCAGGATTTGTGTATGTTACTCCCGCTGGCTCTCTCGAATTGCATCGGTGTAAAGACCAAAACGATAAATTTGACGCACATGCGGCGGGCTCATTAACACAACGAGCAAAGAATGAAAAAGGCTCTCTCTTTCAGCAAATTCCCGCAATATGGAATGGGCAGAAAAAATTGAATTCTACGAGTCGGGACAAATTTGAATTTAGAGCGATTTGTCAGACAAAACAAGGAAAGAAACTCGTATTGAATTGCACCGAAAAGATTACCCTCGATGATTTTCTGGAAATGGCTATGGATTTGAAGGATGAAAATGGGCAGCCTCTTATTGACGATCTTATGCTCGAAGATACTGGAGTATATTCATACGGTATTTTTAAAGATAAGAGTGGTAAGACATTCACTATGGTGGATGAAAACTATGCTAACAACAAAATCGGATATACAAACACGGTTGTAATTGGGAATTAAATTTAACTTTTCCCAGTACCTAAAGTAATGGGAAAAGCCGCCAGAACATTGTATTCGATTCTCTATTAAAAAATGAACCACATAAAAATGTGTTTGTTTGTGTTGTATCATTCTAAGCTTGTTTCAGAATCTAGGTTGATTTTTTCAATTTGACACCGACCTAATGAAAGGGTACTATTCTGGTATTACTTACCTAACACAGAAATAATATATGGGAATTGAAGGCATGCCGGAAAATGATAAACAGAGTATCGTTCATGGTGTAGAACATTTGGAAGAATTAAGAAAAAATCAACTGCTTGCTCCTATTCCTGAAAGCATTACGGGGAAAGCGCGTGAACTCTTGGAAGATTCTCGGTCTGGTAAGGAATTATCGAAAGAAGATGCGGAATTTCTCGACAACGAATTGCAGAAATTAGGTCTTAATCGCATCCACTTTTCTTAACAATGTCTGAAATGAGCAAGCCTTGGGCTTGCTCATTTTTTCTAAACCCTAGAACCTAAACCCTAGAACCTGTATAATAAACTCATGTCTTGGGCTGCGCGGCGTCGACTTATTATTTTTTTCATACTCATTGTCTTCTTTGGAGGACTTGCTTTTTTGCGTTATAAGAAGGATATTTTCCGCGCGCCGACATGCACAGACTTGAAGCAGAATGGCACTGAGACCGGAATCGATTGCGGGGGAAATATGTGCACCAATTTGTGTACATTTGAAGTCAAAATTCCAACTGTATTATGGTCGCGCTCGTTCGCTATTACCGACTCTGTGTATAATGCGACTGCGTATATCGAAAACAAGAATGATGCGGCGACAAAATCGATTGGATACGAATTTCGTTTGTATGACCCAGCCGGTGTGCTCGTCGCACGCAGGGAAGGCTCAGCACTCATTCCTCCACTTGGACGGTATGCGATAGTGGAGACGGGGATAGCGGTCGGAAATACTTCGGTGAAGCGAACTACATTTGAATTTTCAAAAACGCCTGCACTCTGGGAAAAGATTCCTGAATCAATCGCAAGATTGCGAGTCAACACAAGTAATATCTTTTTTGATGATAGTGGGACAATACCGCGACTCAATGCGCTCCTGACCAACGTTTCTCCGACGGTGACGCTCAACAATACATCTGTCGCTGCGATTTTGTATGATGCAGATGATAATGCTGTTAGTGTCTCGCAGACACTGGTTCAAATTCTCTCACCGAATGCGAGTTCCCCGATTTTCTTTACTTGGCCACGGTCTCTCGGAACGTCTGTAATTCGACATGAGATTGTACCTGTCATTGATGTGTTCCACACATCAAGTTAAAAGTTTATAAAGTTCGTAAAGTTTATAAAGTCGCCCAATCACACGCATTCGAAATTACTTGATAGACTTGATGAACTTTACAAACTTGCAACTCACCCTATGAATCGTGAAATTTCTCAGTATCTTCAAGAAAACACCCGAGCCGAAAAGATTGGCTTGTTTGGACGTATCGACTGGATGCTTCTTTTGTTTGCGTTGCCGATCACGATTGCTGGACTTGTAACGATGCAGTCGTATGGAGCGGGGAGTGCGTTCTTTGACCGACAGCTTGCCTGGCTTGCGATATCACTTCTCGTGTTTTTCTTCTTTTCGCTGATCGACGTCAGTGTGTTCAAGAAGACCAAAATACTCGTCCTCACATTCTTGTTCTTTATGGGACTTCTCATTTTGGTTTTTGCCGTTGGTAATACGGTCAATGGCGCACGAAGTTGGTTTTCACTTGGTGGATTTTCGGTACAGCCGTCCGACTTTGTGAAGATTGTTCTCATTCTCATTCTGGCAAAATATTTTTCTCGCCGACATGTGGCCATTGGGCAAGTCAAACATCTTTTGGTGTCCGGCGCGTATGCCGCGATTCCTTTTTTCTTAGTATTCCTTCAGCCGGATTTTGGTACGGCCATGATCATCGGCTGTATTTGGCTTGGCATGGCGCTCGTGGCCGGTATCCGCAAACGACATCTTGCACTGCTTCTTGGTGTGGGAGTCGTGGCTTTTGTTGTACTGTGGAGTTTTGTATTTGCTCCGTATCAAAAAGCGCGTATCACGAGTTTTTTGCATCCACTTACGGATATCCATGGTGCTGGATATAATGCGCGCCAAGCGGTGATTGCTGTTGGTTCCGGTGGGGTATTTGGAAAAGGAGTAGGGTACGGCACGCAATCGAGACTTCGCTATTTGCCTGAATATCAAACCGACTTCATATTCGCAGCGTTTGCCGAAGAGTGGGGATTCGTCGGAGCAATGCTCTTACTTCTCTTGTTTGGACTATTGCTCGCACGCATCCTTACGGTTGCACTTCATGGCGAAAGCAATTTCGAAGCACTCTTTGCCGCGGGTGTGATGATACTGTTTATATCGCAAATACTAATCAATATGGGAATGAATATGGGGATACTGCCGGTGACGGGAATCACCTTACCGTTTATGAGTTATGGAGGATCACACCTTCTTATGGAATATGCAACGCTCGGCATACTTTCTTCGATGCGTCGCAACAAACGACATTCAAGACCGGAAGATCTTACCAAAGAATTTGAAGGTTTGTAAACAAACCTTCAAATTCTTTCAATGACTAAGTTCTAATTTCTAATGTCTAAAAAAGCCCTAAAACATGGGTTATTTTTTGTGTTTGACTTTTGATATAAAAAGTGATATAATATAAAAAATGCATATTGTCTACGGGGTACAATACTATGCATAGAGCGACCTTCCCCATTCCTAACGGAAAGAAGCAGGGAGCAGCTATCAGTCAAACCAAAAAACTGATAGTCATGAGAAACAGGAGATTAAAAAGTAAAACGTTGAACTATCTCGCGAAAGAAACATTTGCTCGATTTGCGAATGACTTTTCAAAAGATTGGATTCCAGTGAATGTTGCATGGATGGGAGATTATAATCCAGAGGACGAAAAAAATAGTCCCTCAGGAAATTTTTTACCAGAATGCGGAAGATCATATTCGGATCATCACGAAGAATGCAGTATTTTTGGATGGAGCTATCGCGAAGGAATTAAAGAGGGAATATTAACAAAGAAAGAAAAGAATTGGGAAAATGATTTTACATTCATAGGTATGCTTCGGTATATTTTGAGTGCAAAAAAAGAAGTACCATGCACTTTGCAAGAAGTACTTGCAAATATGGCAAATGAAATGCCATATCTTTCTCATTTTGCAATATATACAGCAAGCGAACAAGCAGAACATGCCGAGTTTGAACTGTATAAAATTCCAAAATATGTATTCCAATTTAATTCTAAAATGTAATGAGATAACCCTGAGTAATAAGATTCAGGGTTATTTTTATGCTAAAATCATCACTATGCAGATTATTGACGGACGGAAAATTCGAGACCAGATACTGGGAGACCTTTTTGCCCGAGTGCAGGCGTTGCCCTCAGCTCCGGTTTTTTGTGATGTCTTGGTGGGTGAGAGCGAGGCTTCTCTTCAGTATGTCCGAATGAAGGAACGGATCGCACGATCACTTGGGATTGATGTGTTGCCAGCGGTATATCCGGAATCAATCACAACGGAAGAATTGGTTGCGGAAATTCGAAGAATTTCCGCAACCCCCCGCATGGCCGGACTCATTGTTCAGCTTCCGCTTCCGGCACACATCAATACGGGAGATGTGCTTGATGCCGTGCCACCTTCCATCGACGTGGATGCTATCGGTCGCGAGGCGACAAATCTTTTTTATTCTGATCAACCAAAATTTATTTTCCCAACGGCAGCGGCCATAATCTCGATTCTCGATTCTCAACATTTAGATCTCAATGGCAAGCATATCGTTGTCCTTGGAAAGGGGATTCTCGTCGGTAAGCCGGTCGCGCACCTACTCAATCGTCGTGGACTTCGCGTGACAAGCGTAGACAGTTCAACTCCAAATCCGGAACGACTCATTGCCGATGCCGATGTGCTGATTTCAGGAATTGGTGTGGCAAATTTCGTCAAAGGATCAATGCTAAAAAAGGATGTGGTAGTGATTGATGCCGGCACATCTGAGGCAGGAGATGCGATTTCCGGTGATGTTGAAACTGAATCAGTTGCAGGTATTGCCAGTGTGGTCTCGCCAGTGCCAGGAGGTGTGGGGCCAGTAACTGTGGCGATGCTTATGAAAAATGTAGTGATGTCAGCGGAAAAGAAGGGTCTAGGTTCTAGCGTCTAGGATCTAGTAAATAAATTACAAAATTACATGCATTGTTCTAGAACCTAAATAAATTATGTTTCCAGCCATCACCAATTTTATAACCGCATCAGAGCCGCTTTCACGAGTGTTGTATTTTTTTACGACAGTTTTTCCGATTTTGGTACTTATTGTGAGTCTTTTGTATGTATGGAAACGTCGGCGAATGGAGCAGGGGATATTCGCGCCTGTTGAAAAGATCGTCGATCGAGCTACTGAACTCTTTCGCCTGGGAATTATGTTGATCGCAGTTTGGATTGCGAGCGCGCTGTTTAAAATTGCGTTTCAAACACCTAGACCTTTTTTGACCACTCTCGATCTCCAGCCACTTTTTGAGCTTTCAGATTATTCTTTTCCATCACAACATGCGGCGATTTTTGCTGCGCTTGCCGTATTTATATTCAAAATCAATCGTCGCATTGGAGTATTTGTAGGTGTGACAGCAATCATAATTGGCATTGCTCGGATCCTTGCGGGAGTGCATACACCGGTTGATATTCTGGGTGGGTACTTACTTGGTGCACTGTGTGTCGTTTTTGCTGATTGGAAATTTGGAAAGAAAAGTGAAATCGTCACATATAAAAAAACAGACACTTTTTAGGTGTCTGCTGGTGTGCCCTGTACTACGGTGTAATAGGGGAAATAATTTCAGTGTGATATGTATTTTTTTTGTGTTTACGTATTTCCTTTCCCTCTTTTGCGAGAGTAAGGATGTAGGTACTGTCCTCCATTCTGTGAGATTCATGAGGATGGTTTGGTGTCGGTGAACCTTTTTCTTTTATCAGCTTTGCCAGGGCTTCAAATTCTACCGTCGGCACGTCGTATTCGTCTATTGACGAACAACTGGTTAGTATCGAGAAGGACAAAACTACGGCGAACACGCCTAACATTATTTTTTTCATAAAAGATCAGTTTTATTTGCTAATATTATAGCACCATTGAGCTATAAAGTCAATGTTAGTACAAGTCCCAAATCTGTTGCACCAAAGGCACGCCCACTTCTACAATTCGATTACGGATTAAGCAAGTGGTTGCTTTTTGCTTGCTATCTCGTTAGAATACGCTCACTATTATGATTAAAAAACGAATTCTCGCAGTTGTCGTCCTTATTATTGGCGTGTGCCTTGCTTTCTTTGTTTATAAATCAGAACCGGTCAATGGTCAGGCGCCGGCAAAGCCAGCAATTTTGACCAATTATTTTACCAAACACCCAATGCCGTTCAAGCTCGGCCTTGATCTTTCGGGTGGAACTCATCTTGTCTACGAAGCGGATGTTTCAAAAATCCCATCAGCTGACGTTTCGGCTTCTATGGAAGTTCTCCGTGACGTTGTGGATGCTCGCGTAAATTCGAAACAGGTTTCTGGAGTTCTTGGAGTTCTCGAACCACTCATTCAAATCAAGGAAGGTGGTGTGGGTGGCAGTGAACAACTCATCGTCGATCTTCCAGGTGTGACTGATGTTGAGCAAGCACAAAAAACTATCGGAGCAACTCCGACTCTTGAATTCAAATTGCAAGGTGATAAATCTAACGAGCCTATAGAGGCGACTGTCGATGAAAACGGTAGTGTTTCATTGGGTGATCTCAATCTCGGATATTCGTACATTGATACTGGTCTCACTGGTCGGTATCTCAAGACAGCAAGTGTGCAATTTGATCCAAATACAGGATCTGCGTTTGTTGCTATTACTTTTGATGATGCAGGCGCAAAACTTTTTGAAAAAATTACCAAGGAAAATATTGGAAAGAATCTTGCAATTTTCTTGGATGGACAAATCCTCTCTGCTCCAACAATCCAGACTGAAATTAGTGGTGGCGAAGCGGTAATCACTGGAAACTTCACACCTCAACAGGCAAAGGCACTCTCAAGCTCTCTTTCTTACGGCGCGCTTCCTGTACCAATCAAGCTTGTTTCAAGCGAGCTCATTGGTCCATCACTCGGTATCGCTGCAATGCATGACGGTGTGAAGGCTGGAGTGATCGGATTCATCGTAATTGCACTCTTCTTGCTCTTCTGGTATCGACTCCCAGGTCTTGTTGGCGTGCTTGCACTTGCTTTGTACGTTGTCATTACACTTACCATATTCAAACTGTTGCATGTGACGCTATCGTCTGCTGCGATTGCTGGATTCATTATTTCTATCGGAGTGGCGGTGGATGCGAACGTACTCATTTTTGAACGTATTAAGGAGGAACTTCGCGGTGGACGTACTGTGGCAGATGCAATTACTGCCGGATTTGATCGAGCGTGGCTTTCTATTCGTGATTCAAACTTCTCAACCATTATTACTTCGCTCATTCTCTTCTCTCTATTTGCAGGCTCATTCGTTCGTGGATTTGCGATTACGCTTCTCATTGGAGTATTGATTTCGATGTTTTCTGCGATTCTCATTAGTCGCTTGTTCTTGCGAAGCGTTGCGACAAAAGAGGGAAGTCGCGTTACCAATTTCCTATTTGGATCAGGATTCTCGTCGGCAAAATCTAATGCAGTATCAATGAAGTAATCTATGTTTATTATCAAAAACAAATTTGTTTTTCTCACTATCTCAGCAGTTATTGTGCTCAGTTCGATTGTTGCCGTAGCGGTCTATGGATTGAAACTCGGTATCGATTTCAAAGGAGGAACACTTCTTGAAGTCAATTACACGAATGGCCGTCCTGATACAGGAGCGATTGTGGAAGTCTTGAAAAAGAATTCTATCACTGATGCAATTGCGCAACCGTTGGGTGAGTCTGGTCTTTCGATCAAAAGTCGCCCGCTTTCTGAGTCAGAACTTCCTACGCTTGTGGCCGATCTTTCAATAGATGGAAAATATCCGCTTACAAAAACTTCATTCACTTCAATTGGTCCTTCAGTAGGAAAGGAATTGAGTCAGAAGGCTATTGTTGCCATTATTGTGGTGGTTATCGCAATCGTGCTCTATATAGCATTTGCGTTCCGTGGGGTGTCAAAACCGGTTTCTTCTTGGAAATATGGTTTGATTGCTGTCACTACTCTTATACATGATATTGCGATTCCTGCCGGAGTATTTGCGCTCCTCGGACATTTCCATGGTGCCGAAGTCGACACACTATTTGTGGTGGCGATTCTTACGGTGCTTGGTATTTCGGTTTCAGATACAATCGTGGTCTTTGACCGTATTCGCGAGAATCTCAAAAACCATATTGCTCCGACATTTTCCGAGACAGTCGGCAAAAGCTTGAGTCAGACATTTGTTCGTTCAATCAACACTTCACTCACAGTGATCATTGTGCTTGTTTCGCTCTATTTCTTCGGACCATCAACAACGACCAACTTCGCACTCGTGCTTATTGTGGGAATGTTCTTCGGAACGTACTCATCAATCTTCGTGGCAAGTCCTTTGCTTGTAATTGTGGAAGGATGGCAGAACAAGAAAAAGTAGGGGTTGGGGGTTAGGGTTTAGTAAAAAGACGGCACATACGCGCCGTCTTTTCTAATTGAATATACTATTGCAATATTTAATTTTGTGTGGTTAAATAGAAAAAAACTATAGTTACTATGAGTATAGGAATAGAACATGAATTCGGCATTCAAGAAGGATACTTTTTGAAACGCGAAGATCGGTATGAGATTAATACTGAAGAAGTTCCTCGAATTAATCCGGACTTCACCCTGCTTATCAATCGCATGATCGGACAAATTACCTGGGACTCTAATTTTTTTGAACTTGTGCCAATTGCTGGTATTTTTGAAGAAATTAATTTTCCCCAGGATTATAAGTGGATTGATGAGCGATTGAAAAAATACAAGGTTGCAAACTTAATTGTCCAAGAATACTTACGATCTAACAGCGGTTATTTTGAAAAGGGTAAAAAAATCCCTGAAAAATGGAATAAGTTTGAAATTTTGTTTTTGGGAACAATTGCCCAAAAAATTGGAAGTGAAACAAATCCATTGATTGTGCAATCGCTTGCAGGATATCAGGTCTCACTTGATGATGTAGAGATAATGAAAAATGCCAAAGCCTTGGTTTATAAACTGTAGATTTGTAGGCTATGAAAGTAAATACCCATTTAGGTGGGTATTTTTTATGTTATAATAGAAAAAGTAGGTTGGTCTATCCTACTTTCTACTAACTACTTTCTACTAACTAATCTATGACACTCTATATCATTCTCGGTGTTGTTGCTGTCCTCGTGCTTTGGCTCATTGCTGCATTTAACGGTTTTGTAACGCTTCGCACTCGCACGCAGGAAGCGTGGGCGGATATTGAAGTTCAGCTTAAGCGTCGTTATGACCTTATTCCAAATCTTGTGAACACAGTGAAGGGTTACGCAACTCACGAATCTACTGCATTTGAAAAAGTAACCCAAGCTCGTGCAGCTGCTATGGGTGCAAAGACTGCAGGAGAACACGGAAAGACTGAAGCAGTTCTCGGTCAAGCAATTACCGGACTTTTTGGAATTGCGGAAGCATATCCAGATCTCAAAGCGAACACGAACTTTATGGAACTTCAGCGGGAGCTTTCAGATACTGAAAACAAGATTCAGGCAGCGCGCCGATTTTACAATGGGCAAGTGCGTGATTTGAACACGAAGGCGCAGAGCTTTCCAAGCAACATTGTTGCCGGAATCTTTAAATTCACAAAAATGGACTTCTTTGATCTTGGCGACAATGACGCAGCGCAGCAGCCAGTCGAAGTGAAGTTTTAATAATTTATAATAATTAAAAATATGAATTCAAAAATAAACACAGTATTACTTGTTGTAGTAATCCTTCTTTTGGGAGCAGGTTTTTGGATGATAAATAAGAAACCTGTTGTGAACACACCTCCTGTTGTAGCGACAACTCCTGCAATTTCAGGTGACGTAGGAAATTTTGTTTCCTTCTCGGTTGCACCTGGCACTACGGTCTCTGGTGTGATAAAAGCAACCGGTTCGCTTACGGGAGGTTATTTCTTCGAGGCGAACATGGGCGTAAAAATTCTTGATGCAAATAAAAATGTTTTGAAATCTACAAACGGAACAGCAACGAGTGACTGGATGACGAGTGATCCCGTTTCCTTTACTACGACCCTTGATTTCACCGGCATTCCGGCAGGGCAGGGTTATATTCGCCTTCATAATGACAACCCGAGCGGAATGCCGGAGAATGATAAGTATATCGATATTCCAGTTGTATTCCAGTAGAATCCGTGAAAATAACGCACTTCTTTGTTACTTCGCTCATTTGTTCCCGCAATGTACGTCAAAGTACATTTTGGTTACAAGCCTCGCTCGCGCCTCGAATTGCATTTATTTCCACGAATTCTCAATTTAATGTAATATAAGCGCATGGCTAGTTTATACACACAGCAATCAAAAAATATTACGAAGACTTGGATACTGATGTCCTGTGTTTTTCTTGTGGTTATTGGACTTGGATGGTTTTTTAGTTACTACTTCCAGGATCCTTCGATTCTCGTAATTTTTGCGATATTTGCCATTGTTCTCCAAATCGTCTCGTACTGGTATTCGGACAAGATTGTGCTCACGCTCGCTGGAGCGCACGAGGCTACCCGTGCGCAATACTTTGACCTCTACACTATCGTAGAGAATCTTTCAATCACCGCAGGTCTCCCAATGCCAAAGCTCTATGTCGTTGAAGATCCGGCTCCAAATGCATTTGCGACTGGACGCGACAAGAATCATGCGGTGGTGTGTGTAACTACTGGACTTCTTTCGATTCTTGAAAAGAATGAACTCGAGGGCGTGATTGCCCACGAACTTTCGCATATTGGCAATCGCGACATGTTGATCTCGACTGTTGTGGTGGTCCTTGTTGGATTTATCTCAATTATTTCTGATGTGTTTATGCGAAGTATGCTCTTTGGAGGAATGCGTGATCGAGATAATGATAGCAAGGCGGGAGGTATTCTTATGATTGTGGGTATCGTTCTCGCTATTCTTGCTCCCATTATCGGCCTGCTCATGCAACTCGCCATTTCACGTAAACGTGAATTTCTGGCTGATGCATCCGGTGCTCTCCTGACAAGATATCCAGAAGGTCTTGCAAACGCGCTACAAAAAATTAGTCAGCACAGCCAGCCATTGCGTCGTCAATCAAGCACCATCGCGCATCTCTACATTGCTGATCCGACTGGAGGGAAAAAGATTTCCGGAATCGCCAAATTGTTTATGACGCATCCGCCGGTGGGTGATAGAATACGAGCATTAATGGGCGAGAAGGCAGATTACTAATATATAAGCTAGTGCCTAGCGCTTAAGCCTAGTGCCTATAAAAATATGCAACCAGTATTTACAGTTCGAAGTGTGCTGAATGAGTCGTTTGAAATCGTCAAAAAGCATTTTTGGGCTATTGTGGGTCAATTCACGCTTATTTTTCTTTGTTATTTTATTTTGGCAGCTGGATTTGAAAGAATCTTTTTTCTGAATCTTTTGGTGATGATGGTGTACACATTTGTGATTACTGTATTTGGTCTTTCATATGTCAATAAAGTAAGGTTTCATTTTGATGACCTGCTTCACTATTTTACTTTGAAGCGTTTTTGTTATTTCTTTGCAACAATGTTCCTCTATGGCTTGGCCGTGATTGGGGGAATGATTCTTCTTATCATCCCGGGTATGATAGTTGCTGTGATGTTGGGATATGCAAAGTACGAAATTCTTGAAAAGGATATTTCTCCAATTGAAGCTTTGAAATCAAGTCGCCGTATTACAAAAGGGTATCGCTGGAAAATATTTTGGCTCATGTTTGTTTCTGGTATTCTTGTGTTACTCGGGGTGCTCTGTCTACTTGTTGGAACACTCTTTTTTGTTCCGCTTGTCATGATTGCTGATGTTGTTTTGTATAAAAAAATATCTGCAATTAGTAAGGAGGCTTCGCCAGCTCCGACCACTGAAACAGTTGTAGAAGAGTCTCCAGTTGATGCAGTAGAAGTTGAAGCAACACCAGTGTAATATTTAGTTGTTTTATGCTAAATTTAGCCGTGCGGACAACGGACGCCCGGGAAAATTTAAATAGGGAGAGGGTCGTGAGTTGGTGAAACGGCAACCCAGGGAAGGGTG
>CAYSXR010000018.1:0-13279 GCA_964435035.1 uncultured Gammaproteobacteria bacterium
TTATACTTAGCCTATAGATGTCCCGCGGAAAACTTCTCATCATCATTGCAATCGTAATACTCGTCATTGGCGGGTGGATGTTTTTGTCTTCCAAAAAATCTAATACCGTAGATTCTGACGGTACCCAAAAAAGTCTTTTGAGTACATTGTTTCCTTTTGGACAGAACTCTACAATCGAAGACTCAACACAAAACACTGATGGAGAGAATAACGGCAACAGCGACCAATCATCAACTCCAAATACTCAAAAATACTTAACCCAAATAACAAGCATCTCGACAGCAGGATACACAACCCTTCCAACTGACACCAGGCCAATAGTACAACACGACGTGTCTGGTGAAGTAAGCACTGAGGTAATTCAAACGATATTACCAGGCGTACGCTTTGCAGAACGTGGCACTGGATACTTATACGATACCGATGTAAAAGGTCAGAACCTAAAAAAGGTTTCTGGAACAATTATTGCAAGAACAGCAGAAGCACTTTTTGCCGACAATGGAGCGACTGCTATTTTGCGATACATAAAGACTGACAACACAACGATTGCAACATTTTTGGGTAAATATACTCCATCAACAAACACACTAGAGGCTGGGTCACTTACTGGTGCATTTCTTCCCGAAAAGATTTCGACTATTCTCGTTTCTGCAGACCAAAAGAGCCTCTTGTATCTACTTCCTACTCCAAATGGCTCAGCTGCAATATCAATCAAAACAGACGGAACCGGCAGAAAACAACTCTGGAGTAGTGCCTTTAGCGAATGGATTCTCGACTGGGCAAACAAATCCATTCTCGCAACAACCAAGGCAAGTGGTTCCGTCCCAGGATACGCCTATACCATCGATACGGCTGGCACCTTTCAAAAAGTCATCGGGGGTGTCGATGGACTCACAACAAAATCGAGTCCTAATGGAAAATATATTCTGTATAGTGTCTCAGGTGGTGATGGTTTGAGTCTTCGTATTCATCGCACAAGCGACGGGACGTCAATAAACACAGGACTACAAACCCTTCCCGAAAAATGTGTCTGGGGAGCAGAGTCTTCGTATTTCTACTGTGCTGCTGGACAAACAATCCCAAAAGGGGAGTATCCTGATGATTGGTACAAAGGGGCTGTCCATTTTAATGACAGCTTCTGGAAAGTACAGGCTGAAAACGGTACAACCGAACAAGTAAATGATGGTGAAGGAAACTATCTTGATGCTACAAATCTATCATTCGATCAAACAGGAAAATATCTTGTGTTCATCAACAAAAAAGATACTTCTCTCTGGTCTCTGGATACTAACCCAAACAAAGTACAGCCTAGCACTTCAAAAAACGCTCCTAGTTTTAATACAACTAAAAACAAAATTGTGATAAATGGAGATACGACTGAAACCAATAACTGTGGAAGTATTGGTTGTTTTCAAGAGAATTTCAAGTCTTGTACTCCAGCAAATAATACAGCCGATATGTCACCATTAGGAACTTTTTCCTCTACTATAATAGGAAAAGTGACGGGAGGTTGCAGTGTTAAATTTGTGTATACCAAAAACATCAATCCTACATGGGTAAATCAACCAATGACCTGCACCTTGGATAACACAAAGGATTTTGAGGCCGTAGAAAAAAAGGTTTTGAGCGATACAGTACAGGGGACAAGCAATTGTACTGGCCCCTTGGCTTCGCTTCTTAGACAATAGGAGAAATCCTAAAACACGCAGCATGATACCCGAATCGCTTTGCGGTTCGGGTATCTCTAATAGTATCTATTATATTTTTTCTGACTCTTTAAATCGAATCACGATATGGCGTTTTGGTCCGTCTCCTTGTGATTCTGTATATACATCAGGTATATCTTGGAGAAACTCGTGTACAATCTTGCGATCGCGAGGGGACATTGGTTCAAGTTCAACACTCGATTTAAAATAGCGAGCTCGTTCTGCCATCATGTGAGCTACGGTTCGAAGACTTTCGATTTTTTTCTTTTCAAAATTATTGGCATCAATAACTATACGTGGGTATGCAGTATCTTCTTTTGATAATTGCTCAACGATTCGAGAAGAGAGATGGTTGAGTGCTGAGAGGGCTTCGGCATCACGTGCAAAGAGAAGGCGGGTGTGGGGAGAGGTGATAGAAAACCAAATAGTGTTTGATTTTTCATCAAACGAGATAGTGACGTCTTGCTCGGTAAAACCAAAATGTTCAAGGAGTCCGCTTATATTTTTGTGTATCTCTGTATGATTCATATTAGGGGTTTCGGTTTGAAATTCGGCGCTCACGGTTTAAGACTTTGCAGTTTATGCTTCCTTTTCAACCTTAAACTTACGCTTTGTATATAATTCCTGGCCGATAGTAAAGATATTACTCGTAATCCAGTAAAGCGCAACAGCTGATGGGAAGAGGAAATACGAGAGTCCAGCGGTCATAATAGGAAGCCCATAAAGCATTTGGAGCTGCATATTACGAGCGAATTGCGCCTGCATACCATCACCGGTAGGTTTTGATTGGCGGCCTTGCATGAGCTTTGCTTGAACGAACTGTGTTCCGCCGACCAATAGAGCAAAAATAATACTGTGTTTTGCTGAAAGATCTATGAGTCCAAGGAAGTTTAAATTGATAGATGCTGGTTGTTGTGCAAAAGAGTAGAGCGCCGCTGGCGTAATATCCCCAAGAACGCCCAAAAATGCGCGATAGAGAGCGATAAGTACCACAGCTTGAACAAGGAGGGGAAGACAACTCGAGAATGGGCTGATGTTCTTTTCTTTGTAGAGAGCAAAAATTTGTTTGTTTTGTTCAACCTTATCTGTAACACGCTGTTTGATTGCATTCACCTCTCCTTGCACACTATTCATCTTAATTTGACCCTCAATAGCCTTCTGGTTGAGAGGGAACAGAATCAATTTAATGATAATCGTGATAACAATAACAACGAGCCCAAAATCTCCGTTTGGCAAAAAGGCAATACCTACAATAAGTGCATTATAAAATGGCTGGTAAAAAACTGCGTTCCAAAAAGTTGATAACATAAGGACAGTATAGCACGATACCCCTGGAGCATTAAACCAAAAGATGGGTTTTGCTTTTAAGTTTTCATGTTTTTTTGATCTAGTGGTTCAGGTACCAAATCGACACCTGGCTCGTTTCTTGGATTACACCTCCAGATTCGCTGTATTCCAAGCCAAAACCCCTTAAAAACACCGTACATAACGATGGCTTGCTTCATATACTCAGAACATGTTGGATAATACATACAAACCTTCTTTTGTACGCCAAAATAGCGGGGGAGCAACCCCTGATCGAAAGACAGATATTTCTGGTAGAAGGAAATTGTTTTGATTAAAAGATATCTCATTCTTTATAGATTTTTGCCTGAAGGAATATCTTTTTCAGTTCTTCTCTTAAAACGGGAATAGGAGTTGTCTGATCGGCAGTCCCATACGATACGAGAATTACCACTCTTGGGGATAGGTGGGGTATAAGTGGAGCAACCGCACTATAGCCCCGTCGACGGAGCTTGTTTCTAAGAACTGCCTTGGGGGCTATCTTTTTTGAAGCTGAAAATGATACTTGTGGAGCAGTATTTCCAGGAATTTCAGTATATAAAACAAGAAAGCGCGAAGTTTTCAACCTTCGGCCTCTTAGGAGATGCTTTTCTATGGTTAGCTTCGAAACTCGAGAGATTTTAGGAAGCATATAGTTTATGGGAGAAATTTCGCAGGTAGATGCAGTTCAAGGCGCGAGTGAGGCTTCCAACTAAAATGTACTTAGATATACATTGCAGGAGGAAACGAGTGAGCAACGCGGAAATGCGCTATCTGTGGAATTTCTAAACAGCTAGTTTAGCTCGACCCTTCTTACGGCGAGTAGCCAAGACTTTGCGTCCTGATGTTGTTTTTGATCGAACGAGGAAACCGTGAGTGGTTGCTCGCTTTCGCTTTTTTGGTTTATAGGTGAAAGACATGGAGCCAATATAGCATAAAATCACCAGAACACAAGGAGGGTAGGGGCAAGGCGCCAAAAGGTGGTTCTAGTGTTTTTTTGCTTTTATGTTCTCTTGTTAATTTGCTTTAGCGTTCTTTTGTTCTCGTGGTATATTATTTATCCCCATGTTATACACAGACTTACGCAGTTTTTCACATTAGTAATAATAATCACGACCTATATAATCGGCTTATGGATACAAAAGAGCTCTGGGATCACTGTTTAGTTGAAATTGAGAGTGAGGTTTCTAAGGCAAATTTCAGTACCTGGTTCAAACAAACATCTCTTGTAAAAGAAGATGCGGGGACTGTCTATGTAGGTGTCCCAAATGAATTCGTCAAAGACTGGCTCTCAAACAAATTTCACAAGCTCATCATGCGCGTACTCCGAAACGCATGGGAACATACACGAAATGTGGAATATATGGTGGTGAAAGGTGACCCAAAGACTCATCGTATAGAAACATCAACTCAACTAAAACCCGATTTTGCAGTAAACACAGAACTTCCTCTCAAAGACCTCTACGTAAACAAAGATGACAACCTCAACCCTAGATATACGTTTGATACGTTTATTGTAGGCTCTTTCAATGAGCTTGCGTATGCAGCTACTCAAGCTGCTGTTGCTCGACCAGGCAAGCAATACAACCCTCTTTTTATTTATGGATCTTCTGGTCTAGGAAAAACCCACCTTATTCAAGCAGTGGGTAATGCAATCAAAGAAAAATATCCTGAAAAGAAAGTGTATTACATAACTCAAGAAAAATTTGCGGTTGATTATATCAATTCAGTTCAATCAAACCGTGGAGCAGGAAATACTTTTAAAGAAAAATATCGTAAATACGACGCTATTATCATTGACGACGTGCAATTGGTAGGGAAGACAGAAAAAACACAGGAGGAACTCTTTCACCTATTTAATAGTTACCACGAAGCGGGTAAGCAGATTGTATTTTCTTCTGATAAACACCCTAACTTTATTCCAGGACTCGAAGATCGTATGCGCACTCGATTTGCTCAAGGTATGATTGTAGATATTACCGAGCCTGAATATGAGTCTCGTATCGCAATCCTTAAAGCAAAAACCCAAGAGCTTGGTATTAGCCTCCCAGACGAGATATTGGAATACATTGCTAGTGTTATAGCTGGTAATGTTCGCGAGCTCGAAGGGAGTTTAAATGCCATTGTCTTGCAATCCCAACTAAAAGGACGTTTTCCAACACTCCTAGAGACTAAAAATCTCCTTAAAAATAGCGTAAAACAAAAAAAGACTGCTTCCGTAAAAGAAGTGGTCAAGACGATTGCTGATTTTTATAGTGTAGAAGAGGCTTCTATTTATGAAAAGACTCGTCGTAAAGAAATTGTAAAAGTCCGTCAGATAGTAATGTTTATCCTCCGAGAAGATTTTAATGTGTCCTATCCTTTAATTGGTCAAAAACTTGGAGGAAAAGACCATACAACTGTGATTCACTCATGTTTGAAAATCAAGAATGATATTAAGAATGATATGTTGATTGCCCAAGAAGTTGATCAGATACGTGCTTTGTTTAAATAAATGTAAGTTAAACAGGTTTCAGTGTGAAAAAACAAAGAACTGGGTAAAAGTATGTGGAAAGGTGGTGTGAATAATTGTGTTTAGTGTGAATAAAGGAATCTATAATTTAGTAAAAAATAAAATGGTGTGTATAAACTACGAGTTTCAAAATGGTTACTAACAGTAAAATGTTATAAAGGTTATACACATGTATAAGTTTTGTGGATAAGTTACAATATATAATATGATTGATTTCAACCAGCTATACAAATGGGTAAAAATTGAAACTGGTATTGATAGACAAGAGATTGTATCAAAAACCAGAAAACAGAAGGTTGTTACTGCTCGAGCGTTGTTTATTACAATGGCTTCAAAAACTGGGTTCTCGTATAGCTCTATAGCAAAAGAATTAAAAAGAGATCATACTTCTATTTTACACCTTATAAATACACGCTCTGAATCAGAATTTATAAATAGAGTAGTAGGGAAATATGATTTAGAAATAAAAAAAAATTATTCCAATAATGAAGAAAAAATTAAACAACAATTACGATTTAGAGGATTAACAAATGGTAAAAATTCTTATAAGTCGGTTTATGAGAAATATAATGGTAAATGTATGGTTTGTAGTTTTGATGAAGTTGTAGAAATTCATCATATAATTCCAAGATATTTAGGTGGTAGTGATGAATTAGAAAATCTTGCATTGCTTTGTCCCAACCATCACGCATTAGCTGACAGGGGAGCAATTCAAATTAAAGGAAAATTGGAACTTATCCACCAAGAAATTGGTAATCCACAGGGTTAATAGTAATAGTAATTTATATATATATGATATTCGAAACTACTGTTGAAAAGCTGATTGGAGTAATAGAGAATGCAGATCGGGTAACAGCTCGAAACGCATCTCTTCCAGCACTTGGTACAATCCTACTTGTTGTTTCTGGAACAACATTAAAAATACGTGCGACCAACTTAAGCTTGGGTGTTGAGTTTGAACTTCAAATTAAAAAAGAAAAAGATGGGGTTACTGCAATTGATGGAAAAACACTTTACACATTTCTTAATACACTCCCAAAAAACGAAAAGATTAAAATAGCACAAGAGGATTCTATTCTTACACTCACTACGGCTCACAATAAAACCACAATCAAAACCCACCCATACGAAGATTTTCCAACCCTCCCTTCAGTTTCGGGTACCACAATCCAAATTCCCCAGAAAGAATTTATTCGTGGAATAAAGAATACTTATTTTTCAGCAGCAGTTTCAGACATAAAACCCGAGATTGCGAGTGTATATATGGCCTCAAATGAAAATGTTCTTTATTTTGTTGCTACAGACTCATTTCGACTTGCAGAGAAGAAAGAAAATTTAAAGAGAGCTGTAGAGTTTTCCCCAATTCTCATACCATACAAAAATTGTATTGAAATTGTGCGTATTCTTGAGAATACAACCGAAGAAATAACTCTTTCTATATCTGAAAACCAAATAGCAATTATGGTTTCTGGTGTATATATTACTTCAAGACTTACTTCAGGGAGTTTTCCGGATTACAAACAAATTATCCCCAAAGAGTTTCAAACCGAAATTATTGTATTAAAACAAGATCTTCTTAATACTTTAAAAGCAGCAAATATTTTTTCCGACAAGTTTAATCAAGTAACTTTTTCTATCACCCCTTCAAAGAAAAAGTTTGAATGTATATCAAAAAACAGCGATGTAGGCGAATATTCCGGTGTTATAGACGCTACACTTACCGGAGATGACGTCTCAATCTCTCTCAATCAACGCTATTTGATTGAATGTCTCTCATTCATCCCTCAAGACAGTATTGCAATTGGATTGAATGGCGGGGCAAAAGCGGTCGTTATACGCGGTGTGGGAGATAACTCATTTACATACCTTCTTATGCCGATGAATCGTTAGAAAATAAAAAATTAAAAGAAAAATGAAAAGATTAGGGGATTTTTTAGAACGATTTATTAAACTTGCTCAATCGAGTGATGATGCAAAACAAGCAGTTGTTGATTCTTTGGTAAAAAACGGGATTCGATACAGTGGGGGAATCGATACAATTACAGTTCGAGGAACTGTTGCTACACTGAAATTAAGCCCCATTCAAAAAAGTGAAATCGCAATGAAACAAAAAAAGATACTTGCGACACTAGCCGAGAATCCTATGACAAAACACATCACTATAGTGAGATAAAAAACCAGCGCCCTAGGCGCTGGTTTTTAACTTTATAACCTTCAACTTATAATAATGTTTACATTCGCCGTTCCCGTGGATTCTACAGTATCAGTTCCAATAATCATCAATGAGTTTATACCCACCTGGATATTTGGAATTTGATTTGGGGTGAAGGTAAAAGTAGGGGACGTACCATTTGCTGTTCCTACATACACATTACTCAAAAAGACATCTATTTTTTTGAGTGGAAACTTTCCATTTGATGTTACTGAAACAGTTACAAGACTGTTTTCTGAAACAATACTCCCTTCTATGGGGCTCACTATTGAAATGTGAGGCATGTTTTCTTGGGTATGTATATCATCAAATGATGTTGGTTTTTGAGCCTCTGTTATGATTGTGTATGCTGAACTGTTTACTCTCCACCAATCTTGTACAGCCGTTTCCCAGTTGTGGTACAACCCCTCATCACGGGAATTTCCAAGACTGCGAGGGTTTGATCTATTTACCCAATGGAGAATGTCGTGTACATCAGTTATTACGTATTCTTTTCTTGTTGTCTTAGGTGTAAAAGCAGTAGCGAGTTTGCCAGATATCGTATCAATAACATAACTTGTTCCACCCTGCCAGTATCCACGAAGTACTGGAGGTAGGGTTTCGTATTCTGGATCAATTTCTGGTTTTTCAAATGTTTCCAAAGGGTATGACTTTAATGCCTCAGCCATAAATTGGTGCCAAATTGGCGATCCTGTAATTCCTTTGTATAGCGGAGTATTGTCGTTTAATCCAGCCCACACACCAGCAACAAGTGACGGTGTATACCCAATTGTCCAAAGGTCTTTGAAATCGTTTGTAGTACCTGTTTTTGCCGCTACTTGCCGATCAGAGAAATAGAGAGGGGATGTTGGTCCGAATGTTAGTCGACGAGCATTGTTGTCTGAGAGAACATCACTTATTTGCAAAGTCACATTTTTTGGAAGAACTTGAGTGGAGCTGTCTTTGTATGATTCAAGAATAGTTCCACTATTGTTTGTTACAGAAAGAATTCCAGTACTTTGACGCGCTGTTCCACCATTTGCAAAAACACTATACGCAGAAATTTGATCGACAAGTTTTACTTCTCCTCCTCCAAGAACAAGAGAAAGGCCGTATCGACTTGCATCATTGAGAGAGGTGATACCCAGATCCTTTGCTGTTTTTATGGTATTTGGAATTCCAACCATATAAAGCATTTTTACCGCAGGAACGTTGATGGAGCTTCCGAGTGCTGTACGGATATCCATTGGGCCAGAGTATCTCTCATAATCAACTGGCATGTAACAAGCGCTTTGAGGAGCACCATTTAGGGGTCGGCTGTATGGGTCGCATCGTGTGCTAAATTCCGTAGGAACATCAAACAAGACAGTATCTGGAGTGTACCCTTGTTTGAAGGCTGTAGCATACATATATGGCTTAAAAGAAGAGCCTGGTTGGCGAAGAGCTGTTGCAACATTGAAATTACCGTCGATTTCTTTGTCGAAGTAATCTCGCGATCCGACCATCACGAGAATCTGCCCAGTTTTTGGGTCTGCCGCGACAAGTGCTGCATTGAGTTTTGCAACCGCTTGTTTGCGGGCTCCTATCGTGTAATCTGCAACAGCCTTTTCTGCAATCTGTTGCAGATTGTAATCAAGAGTCGTAATCACTTTTAAACCTCCAGATTCAACCATATCTACACCGTATTTTTGTTCAAGATATCCCTTGATAAAAAAAACAAAATGAGGAGCTTTGATACCGTTTGATTTTTGGGGATTCCAGACCACTTGTTCTGCTTTGGCTTCTGTAAACTGTGCCTCGGTAATAAATCCAAGTTCGTATTCACGTGAAAGAACCAAGTTTTTACGTTTTTCTAACTCGTCTTTATGCGATCCGTATGGAGAGTAACGAGTCGGTGCGTTTGGGATCGAAGCAAGATATGCTGATTCTGCAATCGTTAGGTCTGCTGGGTTTTTACCAAAAAATGCTTGAGATGCCTCTTGAATTCCAAAAATATTTCCACCATACGGAATTTGATTGAGATAAATTGCCAAAATATCTTCCTTTCCGTATTCTCTCTCAAGCTTAAGAGCAAGAATTATTTCCTTGAGTTTTCGAATAATAGTTTTTTCGCTCGTGAGCAAAGTCTGCTTGATTACTTGCTGGGTGATAGTGGATCCTCCTTGTCCGATAACACCAGGAATAATGCGAAGGTTTACAAGAACAGCACGAAGAAATGATTTTGGACGGAAGCCTCGATGGTTGTAGAACTCTGAATCTTCAATAGCAACTGTCGCGTTTTTGATATGTACCCCCATCTCTGCGTTTGTGATAGAAGTACGTCTTGCATCAGAACCCAGGTCGTACAACACAATCTCTCCCGTGCGGTCATAAATTTTGGTGGAATTTACCTGTTTTCGCGTTTCGAAGGAAGTGAAGTCAGGGAGACGGATAAAGCTAATCCAAATGATTGCTATACCAAAAATAAAGGCTCCAACACCAAGCGTGGTAAAGAAAACATTACGAATATGATGTTTTGAAATTTTTTGTAAGTGCTGTTTCATATACTCATAATAGCATGTTCGAAAGGACAAAAAAGACCTTTTGTGGTAAAGTGTTTTTATGAAATCGATAGATATTGAAGAGTTGTTTTCTCGCGGAGTCGCGAGTTTTATTGATCCCGACAATTCATTCCGAAAGAAAATTGAAGCCAAAATTGCCGGCACATACAACAAGGACATCATCATTAAGCTTGGTATGGATCCAACTCGTCCAGATATTCACCTCGGTCACGCAGTGATTCTGCGCAAACTTCGCCAATTTCAAGATGTGGGCTGTAAAGTTGTTTTTCTGATTGGTGACTATACAACAATGATTGGAGACCCTACAGGCAAAAACAAGACTCGACCAGAATTGAGTCAGCAAGAAATCGAGAGAAATATGAAGACATATCTTGAGCAAGCAGGGAAGATTCTATCCCTTGATGCGAAGGTTTTTTCTTGGATACGAAATTCTGATTGGTTTCTGAATGTGACCGATATTATTCCTGGAGACCCTAATACTTCTATTCGTGTTGGTTCTGGACTTGGTTTTGTCAAAGCCGGCTCGTTTCTTGGTAAGGCAAAAATCTTTGATGATTCACGAATGCAAGCTACTCATTTGAAAAAAGACAAAACCCTAACGGTTAGTTTTACAAATGTATTGTCTACTCTTCGTCATATTACTCACGCAAGACTCATCGAGCGTGATATGTTTCAAGAAAGACTTTCAAACGGGGGAGAGTTGTACATGCACGAAATGCTCTACCCTGTGTTGCAAGGTATCGATTCATTCGCGCTTGCGAATATCTACGGCTCGTGCGATTTAGAAATTGGGGGAACCGATCAAACCTTCAACATGCTTATGGGTCGTGATGTAATGCGCATGAATAAGCAAGACGAACAGGGGGTTATGTCCCTCGATATTCTCGAAGGACTTGATGGAAATGAGAAGATGAGTAAGTCATTAGACAATTATGTTGGAATTACAGATGAACCAAACGATATGTACGGTAAAATACTTTCAATTCCAGATACTCTTATTCCAAGATATTTTGCACTCGCAACCTACACACCCCTTTCTGAAGTCGAGGAGATAGAAAAATCTCTCGCTTCAAAAAATCCACGTGACGCAAAAATGCGACTCGCTCGAGAAATCGTCGCAATATATCATGGGGAAGGAGCTTCTCAGTCTGCCGAGACTCACTTTGTTGAAACATTTTCAGAAAAAAAGATTCCCGAAAACGTTCCGGAAATAGAAGGTGATTTTACAACGATTATCGATGCTATGATGCAGGCGGAATGCGCAGATTCAAAATCTGAAGCACGACGACTGGTGGAGGCTGGTGCGGTGACGCATCTTGAAAGCGATGTGAAAATAACCGACCCAAACCAAAAACCCGAAAAAGGAACATATCGTGTTGGAAAGTTGCGATTCTTTAGAATAAAGTAAAAAATAAAACCCTCAATTGAGGGTTTTATTTTTCTAGAGATCTGCTGTTGGTAAGTCGCTCTCGTCATCATCTTCGTCGTCAGCGAGAAGGTCGTCGTCTGCGACTCCGAGATCGTCTGCAAGGAACTCATCATCGATGTCAGTATCGTCATCACTGAGAGCACTACCTGTAAATTCTGGATCTTCGTCAGAAGGGCGAATGTTGTCTTCTTCAAATTGCATACTATTTTTATAAGTTACTTATAATATCCTCCATTTGTAACAGATAGTGATTTTCTCCGCAAGACATTTTTTTAATGAAAGTGTGGATAACATCACCCCTTCTTTACGTATGCGAATGCAGTGAGTGCTACAGCTATTGCATCGACTTCGTCATCGATCATTTTTCGAGTGGGGAGCTTGATTAGTCGAGGCACCATATCCATAATTGCTCTCTTGTCGCTCTTGCCATATCCAGTCACTGCAACTTTGATTTCAAGTGGAGTGTATTCGTGTATCGAGAGTTTTGCACGTGCTCCTTCATAGAGAATCACTCCTCGAGCTTCGGCTACCACCATCGCCGTTTTTGTATTGGTTTCAAAAAAAAGTTTTTCAATTGCCATGCCATCAGGCTTGTATTCGGAGATAATTTTTGCGATTTCTTCTCCTACTAAAACGAGGCGGTCGGTATGTGAAAGCTTGGAAGATGTCTTGAAGCACTCAGAAAAAAGATATGTTTCCTTACCAGCGACTCGTTCGATCACTGCAATTCCAACGCGTTCAATACCAGGATCTATTCCGAGGATAATCATGAGCCCAGTATAAGGTATCAAGTATAAAGTATAAAGGAGAAACAAGTTTGACAATTCTCTGAAAAAGAGGATAATCCCTAGAAATCTAAACGCACATTATGACGAATCATTATTACACGTTGCTCACACTTCTCGCGCCGAAAGCGGAGGGTCCACACGGATATATTTTTAGAAAGGATCATGCACTTGGTCCAATAACCAATGGAGACATCAACGTCTTGCTAGAAGTTAAAAAATCCCCGCCGTTGGACAAAATTAAACACGAGCTTAAATCGCTCACATCAAAAAAGGCCAAGCAAATAAAACAGCTTGGAAATCATGAAGTAGTGAACATTATTGCAATACCAAAAATTATTAAGACGACTGAGCTTGTCCATATTCAAGATAATATGTACGCATAAGCGCGTTCCAAACAATACTGAAAGCCCCGCGTAAACGCGGGGCTTTTTTAATCTTCAAACAAATTCTTTGGAATTGGGAAGTCGAGATGATTGTAGGCTTTCTTTGTTACCGTTCGTCCGCGTGGTGTCCGTTCAAGCAAGCCGCGCTGAATGAGGTAGGGCTCAGTCACTTCTTCGATTGTAGCTTCTTCTTCGCTCGTTGCCGCTGCGATGGTGCCGAGGCCGACTGGTCCACCACCGAATTTTTCGATGATTACTTGCAACACTTGTCTGTCGGATTCGGAAAGGCCGAGTTCGTCGATGCCGAGGAGTGATAATGCGAGAAAGACTGTTTTCTTATCCAAATCCTTTTTGTGGACTTGTGCGTAGTCGCGACAACGTTTGAG
>CAYSXR010000019.1:0-12904 GCA_964435035.1 uncultured Gammaproteobacteria bacterium
TAATATTTGTGTAATGCAAGGGATTCCTCGACTCCCTCGAAGACTCGGTCGCTCGGAATGACATATGCGTATAAAAAGTAAGAGACCGATTCGCGTGGCGCGAATCGGTCTCGGGTCTGCGTCGTTTCTTCAGGCCTTCCGCACCACGTGTGCGCCGAACAGCCATCCGAACAGGCGCCACTTGTAGATCACGATGACCTCAGCGTTCTCCGTGAGCATGCCTTGGTACAGGCGACGCCTCCTCTTGTCTTCGTCGTCCCTCTCATTGAGGGGCGACCCCGCCTGGATTCTATGGATCCCAAACTCGGTCTCGACGGTGAACTGCGGGAACGAAATGGGGTAACCGCTCCGATTCAGCCCCATGATCACACCAGGAACTTGTTTCATGACGCTTCTCCTTCGTTCAAGCCACTCGTTTGCATACATGGGTGACTTTTGAACATCGCATAATACCGTATTAGGTGTATTTCGTCAAGGTTTAAATAAAAATAATGGTCATTTGACCATTATTTAGCTTTTCATTTTCCCGAGAATTGTGTAAAGGGAAAATGTATACTCAACTAGCTTGCGATGATGTTCTCCACTGCGCCCCAACTGCTTGGCGCATCCTTTGGTACGAGAATGACCACGTGGTCACCCGGTTTACCGCGATAGAACGTTGCCGAGGCAGTGAGAATTTTATAGGTATTTCCATCGTGGAGTACGGTCCAGAGCTGTGTAGCTTCGTCGAAATACAGAACACCAATAATTCGCTTTCGTTCAGTGGGCCCGATTTGTTTGTAGATGAATTTGCCGTATGTGGTGATTGTAAGCTTCATGTGATCACCCTCGACCAGTCTTGATTTACTTGCGTAATTTGGAGGTACTGCATATTCCTGGCCATCTGGTCCCACCATTTTTTCACCATTAAATACGCCCTCAATAATCTGCTCACCGCCCACAGTCTGTTTGGGAGCTGCAATAGAGGTGTTAGTAGACAAGGAAAGTGGTGTAGAACTTACCTCACCTTCGAGTAGGCGTATGATAGATGAGACTTCGTCTTTTAGTGCATAGAGGCGTTTTTTGAGCTCTACGGTGTCTACTGATGTGGTTTCAGGTTTTTGATTCTGTGAACCAAATGGTACGACCGGAGTCGAGTCAGCTGGTGTGTTGGTAAAAGAGTGGGTTGGTTGTTTTTCTTCTGGAGGATCAATTCCTGCAAGTGAGAAATTAAGAAAGTTTGAGATATGGTCCATATGTTTATATTAATTAGTTTATTTTTGTTATCAGAATCTACTTGAATTGTGGTAAGCACATTTTGTTTCTTCGACCCTCAACCCCACCTTCCCTCCCCTAAGAGGGGAGGAACGCTTCGATTTTCTTTTTACTTTTACCTTTTGCACTTTTACTTTTAGAGACTCGCCTCGATCATATCTGTTTTGCTTCTTTCACTACTTTCTCCCAATTTAGTCCTTTCCATAATCTCTGCTTCTACGATACGTCGATCGCGGCCATATTTCAAGCGGGAAAGTTCGCGAATCGCTTCACCTAGTTCTTTATTGCCGCGGGTTGGGGGATATGTCGACATGTTGAATGGTTTGGTCGGCTCATTATCGATAAGCAGTTTGATATTTGCCGTGAATTTTTCGACATTCATAAGGTCGTAGGGACCAAATACCGGTGCGAATTCTTTTGCCATGAGTTCAGCATCTTCTGGACCTATTCGGAAACTTGCAATCGTTCCGGCGTTACCGAGTACGGCATCTTTAATATCTGATCGGCCTTTCTCATCCATCAATTGACCTAAATATTGGTGGGCGACAATGAGATCAAGTCTGTATTTGCGTGCTTCAGAAAGAATTGTTGCGATTGAATCAGTAATAAAGTTTTGAAACTCATCGATGTAGAGATAAAAATCTTTTCGTTCCTCTTCTGGTAGATCTGCTCGTCCGAGTGCTGCCATCTGAAGTTTGGCTACAATGATCAAGCCAATCAATTTTGCATTTACTTCGCCTGTTTTTCCTTTTGCGAGGTTTACGATCAGGATTTTTTGTTTATCCATGATATCTCGGAAATCAAATCCAGATTTTTGTTGACCCATGATATTTCGCATCATTTCATTTTCCACGAATCGACCTACTTTTGAAATGAGATATCCAAGCATTTCTGATTTATGGAAGTCGCTCGTTTTTGCCATTTCTTTTTCCCAGAATGAGCGGACTACAGGGTCTTTTAATTTCACCAGATATTTTTTCACATATGCGTCATCGGTGAACATGCGGGGGATATCGATGATGGTACCCGGATCATCGAGGTCTGCCATAAGAGTCAACATCACATTTCGCATGTTGTGCTCAAACATCGGACCAATCATTTCTGGTGGAAACAATTTATAGAAGATCGCGATCATTTCTTGTACGACAAAATCTTTTTCATCCTCACTTTTTGCTTCGAGCATGTTCAATCCAATAGGACGCTCAAAATCAGAAGGATTGAAAATGACCACATCATCTGCACGTTCTTTGGGAATATGTTCGAGTACATATTCTGCAAAATCTCCGTGAGGATCAATCACCGCGACTCCTTTGCCATTTATCACATCTTGCACTGCCATATTTTCGATAAATACGGATTTTCCACTTCCTGATTTACCAATCACATAGAGATGACGTCTACGGTCTTCGTCTTTCATTTTTACTGGGTATTCTTGTCCACGATAAATTACACGGCCTAGATCGATACCGCTTTGAGGAAGATTTGGTGGAGGGGGAGCTTTTCTCGCGAGCAGCCATTTGATATTTGGCGCTTCGGTGGAATGGAGAGGAAGGTGCCAGAATCCTGCCATTTCTTCGGTATTCATGATTGTCATTCGTTTTTCATGGAATGAGCGATAGATGAATGATCTAATAATGCTTTGAGGATTTTTGGGTACTATAGCGCCAAGAGAGTTGCCATATCGGTATAGATTGAACTGTGCAAATGAATTGACGATGTTGTCCAGATTGAGACTCGCAAGTTCTGGATTGTCCGAAGCTGAAACTACACGCATGGTGACTTCCAACCCTCCTTTGATTAATTTTTCCTCAATTCCTTTCATCATTTCTTCTTCAAGTCCTGAGAGCTGGTAGTTTTCTTTTTCTTTGTTTTGTTCTTGTGTATTCAGTACTTGGCGACCAGCTTCCCTTCCAACTGACTGTAATAAATTTCCCAATTTATTTTTACCACCAATTACTTCTTCGAAATGCTTACCTTTGCGCACCTCACGCACAATACGTACACCCTCTTTACGCCATTTTTTTTCGGCAACTCGGATTACGTATTGGATCGCAGCAGACGCATTTCCTTCCCGGATTCGTGCAAGTGTATTTAGTACACCAGACAAAGGGTCTGAGTCCATTTTTTTGTAGGTTTTAAAAGGGAGTGCTCCTACTGTTTTTCCTTTGAGGTATGCCCCGACAATTGAGCTGTGCTCTCCAAAAATATTATAATCAGTAATTTCCTCAATATGTGCATAGGGGTACTGTGCATTTATCTGCTGCTCAATAAATGCTTTGAGTTTTTGAGGTACTCCAATATAAAAATTGATTAGGTTGTTGTGTACGACGAGTTCAAATGAGATATGGTCATTTCTCCCAGTGAACCATGCTTTTAATCCATGCTCTGGTTTGAGTCCTGCAAGAGTTGAGAAAAAAGTTTCAGTGATACCAATTTCTTCTTTTACGTGTTCCAGTCGGTCTTCTTGCATATTATTCGAGCCTTCAGATTTTCGTTCTTTGGGAACCAAAATATGTAGTACGACTCGGTCGAATGCTTTTTGTACCTGGTAGAGTGAATGGAGGACGCTGCGTACGATAAAAACAATCGCGACAGTCGATATAAGAACTACCGCGATAAGTATCATGGTAAAGCCAGGCATGGTAACTGTAGGAGCGACTAATCCTGGAGTTTCTGGGAATCCTGCCGTGAATTGGAGGATAGGTAACATATTATTTGAAGTTTTGATGTTTTTTGAGGGTAAGAATTTTGTCTGCTTTGATTTTTGCTTCTTGTTCAATAAAAAATTTATTAACGCCTGGAAGTATACGTAGCCATTCCACAAGTAGTTTAAAAATTTCTTTTACTTTTATATGTGTTTTTTTGAACAGTTCACGGATTTTCCATGCAGTTTCTTCTCCTTTAATCTTGAATTCTTGTTTTTGAACGGTCGTCATTTCACGATACGCGTCTCCCAAACCTTCTTCCATAATTTTTTCCACTCGGAGCGTAAACTCATCTTTTACTGTAGGGATTGTGGTCTTCTTTTTTTTACTCATTTTCAATTTTCCCGTCAAACTTTTTATGGCTGATTCAACATTTTCAGTTTTTGTTTCGGGAAGACCTATTTTTTGCTCTTTTGACTCCAGTGGTTTTTGAATTTCGGGAGTAGGGGATACTGAAGAAGACTCCGGAGTCGGAGTTTCTCTTTGAATATAAAATGAATTGCTTTCAGTCGGACCAATTCCTGATGCTTCGGTAAATTTTTTTATATCTCGACTGTCACGTGGAATCATAAATGACAAGAAAAAAGCGCAGAAATATCTAGCGCTTCATAGTATATCAAAAAATAAATTGTTTAGCTACAAATAGAGAAGTTATGTGTGTGGCACTATTCGCTGCCCTTCTGGAGCATCTTCAATTTCAAAACCAAGAGAGATGATTTTGTCTCGAAGTTCATCACTTAGTGTCCAGTTTTTTTCTTTACGTGCAACTTCACGTTCTTTCAGTAATTTGGTTACTATTTCAGGGATGTTAGTATGCTTTTTTTGATTATATATTTTATAGGCTCCTTCTTTTAAACTTAATCCTAGAATTTTGTCCATTTCGTCTATTATTATTGACCAGCCACTAGGAGTAAGAAGGGTATCTTTTATCATTTTATGGAGTAATCCTAATACTTCGCTTGTGTTTAGATCATTTGCTAGGGCTTCCATTAAAATCGATAGATGTTGCTGTGTACTTCTGTGTAATTCGATATCTTTTTTGTAAGACTCTATTTCTGATAGATATTTTTTTTCACCTTCTGTTTTTTCTAAGATTTCAATAGGTAAAACTGTACTGCAAAATTTATATAAATTATTTAAACCTTTTTCCGCAGCCTCAAGTGCTTCCCAGGTAAAATTGAGCTGTTTTCGGTAGTGTGCTTGGAGCAAGAAATAGCGGTAGGCGAGTGGGGAATAGCCTTTTTCAATTAAGGTGTCTAAAGTAATAAAATTATTATCTGATTTTGACATTTTATTGGCATCGATCAGTAGAAATTCTCCGTGCATCCAAAAATTCACCCATGGATGATTGGCCCCTGCACATTCCGCTTGAGCAATCTCATTGGTATGATGTACTGGAATGTGGTCAATTCCGCCGCAGTGGATATCAAAGTGATTTCCGAGATATTTCATGCTCATTGCAGAACATTCAATGTGCCAGCCAGGAAATCCCATTTTTCCGAAGGCTTCCCATTCCATCTGTCTTTTTTCATTAGGACTTGAAAATTTCCAAAGTGCGAAATCATGTGCATTTTTTTTCTCACCTAGATCAACACGTGTCCCTGCTTGTAGCTCTTGTTTGTGGAGTAGTGCCATTTCTCCATATTGAGGAAATTTGGTTGTATCAAAATAAATACCGTCACTTGTTTCGTACGTATAGCCTTTATCAATCAGAGTCTGTACTTGTACAATTTGTTCAGTGATATGATCGGTAGCTTTGCACCATAGGTCTGGCGGAAGAATATTGAGTGTCTGAACATGCTTTTTGAATGCTGTTGTATAAAATTCAGCAATTTCCCATGCTGTTTTTCCTTCACGTTTTGCGCCTTTTTCCATTTTATCTTCACCTGTATCATCATCACCTGAGAGGTGTCCTACATCAGTAATGTTCATGATATGTGTTACTTCGTATCCACCTGCTTTGAGTGTCCGTTTTAGAATATCTTCAAAAACGTAGGTTCGTAGATTTCCAATATGTGCATAGTCATACACGGTAGGTCCACACGTATAGAGACCAACCTTTTTGTCTATAATAGGTTTGAACGTTTCGATTGTTCGGGTGAGGGTGTTGTAGAGTTTGAGATCGGACATAACTGGGAATAGAGTTTTCTAAGTTGGCTAAGTTTTCTGGTTATCTGGTTATCTGGTTGTGATATTTTATTTAAACTTGGAACTTAGACTAGTGTACCTGAGTACGATTTTCCTGTAAATATCAATTTTTCCCATTGATTGTTTGAATCCGTGTGCTATACTTCTTTTATTAGTTATTAATCAGTTTGAATTATGCTTTTTCTCTTTCGAATTGCGCTCAATGCGGGCGTGCTTCTGCTTATTTCAAATATTGTTGAGGGAATTAGACTCGGGGGATGGTGGTCAGCGATTGTGACCGTTATAGTTCTCGGAATCGTTAATGCACTTATTCGCCCATTGATTCTTATTTTGACCTTACCGGTGAATATTCTTACACTCGGACTTTTCACCTTCGTGATTAATGCACTCATGTTCTGGTTTGCTTCTTCAATTGTAAAAGGGTTTGAAGTGGTAGGGTTCTGGCCCGCATTCTGGGGCGCTTTGTTATTTAGTATTGCAAGCTGGCTTATCTCAGCTCTAGTCTCCAAAAGAGGCTAGTTTTTTGTATGAAAAAGTATAGCTCGAATCGCGCGGGTAAGGGGAAGACTGCCTATCGCACGTCGAGCGGATTTAAAGTACGTGCTAGTCAATTTAATAAAATACGCATATGGCGAAACGACAAACCAAAATACTCTCAATCGGTGGATCAATTATCATCCCCGCGACTGGGTTTGATATCAATTTCCTCAAAAAATTCAAAGCACTCATCCTCGGAGAAGTAAAAAAGGGAACACGATTTATTCTGGTGATTGGTGGTGGAATCACTGCCCGCACCTACCAGGCTGGACTCAAAGCATTGGTCGGTAGCAATAATCACATGCTTGACTTGATTGGAATTGAAACTACGCGATTGAATGCGAACTTTGTTCGTCTTTTTTTTGGAGAGCATGCGTATGGAGAGGTTATTTTTGATCCGACTAAGCCTGTAAAAACACAAAAATCTATTATTGTTGCGTGTGGATGGAAACCAGGATGTAGCACTGATGCTGATGCGGTCCTTTTGGCACGAGCATATGGTGCAAAAGAGTTGGTAAATGTATCGAATATTGAATATGTATACACCAAAGATCCAAATATATTTCCTGATGCAGAAAAAGTAGAAGTGATTGATTGGAAAACGTATCGTAGTGAGATTGTGGGTGATACGTGGACACCGGGGAAAAATTCACCGTTTGATCCTATCGCAAGTAGAGATGCAGAGAAATATGGAATGAGTGTATCGATTGTGCGGGGAAGTGATTTGGGTGAAGTAAAAAAAGCGATTCAGGGAAAGAAATTTAAAGGGACCGTTATTCGTCCATTCATTAGTTTGTAAAAAGTTTAAACAAAAACACCGCTCGTAGGTTCTCCTTTTGCTAAATCCGATACATATCGGGTTTAGCAATGGGGATGCGAGCGTGTGTTTTGCTAACTTCCCCAACTCACGCATACGCGGGTTGACCTGGCTGTGACACCAGTGGGGAGTTTGAGATTTTAGGGTTCTTTCTGTTACTGCGATACATCTTCTTCATCGGTGAGACAGACGGGTTTTCTCGCGTACTGTCTGTCGAGAGCGTCCTGTGCTTCCGCACGTGCTTTTGCTTGAGTAGCTGAGTACTGCCACTTTTTGGCGAGTGTTTTCACCCACTTTGGGACGAACTTGTTGTCCGTCTTTCCGTAGACGACCATGAACGCCGTGAAAATGCAAGTACCAAGAAAGACTAAGAAAGGAACAAACATGAGTACACCACCTGTGACGGTTGCCCCCTGTTACTGGGGCAGAGGAGATGCCTACAACTTAATATCAAGCACAAAGTCTAATTATAGTCCCATTTTGTATCTTGTCAATTATTTTTAGTATAACCTTGAAAATTTATCCACAATAAGGTACGCTCGATAGCATATGAACGATGATATAGCACGCATAAAAGAGAAAATTGATGTGGTGGATTTGATTTCTGAATATGTGCAATTGAAACCCTCGGGGATCAATCATAAAGGGTTGTGTCCTTTGCATCATGAGAAATCTCCTTCGTTTATGGTGAATCGCGAACGCCAGAGTTGGCATTGTTTTGGGTGTGCAAAAGGTGGAGACATTTTTACTTTTGTTCAGGAAATGGAAGGAATGGAATTTCGAGATGCACTTCGATTTTTGGCAGACAAGGCAGGTGTTCAATTGTCTCAAACAGTAAGTACCGAAGAAACGACTCAGAAAAATCGAGTAAAAGATATCAATCATGAGGCAGCAAAATTTTTTCATTATATTCTTTTGAAATTAGATCAATCAAAACCGGCGCTTGAATATTTAAAAAAACGAGGATTAACTGACGAGACGATTCAAGCGTGGCAGGTAGGATTTGTCCCAGATCAATGGGATTTACTCATCAAATACTTACTCAAAAAAGGACATTCAATTGACGATATTCTTGCGAGTGGGCTTGTAATTAAAAAAGATAGTGCAGATGCACGAAGTGGGAGAGGGTATTATGATCGATTTCGTGGACGCATTATGTTTCCCATTTGGGATGCACATGATTCAGTAGTTGGATTTACTGGTCGAGTGCTTGTAGAAACCGAACATAGTGGTGGAAAGTATGTGAATACTCCACAGACAATGTTGTATGATAAATCCCGTGTACTTTTTGGATTACATAAGGCAAAGCGTGAAATCAAAACGAAAGATTTGATTGTCATGGTCGAAGGGCAGATGGATGTGATTGCATGTCATCAAGCAGGAATGACTAATGTGGTTGCAACGAGTGGGACTGCATTGACTGAACATCAAATAAAATTATTGAAACGATATTCGGTAAATGTAAACATGGCATTTGATTCAGATGCTGCAGGGGTTGCAGCAGCAAAGCGCGGTATTGATTTATTAATTGAAGATGGAATGAATGTCAAAGTGATTCAGATTCCTGAAGGCAAGGGAAAAGATCCTGATGAATGTATTCAAAAAAATAAAGAAGTATGGTTTGCTTCAGTCCTGAATGCAAAAGATATTATGCAGTGGTATTTCGATCGATCGTTTAAAGATAAAAATCTTCCCGATCCAAAAATAAAACAGCAGATTGCCAATGAGTTACTACTTGAAATTTCGAGAATTCCTTATGCAGTTGAGCGTGACCACTGGCTCTCCTCTTTATCGCATCGTCTACAGGTAGATGTTTCGGTACTCCGTGAAGATATGCAGCGCATTTTACAAGAGCAACGTAAACATATTTCTACTCACGTGGTAATAAAGGAAAAAACTGTTCCAGAGGTAAAGATTGATCGGTTTACCTTGCTTTCTGAGAGACTTTTTGCACTTCTCAGTATTGATCCCAGTTTAACTCCTAACGTACCTGAAAATTTCTTCATGATTGATACGTTTTCCACAGCAGTACAACAAGACCTTTACGAAACCCTAAAAATAGCCTATACTCAGCGTATACTGTGTGATTTTACACATGTCCGAGAGCGCTATACACAAGCTAACGCAGAAAATCCAATAGACATACTTCTTCTCATGGGTGAGAAGGAGTTTTCTGATTTTACGCCACAAGCTCGTGAAGAAGAGCTCTCGACGCTCACTACTCAGATACGATCCGAATGGATCAAGCGGAAACGCAGTAGTGTGCAGAATGCACTTGCAGAAGCAGAGGCGGCAGGTGATAGTAGTCGAATTGAAACACTACTTCGCTCTCTCGCACAATTTCAGTAATGTTTAGTCAGTGTAATTATTGTTATCGTCATGGCCAAGAAACCAGCGACAACTAAAAATTCGCCTAAGGCGAAAAAACGTATCAACACTGCTTCAAAAAAAGCAGTTCCATTGGCACCTAGTGCTAAAGCCCACATACGCCGTATCGGCGGGGCAAAACCAGGAAAACAGTTTAAGAAAAATTCTCGATTGAATCGAGGAGATCAGGGTAAGAAAAAGTTTGTACGTAATTTTCGAGATCAGGGTAAGCGAAAATCTGAACAAGATATTCCTCTTCCGCCAACCGCTGATCAGATTCATGAGTTTGTAACCAAGGGGCGTAATCGAGGATTTCTTACTGAAAAAGAAGTCTTGTTGAAGTTTCCTCGGGCTGAACTTTATCTTGATCTGTATGAATACTTTCTTAACCTCATGGATAAGAATAGTATCTCACTCGTAGAAGGTCAGGAAGGGCTTCTCGGGGGTAATCATACGGTCGAAAAGAAACGTGCCATGCTTCAGGGCTTCCAGGGTGAACAACCAGATAAGGAGAGTGGTTCGTATTTTGATCTTGGTAGTATTTCACAAGATTCTATTCAGATGTATTTGCGTGAAATCGGGAAAGTACATTTGTTGAACGCTGAAGAAGAAATGTCACTCGCAAAACGCAAAGAGCGTGGAGATAAAGAAGCAGAGCGTCGAATGATTGAAGCAAACTTGCGTTTGGTAGTTTCTATTGCAAAGAAATTTGTGGGAAAACAACTTTCACTTCTCGATTTGATTCAAGAAGGAAATATTGGTTTATTCCGTGCTGTTAAAAAATTTGATTATCGTAAAGGATTTAAATTTTCTACCTACGCTACCTGGTGGATTCGTCAGGCAATTACACGTGCTCTTGCGGATCATTCTCGTACTATCCGTATTCCAGTGCACATGGTTGAAACTATTAATCGATTGCAGCAAGTATCGCGACGATTGCTTCAAGATTTGGGACGTGATGGAACTCCGGAAGAAATTGCAGCTGAAATGGGAGAAGAGGTGGAGAAGGTTAAACATATTATCAAAATTTCACAGGACACTGTGTCTCTTGAAACATCAGTAGGGGATGACGACGACGATGATACTTCACTTTCTGACTTTATTGAGGATGTAAAAAATATTAGTCCGTCTGCTGCGGCAGGTTCTGAATTATTGAAAGACTATATCCGTGAAGCGATTCAAGATCTTTCTCCGCGTGAGAAGAAAATTCTTGAAATGCGATTTGGGCTTGATGATGGTGTTACTCATACGCTTGAAGAAGTAGGAAAAGAATTTGGCGTGACTCGTGAACGTATTCGCCAGATTGAGGCCAAAGCTATTGAGAAGATTAAGAGTTTTGAAGTGATTGAGAAATTGAGTGATTACTAGAGAGAGTGGTAAGCAATAAGCAAGGTAAGCAATAAGTTTGAGAAATAAAAAAACCGACCATGAGTCGGTTTTTTTATTGATCTCTATTCTCTTTTTGAGGACAAGAAAAGTGTAGAGGACAGTGAGATTCATCGTTTATGGTTCCCTGGACCGCAAACGATGAACCTCAAGGCTTCATCTGGTGGTCTCGTCATCCCCACTAGATGTACCTTATTTACAAATTCCATACGATAGGAGTGGATCGTATGAGCTTCGGCATACTGCCATAGGTTGGAGCTGCTTTACAACATGTTGTACTGCACTGTTACGGTACGCACGGTGGAGCTCGCCAGCCATATGGTGTATTCACGTTAGCCGATTTTTAGCCTAGGCTTCCCTAGAATTTCTCTGGGAGGGAGGTGAATGACGTCTCCCACCAGAGTGTCCTCTGGGGGAGACGTGCCTACCCCCATATTACAGACGTATATTTTGTATACGTCTGTAATATGGGGACAAAAAGACCGCCACTAAAGTATCAAAAATGTTGATTTTTGTCAAGTAGAAGATGCTAAAAATTAATTTCCCCATCTTCTCCATGTAACATGTGAATTGCCGTTTAAACTCGAATCTAGTTCTACTGTTGCATATTTTATTCCCCAGAACGTATATGCGCTTGTGTTTACTGTATCATTTCGCGTGCCGTCTACGGTTATTTTTAATATAAGCATTGACTCAATCGGGTTCTCTAATAATTGGCGTGTGATCATTACAACTGTATCGTGGTCGTCCTGACTGAATTCTCTGTATGAATCTCTTATAAATACTGTGGGTATCAAAATACCCAGTAACAAAATAATCACTATTGTTGAGAGTATTTTTTTCATATTTTTATAGCACTATTACCACTTCCCACCATGCTTTGATATAGTCAGGACGTTTGTTTTGGTATTTGAGGTAGTATGCATGCTCCCATACATCGAGACCAATTACCGGGGTATGCCCTTGCATATAGGGAGAATCTTGATTGGGGAGAGAGTAGGTTTTTAATTTTCCGTTTTCATCACGCACGAGCCATGCCCATCCACTGCCAAAATGTTTGGTTGCAAGTGCTGAAAATTGTTCTTTGAACGAATCTACTGAACCGAATTCAGTTTCGATTTCTTGTTTGAGGATAGTATCTTCATTTTTTGATGGACCCATGATTGACCAATAGAGGTTGTGGTTTACTAATCCTCCGCCGTGATTGCGGAGCATAGTGCGGTCAACTTCTTCAACCTCAAGATTTTGTAGGGAGCCGAGAATTTCTTCAGCTGATTTTTCTTCGAGTCCAGGATATTTTTTTATCACGTCCAAGAATTTATCAAGATAGGTTTGGTGATGTTTGGTATAGTGAATTTCCATGGTTTTCGCGTCGATGTGCGGTTCAAGTGCACTGAAGTCGTAGGGGAGTTGGTACAGTTCGTGTTTCATATAGGGAAAAGATTTAAAATTAAAGATTGAAGACTAAATATACCTGCTTTTAAAGCAGTTTTTCAAGTATGTTGATCTTCAGTCTTCAATCTTTAGTTCTAATTTTTATACTATACAAGTCTATTTTTGTTTGGTCAATAACATCTTTGTAATAAATTCTTATCCACAATTGTATCAATATAAAGCTCATGGTATACTTTGCCCCAAGCTTTTATTATTCATTAATCTAAAGATTTTATGCCTGAAGAGAAAAGCATGT
>CAYSXR010000020.1:0-12266 GCA_964435035.1 uncultured Gammaproteobacteria bacterium
CTTGCACCAAATTCAATTGAAGTATCTGATTATGGTTCGTATGATACTTCAAGTATTGAAAAAGAGGTGATGGCAACAGTACGTGCATCATTTGGGGTGAAGTAATTTTCCTTTAAAACAAAAACACTTCCTTCGTGGAAGTGTTTTTGTTTCTTGACAGTGGGGTTTTGTCCGTGATATAACGTATGGGCTATGAAAACCTATTTGCATAACAATAATAATTGCAATAATTACTTTCTAGAGTAATCGGGTTTTCGTGTGCGATAAGAACAGCATGAATACCCGCGATAAGCGGGATTTTTCTTTCTTACATATTCCCAGATAGTTCAGCGGTAGAACACCTCGCTGTTAACGAGGGGGTCCCTGGTTCGAATCCAGGTCTGGGAGCCAATAAAAATAGCCCACAAACAGTGGGTTATTTTTATATTCCCTCGTGGACGCTAGAACCTTGCTGGAAGCGAACAGATTTATTTCTTTGCAACAGGCAACTTTACTGAATGTTTGTACTCTACCTTCCACATTAGACCTGACTTTACACCAGATACTGCGGGCAATAGATGATTGAGAAGCTGTTCAGCCGTCATCCGGAATTTCTTGCCCTTTGCGGAAATTTTGACCCAACCTTCCTCATCACGAAAGTATTTTTCGGTGAATTTCTTTGTGCCCATCGAAATTATATAACTATCGTTGGTTAATTTCATATAGAAACATCATATCAAAAATTGCGAATAAAAACGAATGGACTATTCTGAAAATACGTTCGAACATCATCCACCACGTGGAGCCAATAAAAATAGCCCACAAACAGTGGGTTATTTTTATATTCCCTCGTGGACGCTAGAACCTTGCTGGAAGCGAACAGATTTATTTCTTTGCAACAGGCAACTTTACTGAATGTTTGTACTCTACCTTCCACATTAGACCTGACTTTACACCAGATACTGCGGGCAATAGATGATTGAGAAGCTGTTCAGCCGTCATCCGGAATTTCTTGCCCTTTGCGGAAATTTTGACCCAACCTTCCTCATCACGAAAGTATTTTTCGGTGAATTTCTTTGTGCCCATCGAAATTATATAACTATCGTTGGTTAATTTCATATAGAAACATCATATCAAAAATTGCGAATAAAAACGAATGGACTATTCTGAAAATACGTTCGAACATCATCCACCACGTGGAGCTGATGAAAATAATGGCTTAAATAAGTCATTATTTTTTTTAGCGTATATTTTATTTTAAGTTGGTATGATACATTTATACCATGCTAATTTATTTATATATGCAATATGTCTGAAACAGGTCCAAGCGGTTATGAAGGAAGTAGAGAATATATCCCTTCGTCAGAAGAAGTAGTTTCGATTGTTAAAGAAATAATTGGAGAAAAAGAATATAAAGAAACGAGAAGACGTGAAGATGAAAAAGGTCTTTATTTATTAGAACTTACTACTACCGAGGAAGACGGTACTACATCAGAATACACATATATGAGAGCAGGTAACTATAAAGAAGGATCAGCTAAAAATAGTGTTATTAACGTTGTTTTTTATGATGCGGACAGCTTTCCTGTCGGTGGCCATAATGTCGCAGACTTTATTGATGGTCAGTGGAAGAAGACATAAAATAAGTTCGAACATTATCTACGACGTGGAGCTTTGAAAATAATTTGATGTAGATAAATAAAACAGAGCTTTATTGCTCTGTTTTTTTTATAATGAGTTGATGGGGGCAGAGTGCTTTTTACACCTTGCATTATCCTCCTAATCCATCCTGTAAAGTGTGGAATTGGTGTTTACCTGGTTATCCGGGTATGCTATCCTTGGGGCTAACGTGCTCTTTACAATCATTCCCTAAAACCTGAGTTTCAGGATGCCGGCAGTCGTCTGATTTCATGAAATACATAGCTATCGGCATTAGCTTTCATGAAATGTCGACGATTTTAGGAAAAGAACTTCGGTATTAAGCGAAGGAAGACCTCAATGGAAATAATCAATATCTAATAGTTTTCTGTTAGATATATTAGGGAGTGATTGTATATTGTATGTTTAGAGAAATCATATCCAAACGTAATTTGGAAGCTGCATATCTGGAGATTGTTCAAAAATTTGCTAAAGACAGTAAGGAATCTCGATATTACGGCCTCGATCATAAAAAAATATTGGATTATGAGGTCGATTCATATGATCTTCTAAGCCTTATTCAGGATGAATTAATTCAGACAAAAGCCATTGAACCGGCTGTAATGTTCCGTATTCCAAAGAAAAATAATCCTACTAAAACTCGTGAGATTTTTGTGTATACGTTGAAAGAGCGGGTCAAAGCACAAGCGATTTATCGCGTGGTGTTACCGGTTTTTGAGCGTGCATTCTCTGATCGTTTGTTTTCATATCGCCCTGGTAAGCCTCCACATATTGCGTCATATCTCTTTGCGCGTCGCTATCGAAGACGTTTTCAAGAGGATTATTGTCTCATAATTGATTTGCAAAATTATTCGAGCCTGATTGATCGGGATTATTTAGTCGAAAAATTACAAGCTCTATTTCCGGATACTAAAACATTGGAAATACTGAAACTTTTTGTGTTCAATCGGGTGTATGATAGTGGTTCGATACAAACATTGAGTCACGGAATTGTACAGGGTGTACCATTGATTGCCTTATTTGCTAATCTCTATCTTTCAGACCTCGATTTCAGGTATGATAGTCAAGCTGATTTCTATATACGAGTAGGGGATGATCTTGCGCTCTTTGATCCCAATTTAGAAAAATTGCAGTCTATAGAGAAAGAGATGAAAATTAAACTCCATGAAAGGGGTTTGAAGCTTAACATCGATAAATTATTTATTGGGTCTGCTAGAGATATTTTTTCTTTTTTGGGGTATCGGTTTTCGAATGGGTGTATTAGTCTTGAAGATAGCTTTATTATCCGTATTGAGTCGGAGTGGAAGAGTTTACTGCTTTATAAGCATGAGTCAGAAGCAAAGAAAAAACGTATTCTCAAAAATATCATGCGCAGTAAATATAAAAATTTTAATACTCGATTTCAGGAGATAGTCAAAAATAAATCACAGGTGAATGATGTGAATCAAATAAGGATTGTGTCTGAACATTTTTTTCATATTCTTACTGAATTTTACTATGGACAATATTCTCCGCAGCATCGACGATTATTGAAGGAAGTGATTACGAACTTGGGTATTGTTTCACTATACCAGTATTATAAGAATTTTCATTATGGACGAGGTCGAGAATAATACACACAGAGTCACACATATTTTTAGCAAGAAGATACGGGATCAGGCGCGGCTTCTTCGGTTGGCAAAAAAAGAGAGTCGTGCATGGAGAAAGGTATTATTTACGAGAGATCATTATCAGTATCTTCGTGATTTTTCAAAAAAACATATTTTATTGATTGTTGGCTTATTAGTACTGTTGTTTTCTCAAGGTATTATTGAATCTACGTTGATTATTTTTAGTCGTGATCAGATTTCAGACGGAACTCGTCTATGGCTTTCCACTCATTTTGTGACATTGTTTTTAGTACTTATCGGTGTATTTTTGGTTAATTCTTTTTTTGCTATCAAATATGAGCGCTCATTTGTGGTTCTGTTGACAAATAGTATTAGGCGTCGTATTTTTAAGAATTTTCTTGGTCGTTCACATCGGCATATTTCCTCAGAACAACACGCGAGCCTCATTGCAAAGATTTCCTATCACATACCTTTGGTTACGCAGGGTATATCCAATACGTTTTTTGGATTTTGGCGATGGTTCATGTATTTGGGAATCATGGTACTCATTGCATATGTGAGCCATTACCACATTGTGGTGGTCAGTGGTGTATTTATCATTGCATCAGTACTCTTATTTTTTGGTGGGTATATAATATCTCGATTTTATGTTTCACAGGAGGTTACTTTCTACTCTCAGATTATTAGAGAGATAGATTTTAATGCTACTAATATTAGTTTTTTGAAAATGTTTGGTCGAGAGGGACGTATTCTCGAAAAGCTCGATAAGCTCGTATGGCTTGATTCTTTTTTTCGTATACGTCGAGATATATGGATGCGTCTCGGCTTCAAGATGGTGTTTATTTTTTTGGTTGTTGTATCGATCTTTAGTCATTTTTTCCCCACGACATTTTTTTCTTTTTTAGGAACAGAGGATGTGAGTGAACGATTTCTATTTATATTGCTGCTTATTTATTTTTCTCGTGCATTGAATGAGGCTACACGAGTGGGTCTTTATTTGTTTCCTGCTCGTTTGGGGCTTTTTTTGACTATTTTAAAATCAGGCAAGAATTATGTCAGAGGTACGAACTTCCACTTGAGAGAAAAAACACTCGGTTTCCATAGTTACAAGACTAAGCTTTTTCGAGAAGGAGAATATCATCGACATATGCAGTTTGATTTTAAACCAGGTGACCGTGTGTTATTTTTTGGTGCCAATATGACGGGCAAGACCGCGTTGGCACAATTATTTTCTGGCATTTCCGCCTATAATCCGCGTGCAGTCAAAATTAGTATTGATGGTGATCGATTTGAGTTTGTAGCGTGGCAGGAGATGTGTCACGAAGTGTATTTTTTTGATCCTAATTTTCGCGTCGACCGTACACTCATGGAGTGTATTATGGGTAAAGTGAAAGAGGAAATTGTAATGGAAGAATTTGCTGAGGCACTTCTTATTATGAATCAGTATCCTGCTATTGTAGAACTTATTTCGTGTAATGGAAATTATACTGTTTCTGCTCGTGGGGTACTTAGTAATCCATTGCAGGCATGTGCACTGCATGTGCTACATTCATTGGTCACTAAACCCACTGTAGTCATTATTGATAATTTTTGGCTTGATGTACAGTACCCACGTATTTTTGATATGATACAGGTGCTTGATCGAGCATTGCCTCGTTCAATTATACTTATTTTTTCTCACTCTCGTAATGAGTGTGTAGTGTATACACAGCAGTATGAACTTAATACCAAAATTAGACCCATCTCTTGATCCGGTCGAGACAACTTCTCGGTTTGTTGTATGGCTTATTCCGACCGTGTTGTTAGTTATTGCGGCTGCATTGGTGGGTGCATTCGTGTATATGCGTTCTAATGATCAGGAAATTAAAGAACAAGTTTTTATACAGGATCAGCTAGTGTCGCCGACTGGAACTATTTCTCAAATCTCAGGTTTTACTCCTGCAGAGACAATTGAGGTGGTTGAACCATTTTCTGGACAGTTATATTTTAATACTGATTTTGGACAAACGTATCTCTCGTCACTTATTATTGATGCTATTGATAAGGCAGAGGTACAGATCGAGGTTGCTGTGTATTCAATGGATCACCCACTTATACGAGATGCACTGTATCGTGCAGCCAATCGTGGTGTTGCGGTGAAGTTACTCTTGAGCGAGAAGCGAAAAGAAACTCATGATCTCGTATTTCATAATCCGCCTCAAAATATTTCACGTGTTGATGCTGGTTTTGAAAGTTCTCGGGGATCTATGCACCATAAATTTATACTTATTGACCGGAATTTTGAATCGGCAAAACTTTTGTTTGGCTCATATAATTTTACTGCTCTTCAAGAAAAATTTGATCCGAGTTTTGTGCTTGAGACAACTCGTCCTGAAATTATTGATGTATTTGGTAGGGAATTCAATCGTATGTACACAGGTAGTCCTCTCACTGATCGTAATCCCTATGCTGCATTACTCAGATATCCTGAAGGTTATTTGGAGATTTGGTTTACTCCTGCTTCTGTAAATGAGATAGGTTTACGTACACGTTTTTTGGGACTTATTGCTAGCGCTAAAAAAATAATTGAGGTATTGATTTGGAATCTCACGGATACTACCATTACCCAAGCTTTTATTGAAAAAAGTAAGGAGGGTGTGCCAATAACTATACTTACCGATGACTCTAATTATTCTTTGGAGGATTCCGCGTTTCCCTTTTTGAATTCACAAAAAGAATTGTATAATTTGCACAATCTCCAGATTTTTACCGACCATATACGAAATATTGAAATTCAGGAAGTATATGGTGAGGAAGATTTTAATTCTTTTTTACACCATCATTTGTTACTTGTTGACGATGTCGCTGTGTTTGGTACCAATAATTGGAGCACGAATGGTTTCTTTAATAATAATGAGTCGATTATGATTAGTACGGTCCCGTATATTGTGTCATCGTTCAAACAAACTTTTGATGCTAATCTTGACAAAGCGAAGTAATAGTGGTATATATTGTGGATTAGTTTGTGTATTTTTTTAATACAATTATATGAAGAAATGGTATAAAAATCATCTTGATGCCTTGAAGAAGGAAGGACTGAAGACTGACTCGTCGGACAAACCTGGACATTCTTTCGATACTCGAAAATTACAAGCACCTCCCAAAGTATTTCGAGATCCTGTAGCTGTAGGCAAACGTACACGCAATAAGACGTTTGGGGCATAAGTTCCAATCAAAAACACTGGCACCTGCCAGTGTTTTGTGTTAGCATTCTACTATATTTCTTGGTCTGGGATAGTGATAATTGATTATTAAGTATTTAATATTATTGTATGAATTTTCGTAATCGTAAATTAGTGGTTAGTATCAGAATTCTCCTTGGATTGTTTATTTTTTTTAGTGGAGTGAGTGGTCTTATGGCTGGGCCTGAAATGAAAAATATTCCTGCTCCTATGGTTCCGACTATGGCGCAACTGTGGGATATGGGAATTTTTCAATTGATTAAAACAACTGAGATTGTGGTTGGTATTATGCTTATTTTGGGTTTTTTGCCTGCACTTGCATTGTTATTCTTCGCACCAATCTGTGTTGGGGTTATTGTATATAATGGAACGGTAGCGCCTCTGTATGTGGTAACTGGAGTTATCGTAGGTATCCTTACTGCATATCTTGGATATGCATATTGGGATAAATATCGAGCAATTTTTGCAGACAAAAAATTCAATTCTTAATTTTCGGCTATATGGTTACGCAAATATTTGTTAATTTGCCGGTAAAGGATCTTCAAAAATCAATTGATTTTTTTACTCAGCTTGGATTCACCTTCAATCCTCAGTTCACTGATGATAATGCTACCTGTATGATTATGGGTGATAATCTTTTTGCCATGCTTATGGTGGAAAATAGATTTAAGGATTTTACCAAAAAACATATTATTGATGCACATACGCACGTTGAGGTATTGAATGCGTTGTCTGTTGGAAGTAGAGAAGAAGTCGATTCGCTTGTTCTCAAAGCTCTTGGTGCTGGGGGAGTGGAGCCTGTACCTGCACAGGATTATGGTTGGATGTATTCGAGAGATTTTCAAGATCTTGATGGACACGTGTGGGAAATATTCTATATGGATGAGAAAGCCGCTATTGAAGCAAATAAAAAATAGAAATACAAAAAATCGCCATATAGGCGGTTTTTTGATATAGTGCGTGTATTATTTATATACTGATTTATATGCTTATTAAATTATACGCTATCGCATTGCCTGTGTTTTTTGCTATTGACATGATATGGCTCGGACTGGTCGCAAAAAATTTCTATCGTGAGCATCTGGGTTTTCTTATGAAAACAAATATTAATTGGATTGCAGCGATTATATTTTATCTTCTTTTTATTTTCGGACTAGTGGTATTTGTTATTTCTCCGGCTCTTGCTAAAGGATCGTGGACGCACACACTGTTCTATGGAGCATTGTTTGGTCTGATTACCTATGCTACGTATGATTTGACCAATCTTGCTACAATTAGAGACTGGCCGCTTAATGTAACCATCGTTGATCTTATATGGGGCGCGGTGTTGTCAGCTTCTGTATCAGTGATTGTTTATCTTATCGTTACTAAAATGAGTGTATGAACTATTATCTAATCCTTGGTCTCGTGCTTCTGGTATACATGACGTCGTGGTTTGGTATTTCGGTATTGAAAAAAAGAAATGATGTTGCTGATATTGCGTGGGGATTGGGGTTTGTACTTCTTACATGGGTTTCTTTTGTAATTTCAGGTGCATTTTCTGTGTCCAGCTTTGTTATTGGGATACTAGTAACCATCTGGGGTGTCCGTCTTGCAGTGCATATCCATGCACGAAATAAGGGTAAGACAGAAGATTATCGATATCTTGCATGGCGAAAAGAGTGGGGGAAGTGGTTCTATCTTCGATCCTATATCCAGGTGTATCTTTTGCAGGGTCTATTGCTCTACCTTATTATATTTCCTGTAGTGTTATTTAATGCACATCCGAGCACTACTATTTTTGGATTTCTAGGGTATGCGGGTGTATTGATTTGGGGAATAGGTTTCTTTTTTGAGTCTGTAGGCGATGCACAGTTGGGAGTATTTATGCGAGATCCACGAAATAAGGGTGCTCTCATGAAATCTGGTTTGTGGCGATACACGAGACATCCAAATTATTTTGGTGAAGTTACTCAGTGGTGGGGTATATGGCTTATCACACTTAATTCTATGTACGGCTGGTATGGAATTATTGGGCCTATAGTGATCACCACTCTCATTCTCAAAGTTTCTGGCATACCTATGCTTGAGAAAAAAATGGAACAGAATCCTGAATTTGCAGAATATAAAAGAAGAACTAGTGTATTTATTCCACTGCCTCCTAAAAGTTAGGTAGTTTTTGTATTGATTTTGTTGACAGTATGTAGTAATAGGAGTACGGTCAATATAGACCTTATTCAGCTGTACAATCTATAGGTATATCGATTATCCTCTGGAACGACAGAATATATATGATACGCATATGACACGCTTCACTGCAGCCGAGGAAACAAAGAAAGCTTTTGCTGATGAGCCTAAGAAACCAGAAGCTCCAAAAGCAGAATAGTAGATAGATAAAATAAGTCCCCTGATGGGGACTTTTTTTATTGTTCGCTTCTTTGGTATACTCTGTATGATTACTTATTATTTTTCTTTATGATTATGTATCAGCGAGTGCTATTGGTCATTGCTGTTGTGTTTGCAACGTTGGCGTTGTCGGGGTGTGGCAAAATTGTTGAAGAAATTACCTATGGTGAATTTGTTGCATCTCCTATTCCATTTGCATGTACTGAAGACAATGACTGTAAGCTGACCGATGAGCTCTATGATCCATGCGGAAGTGTGTATGCAATCCACTATGAAATACCTCAGTCATCAATCGATGAGTACAATGATACTCAGATGACTCTTGCCGAAGGAATTGATTATGATTGTGATGCACCACCATCAATTCATGAGTATGTATCTCTGTGCCGTAATCAGGTGTGTACTTCATCAAAAATACAATAATACTATATGCACCTCACTCTCATTCTCGGACCCATGAAAAGTGGAAAATCATTTGATCTGATTAGTCATTTTTCACCACTCAAATATTCTACTTCGACGTATGGGCTCTTTCAGCCCATTCGCAATGTGCGTGATAGTCGGATCGAGTCACGGAGTGGGCTGTTTCTTGAAGCTGAAAAAATACATTCTCTGAAAGAAATTTTGGTTAAAGATTTTTCTGTTGTTGGTATCGATGAGATACATATGTTTGAACCGTCCGATGCAGAATATATTGGTGAACTACTATCTCGAGGTACTGATGTTATTGTCTCGGGACTTGATACTGATTATCGGGGTGAATTGTTTGAAATGACCAAAAAATTATTTGAACTCGGGCCTCGTGAGGTGAAGTATAAACGAGCTGTGTGTAATGAGTGTAAAAATTTTTCTGCAACGCACACTCAGGTGTATAGTTTGGGTAAACCTCTTACGAGTGGAATGCCTTCAGTCATTCCTGATGATGGAACGTTTACGTATGAGCCATTGTGTCGGAAGTGTTTTGTGCGGTAGGGAATTTGTAACTGTGTATCATCGTTGACAAGTGGATAATCATCCAGTATCTTTATCTCAGTGTGGCTTATCTTAGCCGCATTTTGATTTTTTGGCTATGAAAAAAATTCTCATTACCTCGCATCATAATGAAGTAGAGTCTGAAAAAGTATTTGGTCTTCCTTCGGTTATTGTACAGGATTATAAAGTCTATCCATTTCATGCCGAAGGGGCACTACCTGTCGTGGTTCCAGCTCTTACCTTCTCACCAGAAGAACTTCGGTCTATGGTTGCAATGGTTGATATCCTAGTTCTTACTGGTGGTCATGATGTGCAGACTACTCGATATGGTGAAGAAGTGCGATATGATACTGTGCAGACATATTCCTGTCGTGATGATATTGAATTTGGATTGCTTGAGGCTGCTATTGAACTTGGAAAACCAGTATTTGGAATATGTCGAGGATTACAAGTAATTAATGTATTTTTTGGCGGGTCCCTACATCAAAATCTTCATCATGATGTGCCTGGAACTTTTGGGCATCGTCAGCCACAGGAGGATATTGAAAAGCTTTTACATTCCGTCACTATTGAACCACAATCGTTTTTATCCCGTATTTTTCCTGAGGTGAATGAGATTATGGTTAATTCGTTTCATAATCAGAGTGTGAAACAATTGGGGAAAGGGTTGCGGGTTTCTGCACAGAGTAGCGATGGAATTATTGAGGCGATTGAACATGAAAGTTATTCAATCTATGCGGTGCAGTGGCATCCTGAAAAATCATATCGTGTTGATACTGTTTCTCAAGAATTGATTCGAGCGGTTGTGCGGTTGTGATGGGCGGGGTATACTGCATATTAACTCAAAACTAAAAACTTTAGATTTCCGCTTTCGCAGGAATGGCGTGAGAGAATCGTTTTAAGTTTCAGTTTTGACTTTTGAATTTTCCGCCCAAGGCGGATCCGCCTTGGGCGGATAAGTTTTGAACTTTCTTACTATGCACGCACTTGAGATAACACACTTTACTAAGAAATATGGTGAAGCTATCGCTGTTGATGATATTTCTCTGACCGTTGAACCTGGTGAGTTTTTTGGTTTTTTGGGAAGAAATGGAGCGGGTAAAACTACCACGATTAGCGCGATTACTGGTATTGGCCGGATTACATCCGGGACAATTAAAGTCTTTGATAAAGATGTCGAGCGCGATTATCGTGAAGCTCGAATGCTTGTGGGCCTGGCTCCGCAAGAATTCAATATGGATATTTTTGCGCCTGCAGAAAAAATATTGTGGTATGTAGGTGGGTATTATGGAATGACTAAAGAACAAAGGAAAATTAGGATAAAAGAACTTTTTAAAATTCTGGATTTGGAATCGCATAAAGAAAAGACCTTTATGCAGTTGTCAGGTGGACTCAAACGTCGAGTGCTTCTTGCGCGCGCCATGATTCATGATCCAAAGCTTTTGATTCTTGATGAGCCGACTGCAGGAGTCGATGTGGAGCTTCGACTTGAGCTGTGGGAATATTTGAAAAAAATTAATGCGGCTGGAAAAACAATCATGTTTACCTCTCATTATCTCGAGGAAGTGGAGGAACTTTGTCAGCGAATTGCTATTATTGATGGGGGGCGTATTATTGCTGACGCACCTAAGTCCGACTTTGTAAAAGATGGCAGTAGTCTTGAAGCGAAATTTCTTTCGCTTACTGCAAAGAAAAAATAATCCTTCTTTTTATGATGAATATTATTGGTCTTCAAACATTTATTGAGCGGGAAATACAGCGATCGTTTCGAGTATATATCCAGACGCTTCTCTCACCTTGGATTAATGCGCTTCTCTATATTCTTATTTTTGGGGTAGTCGTCGGAAGTAAAATTGATCTCATTGCCGGGGTTACGTATATTGATTTTGTGCTGCCTGGAATCCTCATGCTTAATCTGATTGGTTCTTCTTTTGCTCAGACGTCATCGTCACTATATTTTCAGCGCTTTGCAAAACATATTGAAGAGATATTGGTAGCACCTTTGTCTCATTTTGAAATGATTACGGGGTATGTAGTTGGCGGAGTTGCACGCGGAGTAATTGTTGGAGTCGGCGTGTATGTGATTGCACTTATCTTTAGCGCAGCGACGATTACTCACTTGGGATTATTTCTTCTGTATACGATTGCTGTTGCGATTATTTTTTCACTTCTTGGGCTTCTCGTTGCATTATGGGCACAGAATTTTGAACAGCTTTCAGTATTGAGTGTATTTATTATTACCCCTCTTACGTTTCTTGGTGGAGTTTTTAATTCTATTACGATGCTTCCTGAGAAATTACAGATTTTCGTGCAATTCAATCCATTTTTCTATTTTGTTGATGGGCTTCGGTATGCTATGGTTGGAATCAGAGAGGGAAGTGCTCTCATTGGTTGGTTTGTTATTATTGGTTTGATACTCGTTTTTGGAGGATTGGTGTGG
>CAYSXR010000021.1:0-3356 GCA_964435035.1 uncultured Gammaproteobacteria bacterium
TACACCTTTCGCTTTCCGAGTACGGAATACTCAAGGTCTTGCGACGACGGTTCCAACCATCGTCTCACCCTGGGCCTAATGATGTCCGCCTCCGTGCCCTGCGTTCTTCGCTTTTGCAATTCGACGGGCAATCAGCACGATTGCAAGAATGATGATGATTGTGAGGAGCCATCCGAAGATTGTAGTAGGGAAGAATCCTGATCCTAATGTGAGCCCAGCAAGGACATTCGGTCGGTTTGCATGATTAATCACGTATGCCACAGTGCTGTCGTGTGTTCCGTTTGGATATGCGTATTCAAGTGTTGCGTTCGTTACAAGTGTGGTGTTTGTCGAAACGGTTTTTCCAACGAGTACCTGCATGTAGACTGACCCAGTTTCTCCAACAGCAAGTGTCTTGATATCTACCGTGACTGTTGATGGATTTACAACTGTTCCAACGGTTGTCTGCTGTACTTCAAATCCGAGTGGAAAGACGATTGAAAGCATCACGTTTGAAAGTTTTTTTCCAGAATTGTTTGCGTAGGTGACTGTGTATTCTCCGATGTCGCCAATGTTTATCTTGTCACTTTGGTTTGAAATCGTGACCGAAACAGGACTTGTCGCAGTGGTTGATTGAGTTCCATTTACAGCACCTGTTGTTTTGGTTGCGTTTGAAGTTGTGCTCGAGGTTGTACTCGTAGTTGTTGTACCCCCAGTTGTTGTAGAGCTTGTTCCATTTCCTGCGTACACAATACCAGTATCAGCTTTCGGAGTCGTGAACGAAAGAATGCTTCCTTTGTATAGTGTCTGACCGATACGAACCACTGCTTGATAGTAGTATGTCGTGTTCGGCAATACATTGACTGTATCGCTGAAAGGGAAATTATTTACTGGTGCAAGACCTTGAGGTACGGTTGTTCTATCAAAATTTGTCGAAGTACCCAAGTTGAAGTATGCAGTAAAGATATCAGATGCATTCAGTATGATTCCGTTGAGACGCACTGTGTTTGATCCAACATTTGTAGCTGGTGTGGTGATAACATCGTTTGCCATCGTGATAGTAATCGTTGCTGGAGAACTCGTCGCATTTGCTCCGTATCCTACAAGTGTGTAAGTAGCGTTTGTGGTGATTGGTCCTATGGTTGTATATCCACTTGGTACGCGCGGAGAAAGATCGGTGAGTGATCCACCGCTGAGAGTCACATAATTACATCCGCTCGCGTTCCATGAAAGCACGGTTGAAGATCCACTCGTCACGGAATTATTTGGAGCGCCGGAAACAAATGAAGTAATCACACAGCTTGTCTGCGCGGATGTAGTTCGGATATCTCCAAACCCGAAGGGGATTGATGCAACGATGAGCCCAAGAGTGAGTAAAAATAGCTTGTTTTTCATAAATATATTATAGCATTTATACAACCATTTGTCAAATGAGATGTATCACATTAAATTGATAGAGGAGTTACCGTAATTATTGTATCAAATAATGCGCCATACAAACACAAAACCCGCCGTGAGGCGGGCTTTGCGAAGCATTTGTTTTGTAATAATTATTGGTGTTTATTACTCACAGTGCAATTATAGCAAATTAATAGCCATTGTCAAGTTTATCCACAGGTGGTACTATGTAGGTCCTTGTATCAGACAGTCGCGCCAGAAATGGTGAGGAAAGTCCGAACATTCGCCGCGTGCGGAGCACGCGAGTTATAAAGTTAAAAGTTCATAAAGTTTGTAAAGTAGCCCGAATGCAATGCGTTTGAATTTACTTTATAACCTTATAACTTTATGAACTTTAAACTTGCGCGCTCTGCGCGCGGAAGCGTAGCGGGTAACGCCCGTCGTCGGTAACGGCAGAGGTGCGAGCAGTGACGCCAATAGCCGAAAGGCAATGGTATCCGAGCAATCGGATAAATCTTCATATATATTGAAGTTGAAGAGTGAAACGGCTAAATCCTTACGTGAATGCAAGATCGTGCCCGGCTTGCCGGGAGAATCGCTTGAGGTGCTTGGTAACAAGCATCCTAGATAAATGACTGTCGCTCGCAAGAGTACAGAATTCGGCTTATAGGTACAAAAGATGAAAAAGAGCACGCAAAACGTACTCTTTTTCTTTTGGTTTAATGTTTGTTGTTTCCATGTTATATTGTAAATGCGTTCACACATTCTGTGGTGGACGGCTCCGCTCACATAAAGCATTTGTGTTGGAGTTTAGGACCCGCTCACCACAAAGTGTGGGAGCAGAACTAAAAAGAAAAACTACTCAACATTGTTGAGTAGTTTTTCTTTTTAATAATTTGTGAATCAAATATAAAACATAAAAAGATTTTTGCATCACAAAAATAAATAATAAAAAAAATTTATTTTTTTAAAAAAATAAAAATAAAATAATTTTTCAAAAACTTTTTACAAAAAAATAAAAAGTTTTCCACAGTTATTACAAAAAAGTATTGCGTGAATGTTTTGTATGAGTGATAATTATTGTAGTCGCAATTAGTTTAGTAACAAATATTTTTTTGAAATTATTTTTTATAAAAATTGTTTCTTCAAAAAATGTTTTGTGTGGTCGGAATTGATTGCCTCTTAAAAATTAATTAAAAAAATTTTATGGCAGCAAAAAAGAAAGCAGCAAAGAAGAAAGTTGCAAAGAAGAAGACAGCAGCAAAAAAGAAGCGTTAATATTTTGTCAGTTTCCACTTACGAGAGAAGCCCCACATTGTGGGGCTTTTTTCGTAGGAGTATTGAGTGTTGTTACATTCGACTTACTGAAGAATGTATTGTAAAATTGTCCTGTGAACACCTCTAACCATAAGGATAAAATTGAGAGATTTAAGGCTCTGAAAGAGAATTTTAATACCCAGATGAGTCAATTAAAGTCGAGAAAAAATGAGCTTTTTTCATTGTTTCGTCGTAAACTCGAAGAAGAGAAGATTGGTATGACGAGAAAGAGTATAGATGATTTTTTTAATGAGTCATGAGTTCATCGGAAACAATAAACAGTGAGAATATTTCGAAAATAGAGCAGCCGTCTGCTTTTTTGGAGGTTTCTGCCGATCCTGAAATAACACAGGAGAATTTTTTGAACGAAATAGATTCAAGTGTCGCAGATTTAAAGAATATGAATACGAAATTTGACGTACTTCAGGAATCGTTTGATCTAGACGAATTACTGGTAGATAATATTCGTGAATATTTAGGCGTCAACACTAAATTATACGAAATTGATTCTACTGCTGAACTTTTAAAAAATACTACTACAAAAATGCTTCTTAAGGACGGAGTAGAATCAAATTCTTCTCAACAAGAAAGCGACTCAATGAGGGCTGAAATTATGAGTCTTCGTACTCGTTTAGAATCACTCAAAAACAATGATCCGACGG
>CAYSXR010000021.1:3456-6519 GCA_964435035.1 uncultured Gammaproteobacteria bacterium
CACAAGCACTGAGTGAAGCAGGATTAGAAGCTGGGGATAACGAATTCTTAACCGAAAAAATTAATTCAGCCATCCGAACAGAAAAGCAAAATGAGATATATCAATTTCCGGTAGATCGGGCACTTGAGATTTTGACTGAAAATCCAGGTTTGGATAATTACAATAAAAATCACGATTTGTATCCCCGAGTAGAAAAGTTACTGGAAAATGCAATTGTCGCAGGTGATCTAGTTCGGGTAGAGTCATTACTTCAAAAGTTGGGTTCAACAGAAAAAGCTGATTGTAATTTTTCAGCAAGAAATTGTTTTCCCAGATTTTTGCGTGAAAGGAATTTTTCTGAAAAGGACTCAATCCTTATTTTGTCAGGCCAGATGCCACAATGGATCTATGATAGGTACAAGGATGCTTTTAATGAGAACGAAATTTTTAAGAATCTAATCCCGGAGAAATGTATTAAACTGGCGGGTTTTTCGAGCAAACTTCAATCAGTACAATTGGACTCATTGACGCAAGATGCTATCAAGGAAATGCTCGCATTGGATAATTTGCAGTTTGACACTCTTGATTTAGGATTAAAACTGAAAGTTTTTAATAGTCTCAAAGCTGCTGAGATTGATGCAATGTTTGAACCGAATGATCTCATTGATTTTCTAAATGATGGGTATTTGAACTTCGAAAAGATACCGCCTTCTTTATTGACTGACGAAGTAAGAATAAAGATTTTGGAAAAAGAATTTGATGGTGGAAGAGTTGGATTTAATAATTTATCAAAAATCCTAGCTTTTGTCGGAAAAAATTTCTCCGATCTTTCGTCTGCGCAGAGAGCTGAGATAATGAAATCACAAGTCATGGTTCATAGAGTTCAAATGGAGAAATATATGACCGTTTTTTCGACCGAAGACTTGATTGATATTGTAAATCAAGGATTTTATATCGACCCGATGGACATACCTGAGTCACTTCAATCTGAAGTTTTGAAAGATTCACTCAATCAATTGGGGAAAAAAATGTTCAATGAAGGGAAATATGATTTTATGAATAACCCACTGGTTCGTGAGGCAGTATTTACCGATGCAAAAAGAGAGCTTGACCTTACTCCCGAAGACCCCGAGTATTTAGTAAAAAGAAATCGACTGGAAAATATTGAGCAATCATTTTGGGTAAAAGACAAAATGGACAGTCTTCCATCTTATGTTCAAGAAAAGGCTTCACATTTTACAGAATCCTATGGCAAAAAAGGCCAAACACTTCTTTCCTTGGCTATAGCTGCGTATGGACTTCAAGATGAAAAACTGTTTGCCGAGAAACTCACTGAAATTGAAAACGTCATCAATCTGTACTCAATGGAGCATATTCCAGACGGAGCACGAGTGACTTGTGGAATGGAATATGAAGTTGGACTGTCTATCGGTAAAGCGTATGATGAAGCGAGTGCTGTTGGGTACGTAAGGGATATTGAGGCAGTGAGTCGGTCTGCTCGAATTGGAAAGGGTATTGGTGGTTCAAATTGTATTCATGAAATTGCTACGAAACCTACGGATAATCCATATGTTCTCATTGCTGAAACAAAACTTCTCCAAGATGCTGGATTTTTGGATTTTAATTTTCAAAAATACACAAAGGCTTCGACCGGGTACCATATAAGTTTAGGTGGGGAAAGCGGGCTCTCTGTTTCTGACGACATGCTTTTTTTAAGTAATATAATGACACTTTCGAGTGTTTCTGGTATTAATGCGGGAAATGAAATCAATAATGTTAAAAGTGTACATTCAAAAAATCTAGAACAATTTGAAGGCGTTTTGCCAATAGGTGCTCGCGTGGAATTTAAAGGTATGTCGTGTGATAGTTTTGAGCAGTTTGAACGGGCTGTAATTACTACACATCATGCGGCGATTGCTTCGCAGGTAGCCAAAAAATACTACCCAGATGGCCCCACAGAACAAGAACAGGCAATAATGGATGCATGGTCTACTCTCAAAAACGATACCGCACAAGCGGTTCGCGACCATAATGAATCATTTGGTTCGAGTGAATTTTCTGGAGGATTTTTGAACGAAAAAGGCGAGTATATAGACACTGGAGAAAGTATTGATATTCCACGCAATCGAAAACTCATCGGTGATGTTGATGTACAGAGCGAGGAGTTTAAAGAGGAATACAGGATTCCAATAAATATTCTGAGCGATCAACAAACTCCTCAGTTTGTGAACGCACTTACTCGAATCAACAATATATTTTTGAAAAAACCAATTGTTGTAGAAGATTCAAAAAGCAAGAATAATAGTACAGGAGTCAATGCGCGCAGTGTGCTTGATGCTATGAAGCGAGAAGGATATGAGGTTGTTGACGACAACAGTACTCCACAACAGACTATTTTTGATCGAGGTGGTAAAACGCGTGATGGGTATTATTATTTCCAGGGTGCATCTGAAGAAATGATTTCGCATAAGTCTCAAATTCTTTTGAGTAGATTTAACAAACAGATGGAATTGTTGCTCAGGAATGGGCAGGGGATAGTCGAAAGTAACGAAAAAGAAAAAACCTATGCAATTTAAGCCTAATACATTTAATTCAGATATTGAAACAGTAGCGAAGGTAAAACCCGACGCACACTATTTGCTGAACGATATTGCGAAAAAGGTTCTTTCTGAAAAAGAACTTTCAACGGAAGAGATGGAGCAAATAGCAAATATATATAGCGAGCTTGGCGAACTTGATCCGAATTTGGTTTCCTATTTGTCTGAACTTGAGAACAAAAATCGAATCACCCAAGAAGAAAAAAACATTGTCACTTGTTATTTTTTGATTGCAAAACAAGTCGGCCCAAGCAGTGATTATTTACGGAATACAATCTATAACAACACAAGCAGTAACGAGACGGATGTTCTCAGCTTGATTAAGAACATTTCTATACCAGAACATACAGCCTCAGTGCTCAGAGACGTATTGCAACGACTCGTAAAGGACCAAGATCTAGTCAAGAAGCAAGCCCTTCAAAAAGACGTTTTTATGCTATAATCACCCCACTATGGCATTATTTACAGGACTTTTTGGGACGAGCAC
>CAYSXR010000022.1:0-2813 GCA_964435035.1 uncultured Gammaproteobacteria bacterium
TGAGGCGACACCCCTTGTTCACTCCACGAACCAATGCTCATGAGTTGAATAAAGGGCGAGTGAGTCTGTTTGCGGTTTTGATACCACAAACTTCGCAGTCGCCGATTTTTATTACTTCTTTAATTACAGTTTCCACACCGTCTTTTTTCTCCAAGTCCGAGCCCGATTACAATTTGTCCTATCGGATCCTGTGTATGGTATATAGCACTCTTTTCGTGAGAGCCTCCATTTCCCCATTTAAATTCGGGGAGAATATACCATCCATAATTGAAGCCTATATACATCGGTCCGAAGGAAACGCGTACATATGGCCCAAGATATTCACGAAATGACATTGCACCAATACCGAGTTTGCTTTTTGTCCCAGGTATATCTGTACAATATAAGCCCTCAAATACGAAATCGATCCTTTCAAGCTGGACAGTGACAAACGTAAACATATTCAACCTTCCGTCTTTTGTTTCTACATATGCATATGGAGTAAGCGAAACGTATGGAGAATCATTCACATACGTGACCATAAGGCCAACATTTGCGTGTTCTCTGCTGTAAGCAATGCCTGCTCCTGCAATAAGAAGAGTAGAATTATCTACCAGTGCCTTTCTGTGGAAATCGTATTCCACTTCAGAAAAAAGTATTTCGATTAATGCAAACCGACGTGCTATTTTCTGTTTTGCAAATCCAAACATTCCCGTATAAGAAGTATTTGCATTTCCAATCCCAACAACTTCCAGTGTAAGCTTTTCTCCAGCTTGCTGTGTAGTGTCAAATTTTTTTTCTGCGAAAGCAGAAGGTGTGTGGAACATTCCCACGCCTGCGAGTGTGAGTAGTAATTTTTTCATCTATATGAACTTTTTAAGGTGTATGTTTAATTTTTTTTCGGATTTATTGTAGCATACATATTTTATTTTACAAATCCAAATATACGCCCTAAAATAACGGTTTTTTGCCATCGACTCCAAAAAAGCCTTGTAATCATTGCATTATTGTCCCCCACAGCTATAATACGCTTAGTTTTAAGCACTTACCTTAAAACGTATACGTTTACTAGCTCGGTCGAATTTTAGTTTCGTTTTTCTTTTTGCAAGAAGAAAAACGTTAGGAATTTTTGAAAATTAATTCCTCTATAGTTTATGAACAAAGCAGCTATCGTAGAGTTGGTTCACGGAAAAATCGGTGGAACCAAAGTGCAAGCTGAAGAAGTCGTGGACGGCATCATGGATGCAATCGTTGGAACTCTCAAAAAGGGTGGCGAAGTATCTATCGCAGGTCTCGGTATCTTCTCAGTCAAACAACGTGCAGCCCGGATGGCTCGCAATCCAAAGACTGGAGAGCAAGTCAAAGTGGCAGCAATGAAAGTGCCAAAGTTTCGTGCAGCGAAGGCACTCAAAGACGCAGTCAAATAATCTGAAAGATTATTTGACCCGTTTCTCAATTCAAAAAAGTCCAGTTGCCTATCAGCTGGGCTTTTTTGTTGCCTGATCGTGCAGAAATGCTAGAGTTAAGAAAAATAAAACTATTTTTCTTTTAAAAATACATATTATGGAACATGCAATAAAGATTCACTTTAATCCCGGCAAGACCGGCCCATTCTATACCGCCGTTTCTCGTGAGGTATACCAATATTTTTCGACCAACAAGATTGACCCCACTGGTAACTTCGCACTTTATGTAAAGACGGCAATACTGCTCACTCTCTTCCCTGTTTTTTACATTGCCTGGTTGTACTTTCATGATTACTTCTGGCTTTCAGCTGTAATCAATTTTCTTCTCGGCATGGATTTTGCTGGAATTGGATTCTGTGTCATGCACGATGGAAACCATGGTAGTTACAGTACAGACAAACGAGTAAACAAATTAATGGGACTCACCCTTAATTTACTTGGTGGAATTAATTTCTTCTGGGTAGACAAGCATAATGTAAAACATCACACGTATGTGAATGTTGAGGGAAAGGATGAGGATATTTCGTTTGGCAAAGCAATGCGCATGAGTCCGGAACAACCATGGTACTGGTGGCATCGATATCAGGCTTATTACGTTGTTATTCTATACGGGATATTCTATTTCGGTTGGATATGGCTGCTTGATTTTATCAAATACGTGAAATTCTGCAGGGCTACGTACAATCCCAAGATGACATTTCATGCTTATTTCAGGAAATACGGAGGTAAACATGCAAATTTTTGGCTCACCAAGATTCAATATGCAACCATATGGTTCATATTGCCGACAATCTTGATCGGATGGCAAGCAATGCTTATCGGATACCTCATTCGTGGCGTGACATGCGGAATAATCATAAGTTTTGTGTTTCAGCTAGCGCACGTCGTCGACGGCACTGCATTCGCCGTACCGGATACTCAAACAGGTAAACTGCCAGATGAATTTGCCGTTCATCACCTAAAAAGCACTAGTAATTTCTCACGAAAAAACTGGTTTGCAACATGGTTTCTTGGCGGACTCAATTATCAAATTGAACACCACATCTTTCCGGAAATCTCACATGTCCATTATTCAAAAATAAGCAATATAGTAAAAAAGGTGGCGATGCAATTTAATGAAAAATATAATGAACAACCCACTTTTCTTAGTGCGATTGTTTCCCACTTCCGGCATTTACAGACACTCGGTAAAAAGCCAAAGCCTGCATATGCATAACAAAACTACAAAGCTTCGGTTTTATACCGAGGCTTTTTTATTTACACCAAGAGAAACTGGAGAGTCGGTCAGGAATAATTTTTTCGCCGTCGCTCAAAAATTTTCACGACCCTGCCTCGGCAACGACCACTACTGTGGTCGGCTCCGCGCCT
>CAYSXR010000023.1:0-2147 GCA_964435035.1 uncultured Gammaproteobacteria bacterium
CACAAGTACAATCGAAAATACCATAAATCGGCTTATAAATCAAGAAAAAAGAATGCTGTCCCCGGCTAAAGAAAAGGGGTATAATCCAAAGTATGGAAAACAAATCAACAAAAACTCGCATTATTATCTTTGTGCTCATACTCGTTGCAATTACCACTCTAATGACCCTTGTCGTTCGCGGTTCAGGAACTGCGGGAAAATATTCTACGTTCGTCACAGCACTCAAAGATAGCGGTGCAAAATTCTACGGAGCATTCTGGTGTCCTCACTGCCAAGAACAAGAGAAAGCGCTTGATGCTTCTCGCCAATCACTTGAGAGAGCAGGACTCTATGTGGAATGTTCTACACCCGATGGAAGAGATCAGAAACAAATTTGTGATGACGAAAAAATTGAGAGTTATCCAACATGGAAATTTCCCAATGGTATCAAAATAACGTACGCGGGCAAACCTGCAATTTGTGAGACAACCGCACAAGAAGGCGAAGATGCATCGTGTAAAAATGTTCGATCAAAAACATTCCGTGTTCATGTTTTCAAAGGAGTGGGTGTGGTCGCGAGCGACACAGATCCAATCCAGACGGGAGATCTATGGAGCTTTGTTCCTGGGTCACAACTTCGTGGAAAAATTGCTCTTGATGAATTAGCTCGACAAGCGGGCATCCCCTCACCTACAGAAACAACATCTCTTAGCGACGAGGAAAAAGTATCCAACTAATCTATATGGAAACATTTACTTTTTTCTTCAATCAAATTATGAGTATCTCAGTTTTTGCTGGAATACTATTGAGTATTGTTTTGATCTACTGTCTTCTTATTCCAGAAAATGCATTTTCAAAAAAAATACATTTTGTCGTCCAAAAAAATATTTTGCTTATCGGATTTTTTATTGCACTCGCTGCAGCAATCTCAAGTCTTATTTACTCAAATGTGATTGGCTACCCACCATGTCTACTTTGTTGGTACACACGCATTGCATTTTATCCTCAAGTAATTTTGTTTGGCATCGCACTTTGGAAAAAAGATTTCAAGATTACTGACTATGCGATTGGTCTAACATTATTTGGACTCGCTGTTTCTATCTTCCACGTAGTATCAGAAAGTATAGGCAAATCAGTTCTTCCTTGTGAAGCATCAGGTCCATCGTGTCTCATCAAGTATGTCCACGAGTATGGATTTATTACCATACCAGTAATGGGACTTGTGAGTTTTGCCTCACTACTCCTTCTTCTCCTCCTCGCAAAAAAGACTGTAAAATAAAGGTTTTCTACAAATCCCCGTATGGGGATTTTTAGTTATCCCCAAGAATCTTCTAATATCCCCTTTTGTCTCCAAAATTCGAGGTATACTAATTACAAATAGAGATAGCAGGTTGTTGCAATTGTGAAGTTACCCACTTAGGGTTTTATACAAACTATTGCTTCTGCATTTCGCAAAGAGATTTCAATTGTTTAGGAACATTTTGTTCTATTAGAGATAATGGTATGAAAGGTAGAAGTAAGTGGCTATCGACTCACCCATTAAAACTTTTGAAAATTTTTCTCCTTACTCTTTGTTACGGTACATTCTAAAATAAACCGGAGTTAATAACTCCAACTAAAGGCTAGTGCAAATATCTAAAGAGCCTGGAACTTGTTTTTGAAAAATTCAAAAATAAATTCCAGGCTCTTTTTTTATAACAAAAAAAATAAAAATGTGTTTTGAACTGTGATTCGTATTAACTAGACCCTAACCCCTATCACCTAAACCCTTACTTAGTTTTTTCCAACGATCTCAAAAGTAACGCTTCAAGTGCTGGTTCGAATTCAATTCCAGAAAGCATTGATTCATGAAAGAGTGTTGTGAGATCAAATGCGATTTTTTCGAGCTCGGCATCAGAAAAATTTTTACTTCCTGTTTTCGCTTTCTGATACACAAAAGGATTGATTCCACTCTCCCCCGCTCCATTTGTTTTTTTTGCAATCAGCATATTTTTTGTCGCCCAAAAAAGTTTGCCGGCAAGTTCGCGTGGTTCCACCCCGAGTTCAATTGCTTTGCGATAAAGTCCCCATGCGCTCGATCGTGTTCGCGCAGAAAACGCATCCGTCAAAAGAAATGAATTGAACGCTTCTTCTTTTTTTATTTTTTCAGCGAGTTCAAATTTTTCTAC